>CASFAA010000188.1 GCA_949292505.1 uncultured Oscillospiraceae bacterium
CTCTTTTACCCGCTCCATCTCATTCACAAGGGCCTTGACCTGGAACTCCACCATATCCTCCGCCACCTCCGGAAACAGGAAAGGCATCGTGTCCGGAATGGCCTTGTGCACCATCATCATGCTGAGGGCCAGATTGCCAAACAGCCGGGGGTCAATACTGTCCACAGGGAGGCCAAAAATGGAAAGCAGCTTTCCATAAAAAATAATCTGATCCCGCCGGAACGCCTGGAAATTCTCCTCGGAAAGGCAGCGGCGCACCTGCTGCTCCTCCTCAATGGACAAAACAGCAACTCCGCTTTTGGCCCCGTAGCAGCAGTTTTTCAGAAAGGTTTCCACTCCCGCCCGCCAACTGAGTCCGGGGTCCTCCATTAGGGATCTGGCATAATCCAGCAGCTTGGGCTGTTGGTATCGCAGGGCGTGGAGCACCAGTTCCTCCTTGGAGGAGAAAAAGCTGTAGAAGAAGGTCTTGGAAATGCCCACCTTCCCGCACAGAACATCAATGCTGCTGTGGATCAGGCCCCGGTCCGCGATGCATTGGAGCATCGTAGTCATGAGGGCTTCTCTTACCTGTTCCCGCTCCTGATCCGAATACGCTTTTCGCGCCACAGACCGTCACCGCCTAATAAAGAATATATTTTAAAAACAGTCTTTATTTGTATTATAGCGCAGTTTGCTCAAAAAGCAAGCTTTTTCAAAAAACACAAGGCGCGCTTTGCGTTTCAGTGATAAAGCAAGTGCGATGCAAAAAATAAGTCCCCGATTTTTTGCATCGGGGACGGCAGAATAAATATAACTATTTCGCGAGCTATTTTTTTGCCTGATAAAACGCCAGAACGCCGGGGAGCGCGCCGGCCAGAGAAGAGAAGCGGCGCGCAGCGCGGTCATCGACCTGCCTACGGAGAATGACAGCCCATAACCAGATCGCCGGCGGAATTTATTTTGGAGAACTGTCGGATATGGACGGCAAGAACGTCATTCGCATCATTCATTCCCGATTCAAACCCGGCAGATTTGCTCTTTCCCCATCCCCTATCAGTACATTTGCTTCCAGTTGGTCACCTTCTCCCGCCAGACGTAGCTGTACTCATCCAGCAAATCCCGCACTTCCAGAGGCTTGCGTCCGGTCAGCAGCTCCACGTCGTGCGACACTACGCCCATCTGCCCCTCTGCGATGCCGGCTTCATTGGTGATCATGTCGTTGCTACAGAACGGAACCGGAGAACGGGAGAAATCGCCGTCCGTGGTTTTGGGGATGTGCAGCGCCTCCAGATAAGCCAAAAATTCCTCCGCATCCATAGGCTTGTAAACAAAGGGAATTCCGGATTTCTCCGCGACCATGCGGCAGATGTCCCGCTGGCTCAACGGTTCCAGACTGGTCAGATCGTAATCCTGATTAGGCTTGCCTTTCCCAAGCAGCAGTGCCGCGCCGCATCGGGCGCTGTCGTCCTTTGCGATACTGGTCACCTTTCCCTCTCCCGCGGTGGTGCCCCAGACATTATTGCTCAGCATCGCCAGCATGACGGAGGTGGTGAGATAATTTTCCATGTAAAGATTATTGCGCATGATGTTGTAAGCAAGTCCGGACTCCCTCAGCATCTTCTCCGTCGCGCGATGATCCGGCAGCACATACTGATGATAGCCCTCCCGGTTGGCGCCAAAAAAGGACGTATAGGTGATATGCTCCACCCCCGCTTTTTTGCTCGCATCAATCACTGATTGATGCTGCCGGACGCGCCGCTCCCCGTTGAGAATACTGGATATGAAAAACATCCGCTTGCCGCCGGAAAAAGCGGCGACCATCTGTTCCCCGTCGTCATAACTGGCAGCACGCAGAGAAACGCCGGCCTTTTTCCACCGGGCCTTCTTCTCCTCGGGAATCCGATCCGGGTTGGGGCAGGTAAAGATTAAATCGCTTCCCTGCGCCTGCTGCAGCATATTTTCAGCCACACGGCCCGCCAGTTTTCCATCTACCCCTGTTACGATATACTTCATTGCTTTTCTCCTTTCTGATCCATGCAGCGGGAAACTGTTCCGGCAAGGGCTCCGCGTCCCAGACTGACGATACTCTGAACCTCTTGACGAAATCCTCCTGTATCAGTATCATAAACTATATGATAATCATAGAGTCAACAGTTTTCTGAAGTATTCCGCTCTTGAAAACAACCCGCACGGACGGGTATAGAGGGGGAGAAGCGCGTGGAGCAGTATTTATCCATTGGCGAGATGGCGAAAGCACGGGGCGTCAACGTGCAGTCGCTGCGGTATTATGAGAAATTAGGGATACTGGCGCCGGCTCATATCAATCCCGAAACCGGCTATCGCTATTACTCGCTGGAACAAATCATGATACTGGATACCATCATGCTGTGTGTGGAACTGGGGATTCCGCTCAAGCATCTGAAAAACTATGTGAATGAAGACGGGCAGCTGGAATTTGAGCAGCTGCTAAATGCGGGAAAACGTTTGGCGAAAGAGAAAATGCAAAAGATTGAAGAAAATCTTCAATCCATCGATCACACGCTGCAGCACATCCACTCCCAGAAATCATTTCTGGGACGAACAGGGCAATATACCCGCTCCATCATCCCGCGCTGCGTGATAACTGTTCCATGTCTTCAGACGCCTGAAGCGAAAGCGTATGAAAAATGTCTCTGCGGATTATTTGACCTTGCCCGTGAAAAAGGCCTTCATGCCACCTTTCCCCATGGCATAATCTCCAGTTACCGTCACGGCCGGTACGCGGGTTCCCGTATGTTTTTGGAGATCCTTCCGGAGGAGCATGGCGAGGCAGAACTCCTTCCCGAGGGAAATTACATATGTTTTCAGGAAGGGCGGGAAATACATTCCGATCCGGCCAAAGTGTTTTCCAATGTGCTTGAAGCCAACTTCGACGCTGACATTATTGTCTCCAGTATGTCGCCAAGCACATACAAGTATGACAAGGTGATTTTGGAATTTCAGCTGTTGCTTCCGCATGGGTAAAGCGCCCCTCTGCAATTATCTGAAATGCAGAACGGTCTGGAGGATGGAAAGAACGCGAAGCAGCTTGCAGGCGGAACTGAAAAAGCAGGCTGCCCCGCCCGGGTCAGGCACATCTGGCAACGGGCGCCGCTTCCCTTGAAATCGGCACAAGGGCCCATAAATGTCGTTCCCTTTTGTTCCCGCATCCTTTATAATCGGATCAGCAGCTGCGGAGAACAAATCTGAAAAGGAGAGCACCGGCATGAACACGGATAAAACCCTTGCGGAGGCCATCGCGAGCGAATACGCTCCCAAAGCCGCTTCCAAGGTCGTCGCCCTAAAAAAACTGGACAAAAAGGCAAAAGCCCCCGCCAACATCTTTGCCCGCGCCTTCGGCATCCTGATGACGCTGAGCCTCGGCCTGGGACTGTGTCTGTCCATGCGGGTAATTGGAGACGGCAGCGCCCTGATGACAGGCTGCGGAATTTTTCTCGGAATTCTGGGCATCGCAGGCATGAGCCTGAACTATCCCATCTATAAGACGCTTCTGCAGCACGGCAGAGAAAAATACGCCTTTGAGATCATGCAGCTTGCAAGGGAGATCAGCGAATCCGCGGATTGACCCGGAAGGAGGGCGGCAAATGAACAAATCTGAAAGCAAGTATTTCAATACCGCCCTGCGGATGGACGAAGCGCTCATCGCTTTGTTGGAAGAGAAAGATCTGGAATATATCACGGTAAAAGAGCTCTGTCATAAAGCCGGCGTGAACCGCTCCACCTTTTACCTGCATTACGAAACCCTTTCCGACCTGATGAACGAAACGGCAGAAATGATAAACCGGCGATTTCTCTCCTATTTCCCCGGGCAGGGAGAAAGCATCCCCGAAACGATAGGCAGCCGGGAACGGGGCGAGCTGGTGTTGGTCACCCGGGAATATCTTCTCCCCTATCTCCGCTTTATCAGGGACAACAAAAGGATTTACCGCGCGGCGTTTCGGAATCCGGGCGGTATGCAGGCCCACACGCGATATCGGGAGCTCAAGCAACGCATCATCGGTCCCATTCTGGAACGATTCGAGATTCCAGCAGCCCATCGCCCCTATTACATTGCCTACTATGTGGAGGGAATCATCGCGGTCGTCAAGGAGTGGCTGAGGAACGACTGCGCGGGCGGGGAAGATATGATCGCCGGAATCATTGAATCCTGCGTGCGGCCCAGGGAGAGCAGCGATGAAGCATAGTGGAAGGGCCTCGCGTTTCCTTCGGACATGGCGGGAAGACTATATCTACCAGACCTTGACAGGCGCCGCCGTGTCCTGCGGCATCACCGCGCTCTTTGCTCTGTACAACGGGTATCTGGGAGTTCAGCACGGTTCGATCTGGCACGGGAGCATCGCCGTATTTTACCTTCTGCTTACGGCCATTCGAGGCACTGTTCTCCTGACAGAACAGAGAAACCGGATGAGGCGGAAAGCGGAGCAGGAGCAATGCCGCCGGCGGACATTTCGTACCAGCGCGACATTGCTGCTTGCGTTGGATCTTGCGCTGATTCTGCCCATTTCCATGATGACAGTACTGGCCAAGCCTGTCGCCATGGGGCTGATCCCGGCCATCGCCATGGCCGCCTATACCACCTGGAAGATCGTCATGGCCTCCATTCACATACGCCGGCAGCGAAGCAGAGCCCAAGGCAACATCCTGATTGCGGAATTGCGGACGCTTAATTTTATTGATGCGCTGGTAGCAATTTTGACGCTGCAAAACACTCTGATTATGGTAAGGCGGACAGCGATGGAGGGGAATGCTATGCTCCCGGTATCCGCCGCTTCCAGCGGAATCGTCTATGCCGTCATTGTGGTGATTTCCGTGCGTATGCTGTATCAGGGAGTAAAGCGATAAACCGAACGATCCAGAAGTCCAAACCATACGGGGCTCGCCGCCTTTGCGGCGCTTGAAAAGCCTCGGCAGCAGACGAAACGCTCTCCTTGCGGCAGACAGTGAACGAACACTGTTCGCTGCAAGGGGAGCGTTTTTCGTGGTTCGTTAGCTTTCCCGAAGGAAAAAGCTTGCTTTATCATTCACGCAAAGCAAGCTGTGCGTTTCGGTGATAAAGCTTGCTTTTTACTGGGGAAAGCATATACGTGGGGCAAGAATATGCCGCATGGCGTCAAGACGGCTCTGGCGCTTCCGGGGGAGCGGAGGAGCTGAGGCCTCCTTTTGTCCAGCCGGCTTCTTGTATCGCAGCAGTCAGACCTGTTCCCCCCGCAGTCTTCGCACGCAGCGGAGCATCCGCGCGTATTGCTCCGGCGGGACGTACGGCGCGATGGAGTTGCCGCAGCCGAAGGCGAAGCCGCCGTGGCCCTGGCATTTTTCCACCACGTCCTCAATATACGACTCGAGTTCCTTCTCCGGCAGACGGCAGAGCGCGTCGGTGTCAATACCGCCGAAGTAGCCGATGCGGTCGCCGTACCGCTCCACCCACACGGGGAAGGGCGCGATCTGATCCTCGTTTGAATGCTTCGCGTCGACGCCCGCGGCGATGAGGTCGTCCATCACGTCGAAGATACAGCCGCACGAGTGCAGGAGGAACGGCTTGCCGCTCTCGTGCACGGCGTCGATGATTCGTTTGTACTGCGGCACGATGAGGCGGCGCACATCGTCGGGGTGCAGGAGCGTCGCGGACTTGAAGCCGAGGTCGTCGCCGAAGCGGCAGACGCAGTAGACGTCTCCGTACTCGCGCAGGAAGCGCTTCCAGATCGAGAGGAGGACATCGCCGACGCGGGAGAAAAGCGCCTCGTACAGCTCCGGCTCGTCCTCGCGCAGGTAGCACAGATCCATATAGCCCGTGAGGTCCTGCACGCACTCAAAGACGCCGTTCCCTACGCCGCCGACGGCCTTCATGCCCTCCGGCAGCGCGCAGCGCAGCGCCTCGTAATCGCGGGAGAAGGCGTCGAAATAGAGAGACTCGAGCGTCTCCCACGGATAGCGCTCAAAATCCTCCCATGACCCGATGACGCCCTTTTTGTGGCCGCCGAGCGCGCCGCCGCCGGGGAGAATTCCGGTCATGCAGCCCTCGAAGGAGACTGTGTCGTAGCCGAACTCCCGAAACGAGAGGCAGAACTCGCGGAAGAAGGCGGGCTTGTCCGTGTCGTAGAGGGAAGCAAAGCGCACGCCGCGCAGAGCCTCCATCACGGAGCAGTCGACGATGTGCTCGTAGAGCGGCAGGCGGGCGGGAACGCGGTTGCACGCCGCGTCGAGGAGATTGTGGTAATCGGGCTGAAAGCGCAAGAAAGCTCCCTTCTTTCTCTAAGATTGTTCTGCCTTCACTATACCGCATTTTGCGTCCGGGGGAAACACCCGTTTTGAAATTTCCTTTGTCCCGTCAGCCGCCCTCGCCTTCACGCCGCCTTCCGGTTTGAAAAGATTGCATCCATTTCCGAAATGCGCACGATAAGACCTCCGTGACGCTGCCGCAGCGAGCGTGTACGAAACGCTTTGGCGAGACGGCGGCTGCATCGCCCAGTGCGCGTTCAGCCCCGGCGCTATCTCTCTGTGAAACGGGCGCACTCCCTCTGCATCTGCCGGAATACTGCGCCCGGCCGGTTGGAAAAATCGGCGACGGCGTAGCGCGCAAGCATCCGGCTCCCTTTGACAAGATAGATGCTCCTGTCGTCAAAAAGCAGCGAGAAGCTTCCGAATCGGAAGCCAGGAGCGCCCTCCTCCCCGCTGATCGCAGCGTCGCGGACCGCCCGTTTCAGTTCGCAGTACAGGCGGTACTCCTCCTCCGACCGGATCCAGAGCTCCGGCAGCTCGGCGCTGTGCTCAATCAGGAACAGGTTGGTGAAGCTTCTCACGAAGCCCGCCTCCTTGGAGACGATCGGCCTGCTTCTCCGCTTCCACTGCCCGATCTCGAAGCGGTAGTAGAGTTTGTCCTCCGTCCCGGGGCGGCAGGGGAATTCCCGGATCTCCGCCCTCCGGACAGGAATGCATTTCGTCACCTCGCCAAAGAAACGTATGCCTGCCTCGTCGCCGAACAGATTTCGGGACTGATAGATTGCGACGTAATGGATGGGGAAGTCGCTCTCTGTGAGGCGCTCGGCGGGGATGTAGTAAAAGCGGTGTCTGAGGCAGACGTCCAGCTGCGCGGAATTGCGCAGCGTCCCGATCAGCACGTCCCGCGCCGACCAGTCCACCTTCGCGAGCTTACCCTCCAGCCCTCTCGGCAGCGCGGCGCGTTCAAGCGCCGAGGCGGGCGAGTCGGCAATCAGCTGCCCGATCAGCTCCCCAGCCAGCGAGACCGCGCCGGGCAGGAACGGGAGTCCACCGACATTGACCTTGTCGATGCTCTCGTAAAACCGGTGGCTCCTGTACTCCTCCTCCCTCGCATACGGGAAAAGCACATACGCGCCAAACATCTCCCGCTCGTAGGGGGACGCGCCGTTTTGGGAGACCATCGCGTCGCGGTACCGGTGCAGATCGTGGATATCGCCGATCTCGGGGCCGGGCATATGGCTGACGGAAGCATCGTACTCCGTCCCCGGAAGAGCAAAATTCAGCCGGTATCTCGGCTCGAACACATACGAGCACGGCGCGGACGCCCCTTTCTTCTCGAGGGTAAGGACGCAGCGCGGCTTCTGCGCGCCGGTAGGCGTATCGCATTCCCGCGGATACCACGAGAGAGTGATACGCTCCTGCGACGCACCGGCCTTGTACCGGACACAGGCCGGTCTGCCAGGCATAAGGCAGACGAAAGGCCCGCTCTCCGAATCGGCGGCGACATTCTGGGAGACGGGAACGGCCTGCCCGCAGCTTCGGATGAGGCTGTCCAGCCGGAGAAAGCACCAGCGCTCGTAGAGCAGCGACAGCTCCCGGACGGCAGGCGCTGCGCTCTCGGGGGAGGCGGCGTTCTCCGCGGGGAGAGTCTCAGAGGAGTCAGGCAGCTCCCGCAGGAAGCGGGCTTCCTCCTCCGCCAGACCGGCGGAGAGGGCCGCAAACTCCTCCCGATAGGAGATGGTGGACGGAAAAACCTCAATCGTCAGGCGAAGATATTCCTGCCCGTCCAGCAGAACGACAAGATCGGACTCTCCGATTTCGCCGGCAAAATCGACGGCGCCGGACAGTATCTTCCCGCTTCGCCCTGCCGCGGTCACCGCGTTTCTGACGCGCTCGCTGCGGTGCCAGAACGAGGCGGCGCGATCGCCGAGAGACTCAACGACGATCTCGTACCGCCCGGTCTCGCCAAGCAGCGGCGGCGTCCTGTATCTGTCAAGGGAGCCGCTCTCCTCCGCCTGCGGCAGAGGCAGCGCTTCCCCGCACACGCGCAGCGCGTACGGCGCGCCGCACGATGCCGCGAGAGCAGACGCCCGCTCCGCGCCGCGCGGGCCCGCCGGGACGGCCCGCCCCTTTACGGTCAGGCACGCCTCGTCCGTCTGGAGAGATATCAGTTCGTCACAGCCAGCAAGAAGGACATCCATCTTCGTTCCGTCTCCTTGTCATGCATTCGTTTCCGCATTAGATTGCCTGGGGCAGATTTTCCGGCCGGTATCACTGTGCGATATTATATCACATTTGAAAGAACGCTGCAATTCATTGGCGGACCTTCAAAGCCTTTCATAAACAGGATTCCGCATACGTCTGCCGACTTCTCCCCAGGAAGCGATTGCCAAAATCAAACAGATGGGATATACTGAAAACTGGTTATTTCTCCTGAAAAGGCAAAAATGAAATGATTTGAGGTGGCACGGATGGCGCTGCAGGCCGACCTGCTGGAGAGCATTCCGCAGGCGAGGTACCTTTCTGCGGAAAGCTATCTCTCCTATCGGGCTATCATGCGGACGTTTTACCTGGAATATCAGAAAATGCACTACCAGCTGGACAAGGACGCTATCCTGTCCTTCCTTCGCGCGGAGCCGCTCCTTGCCTCCTACACGGCGGAAGAGCTTACCGCCGATCTCAATCAGCTGGTTAAATGGAAAAACCTCACACCCATTCAGGATCCGCACAAGGTTTACACCATTGCCGATTTCAAAAACCGCCAGTATCAATATATGATGACGGAGGCAGCGCTCGAGGTGGAGCGGATGACCGTCACCCTCGAAAATCTGTACACGCAGACCACCGGTCTCTCGTCGAGCGTATTCCGCAGGATCCAGGCCGATCTGCGCGAGGTTTCCAGGCTGGAGGAAATGACGCTCAAGGACGTGGGAGAATGGTGGCAGGAGCTGCAGGAGGACTTCCGCCGCCTGCGGCAGAGCCACCAGGACTATCTGCGCGAATTCTACGGGCCCGGCGCGGAAAAGCAGATGAAATCGGCGGAGTTCATCGCGTACAAGCAGCATCTGATCCGCTATCTTGAAGATTTCATCCAGGATTTGCAGAGCAGCGCGGCGCAGATCGGGGCGCTGCTGGAATCCTTTTCCGGGGATCGCGTTGAACGTATTCTCGAGCTCGTCCATCAGAGCGCGCTTGCAATTCCCCGCCCGCACGCAGAGCAGACGCCCTTCTGGCAGGAGGAGCTCCGGCAGAAGGAGCTCGGCGTCTGGCAGGCGCTGACAGCCTGGTTCACAGGCAGAGATTCCACGGCCAGACAGGTCATGGACGTCACGAACGAGGTCATCCGCCGCGTGGTGCAAAACGCGGCCCTGCTGGTTCAGATGCAGAATATGGGCGTCAGCAACAAGGCGGAGCTGCACCGCCTGATGGCGCTGTTCGCGCAGGCTTCGTCGCTGGGGGACGCGCACAGGCTCTCGGCCATGGTATTCGGCGCGCAGAAATGCAGGCATTTCACCGTCAACGCCGATCGCGAAACAGAGCGCATCGATCGGAGTATTTACGACGAGCCGCCCATGGAATACGCGCTGCAGCCGAGAGTACGCACCTACAAGCCGCGTATGGACCGCAGCGGCTTCACCGACAAAGGCGCGGAAAAAGCAGCGCAGAAAAGAAAAATTCTGGAGGAGGAACGGCTGCTCCGGGAACGTACCCTGCGGTACATCCGGGACGGGAAACTGGATTTTTCCGATCTGCGGGAGCCTGTCCCGCCCGAGGTGCGCACGGTGCTTCTCTCCTGGGTCGCCATGGCCAATCTTGCGCCGGACGGCCGCGGCCTTACACAGTACGGGCAGCGCTTCTCGCTGCAAAAGCGCGGTGGCGTCTGCTCCATGATCTGCACCGACGGCGTCCTGACCATGCCGGACTGTGTGCTTGTCTTTGAGGAGAACGAGAATGCATGAATTTCGATATCTGCTCGATCGCTTCTGGATCACGCGGGAACAGAATAAGGAGCTCTACTTTTCCGTCAAGCGCGCCTTGCCGGATTACCGCCGTCTCATCAACGAACAGCTCGGATGGAATCTCGTCGTCAACGAAGCCGTCGTGAAGCTTGAGAAGGTGCCGCCAAAGGCGATGGCCTGGATGGGCATCGAGGAATTTCAGGACAAGCTGGACTACTGTCTGCTCTGCGGGACGCTCCTGTTTCTCTCCGATCTGGACGATGGGGAGCAGTTTCTCCTTTCCTCGCTGACCGAGGCGCTCGAAGCGCTCCTTGCCGAGATTCATCCGGTGGACTGGACGCGCTTCCCCCATCGGAAAGCGCTGGTGCGCGCCCTCAGATACGCGCAGGACATCGGCCTGCTGATTGTGTACGACGGCGTGAGCGAGGGCTTCGGCAGCGACAGGACGCAGGAGGTGCTCTACGAGAACACTGGCCTGTCGCGCCACTTTCCCGTTCATTTTGGACGCGACATCACAGGCTGCCAATCCGTTGAGGATTTCGAGGCGTTTTCCTGGGAGGGCGAGGACGCAGAGCGCGGCCAGCAGCGCATCCAGCGCGTCTACCGACAGCTCGTACTGGCGCCGGCGCTCTACTGGTCTGAGCAGAACCGAAGCGATTACGAGTATGTGAAGAATCAGCGCGCGTGGCTTGGCCGCCATCTGCGGGAGGCTCTGGGCGGCGAGCTGCAGATCCACCAGAACGGGGCGTTTCTCGTGCTGGACGACGATAACCGATTCGGGCCGGTTCATCCGCGCGACGCGGTTATCTCGGATGCCGCGCTGCTCTTCTGCGCGCAGCTGCGCGATCAAATCACAGCCGGCGTCTATCCCCGCGGGGAGGACGACACCGTCTTCCTGACGACGCGGGAATACGAGCGCGAGCTCGCGCAGTGCCGCGCGCTGGCCGGAAACGGATGGGGACGCAGGCTGCGCGAGCTGTCTCAGGAAAAGCTCGCGGAGGAGCTCACGGCATATATGGAAGACTGGATGCTTTTGGAGAAACGGGAGGAGGGCGTCGTCCTCTGCCCCGCTGTGGGAAAATGGACGGGGCGCTATCCCGCACGGTATCAGAACGCCCCGGCAGAGGAGGACGAGGATGAACCGCTGGAAGATGCATAAGCTCGGATTTGTGAATTTCTGGCTCTATGATTGTGAGGAGTTCCCCGTGAAAGACGGCCACATTCTTCTGCGCGGCGATAATGCCTCCGGAAAATCCATCACGACGCAGAGCTTTATTCCGTTTCTTCTCGACGGGAACAAGAGTCCGGAGCGGCTTGACCCCTTCGGCTCGCGGGATCGGAAAATGGATTACTATCTTCTCGGAGACGGCGAACGCGACGAAGCTACCGGCTACCTGTATCTGGAATTCAAGAAGCAGGAGACGGAGGACTACCTGACAATCGGCATCGGGATGCGGGCGCAGAAGGGCAAGGGGATCGATTTCTGGGGCTTCTGCCTGAACGACGGACGCCGCATCGGCCCGGGCGGCATCCAGCTCTTCGACAGGATTGACAGGCAGATGCTTCCGCTGAGCAAGCTGAAGCTGCGCAACCTCATCGGCGACGAGAGCAACTGGGCGGAAAGCCCCGGCGTCTACAAGCAGCTTGTCAACGATCGGGTGTTTCAGTTCCGGGACATTCGCCAGTACGATCAGCTGATTCAGCTTCTCATCAAGGTGCGCACGCCAAAGCTCTCGAAGGAGTCGTTCCGTCCCTCGGAGGTCAAGCGGATTCTGAACGACTCCCTTCAGGTGCTGACAGACGAGGATCTCTCCGCCATGGTCAGCACAATGGAGCGCATGGACGCGCTCGAGGACACGCTGCGGGACTTACAGTCCGCCCTGCGGGACGCTGCCATCATCCGCAACGAGTACAGCCGGTACAATCAGTATATGCTGGGCATGAAAGGGCAGGCATACCTGAAAGCGCACGCGAAGGCAATGCAGCTGCAAAACCAGCTCCAAGACGCGCAGACAGAGCTCGAGGCGCTGGCGGGAGAGCTGCAGGGGCAGCAAAAGCGCCGGGAAGAAGCAAGCCTTCGGGAGCGGCGGGCAAAAACGCAGTATGCCGCCCTCGGCGAGGATGACCTTGCCGCTCAGCGGAAGCGTTTGGAGGATGAGGAGCAGACGCACCGCGAACTCACGAAGCAAATCGAAGAAGCCTTAAAACTGCTGGAAAGCCTGCAGGACGCCATTCGGCGCAACGAGGTGGAGCTGCGGCAGCTCCGGCGCAGTCTGTCTGACGCGCAGGATGCGGTGGCGTCCGGCGTCAAAGGGCTCGAAGATCAGAACGCGTACCTGCTGCTCGGCGGCGATCATGACCGGTATGTCCGCGCGATCGAGAACAGGGAAACCGCTGCCAACTACGACTCTCTCTCCGCCGCTCTCAAGGGCAGAAAGAAACAGATCTCAGAAGTTCTCGAATGCTTTCGGGCGCTTTCGCAGGCGAAGGAAGTCTACGACGCCGCCTGCGAGGCGTTGGACCGCGCAGGCACGGCGGAACGGCAGGCGGGCGATTCGCTGCGGGACGCGCAGCAGCAGGAGCAGCTTGAGCGGGATCGGCTGATGGAAGGCTGGTCGCGTTTTCAGGAAAACAGTCGGGAACTCCGCTTCTCCGACGAAGAGCTGCTGCGCCTCAAGCGCATTGTCGCACAGTACCGCTCCCCCTCGGATTGGACTTTGATGAACGAGCTGGTGGAAAGCTGTTATCTCGGCCGGTGCACCAGCCTGCAGAACTCGCTGAACCAGGGCAGCCTCGAGCTCAAAGCGCTCGAGAAGGCGTGGAACGACGCCAGGCTGAAACTGAAGGAGCTGCAGGATCAGCGGGAGCCCGTTCCGCCCCGCGGGGAGCAGACACAGGCGACTCGTCTGCAGCTCCTGATGCGGGGAATTCCCCATGCGGCGCTGTATGAGGTCGTAGACTTTGCGCCGGAGCTCAGCGAGGACGAACGGGATCTGCTCGAAGCCCAGCTGGCTGACGCCGGTCTCCTCGACGCGCTGGTGATTCCGCCGGAGCATCTCGGCGAGATCCGGGAGCTGCTGGAAGCGTATCCCGATCGCTTTCTGTCGCCGGAGCCGCCCGCGGACGATCCCATCTCCTGCCTCATCCCGGACTGCGGCCCCGACTTTCGGGAGACGGTGCTCGCCTGCCTGCGGAGCATCTCGCGCTCCGACCTGCAGGCGGGGACTGCGCTGCTGCCGGACGGGCGGTTCCGCTGCGGCGTGATCGAAGGCGTCAGCCGCGCGCAGGGCCCCGCCGGTTTCGTCGGCGCGGCAGCGCGGCGTGCCAACCGCGAGCGTCAGCTGCGCGAGCTTGAGGAACGTGCAGCGTGGGCCGAAGCGCTCGTTTTGGAGAAGAAGGCGGAGATCGACAAGCTGGAACGCCGCCTTGCGCTCCTCGCGGAGGAGCGCGTCAGCCTTCCCTCGACAGTCGATCTCGATACCGCGCTGGAGCTGCTCACGCAGACGCAGAAAAAGCTGCGCGAGGCACGGGCGGAAAGGGAGCAGCGTCTGGCGGAGGAAAACAAGGCCAGACAGGCCGTCTCCCGGCTCGAGCAGGAAAGCCGCGAGAAAAGCCGGGGGCTGCCGTACCAGCGCACAAAGGAGGCATACGAGGAGGCGTTCGACGCGGCCGAGACGTATCAGGAGCTGCTCAATATGCTCAAGCTAGACTTCCAAGCATTTCTCAGCGCGGCAAATTCCGCAGAATCCACGGAGAACGTCATCGCAGAGCGCCGCGATCAGGAGGACGCTCAGAAGAAGGCTCTGCAGCGGTTGCAGAACCTGCTTGAGCTCTCCGAGGCAAAGATGCGGGCGATTCGGGAATTCCTTGACCGCCCGGAAAACCGGGAGCGGGCGCAGCGGCGCGACGCGCTGAGCCGTGAGATCGAAAAGCAGCAGGAGCTTTTTCGCGAGGCGGACAACCAGTGCGTCTCCCTTGAGGAAAGACGCCGGAGCCGCAGGGAGCTTCTCGAACAGAAAAGGCAGGCGGCGCTCGGCGCAATTCTTGAGGAGAAGCAGATTCGGGAGTATTTCGAGGAGGAGCTGGGGCTCGGACTCTCCCCCGTATCGGAGGGAAGTCTCGAGGAGCGGGCAAAGGAGTCCGCTGCAAAGGTTCGTCCGGAGGATCGGGAGCGAACGCCGGAGCGGATCGGCGAGGCTCTGCGCAACAATTACCAGCAGCACAACAATACGCTTTTGAAATACCAGCCGAAGATTGAGCTGGCGTTTGACGACGCCGCCAGGCCCGGAATGCTGCGCCAGCGCCTCTGCATCCGCCTGCAGTGGGAAGGAAAAGAGCTCACCCTCTACCAGTTTATCCGGGAGCTGCAGGAGCGGATCGACATGACGCGCGTCGTTTTGGAGGAAAAGGATCGCGAGCTGTTTGAAAACATTCTGGCGGAGACAGTCAGCCACAAGCTGCGCGCCCGGATCGAAGAGAGCCGGCAATGGACGGAAGCCATGACCGAGCGCATGGCTTCGCTGAAAACCTCGATGGGGCTGACGTTCCGCCTCGAATGGAGGCCAAAAAAGGCCGAGGGAGAATCGCAGCTGGACACCGCGCAGCTCGTCCAGCTGCTGAACAAGGATCGGGATCTGCTGACGCGTGAGGACAGCCTGCGCGTCTCGGCACATTTCCGCGCCAGAGTACGGCGGGCGCGGCAGGAAGCGGCGGACGGAAATCAGCTGCTCAGCTACGCCGATCTGATTCGGGACGTGCTCGATTACCGCAGCTGGTATGAATTTCTTCTTCTGTACGAACGCGGCGGCGAGGCGAGAAAAGAGCTCACCGACCGCGTGTTCAACAAATTCAGCGGCGGCGAAAAGGCGATGGCCATGTATGTCCCGCTGTTTGCGGCGGTGTCCGCCCAATACCAGAAGTGCGGCCCGCAGTGCCCGCTGCTTCTGGCCCTCGACGAGGCGTTTGCGGGCGTCGACGAGCGCAACATCAGCGCCATGTTTGAGCTCGTCGGCGTGCTGGACTTCGACTATATTATGAATTCCCAGGCACTGTGGGGCTGCTACGCAAACGTAAAAAGCCTCAACATCGCAGAGCTTCACCGCCCTGCCAACGCTTCTGTCGTCACGATACTGCACTATTACTGGAACGGACTGCAGCGAACGGGAGAGGAGGACGGCGTATGACGGAGCTGACGGCTGCCTGCACGGACTATTTCCGGCAGCACCCGGCCTTTGACCGCATCCTGCGGTGCGTGCTGCAGAAGTATCAAAGCTACGGACGCGCCGCCGGGACCATTACCCTTCCCGACGCCGCGCCTGAGGAATGCGCCGCAGCGCGTTCCCTGTTCGGACGCCCCTTCTCCCCTCCGCTCTGCATCAAAACTGCCGAATTTGAAGCAGCCCTGCAGAAAACGCGGTTTCAGGGCGTCGTCCTCCGGGAGGTTCTCGAGCTTTACTTTTCCACCTCAATCCGGACGAAGAAGGAACTCAAAAATCAGACGGACGCGAACCTCCTGCAGGTATTCAGAGAAACGGAGGAAGCGGTCCAGAGCGAGCTTTGCCGCCGCTGGCTGGGAGAGCTGTCTCTCCGGCGGAGCGGCGAGTACGCGCTCATCCGAAAAGCGTTTCTGAAAAACGCGAATATAGCGCGCAGGGCCGTTTTGCAGGCGTGTCAGGGCATTGACTGCCTGGAAAGCCGCTCGGGAGAACGGCTGCGGCTCGCTGTCCTGAGCGCCTACGCGACGTCAGATCCGCACGCGCTGGACGCCTCCTCGCTTGCAGGAAGACTCTTTCTGCACCTGCTGGCCTTGCGGGCAGGAACGGGCTTCCCCGACAGTGCGGAAAAGCGCGACAGTCTCTGCTACGACTGCGGCATTCTGTGCGACAGCATCTCAAGCTGCGTAACGCAGATCGGCCTGCGCCTGTTCGCCGGCGGGGAGGAACACCCCGCGTGCCGGGAGTATCGCCTTCTGAACGAGCCCGCTACGCTGTCTCTCACCAATCTGGCGCGTCTGACGAAAGCGGACAGCCCATCCGGGAAGGCGTATCTGGTGGAAAACCAGATGGTGTTTACCCAGCTGTGCGATCGGGCGGCTTCCTTTCACTCTCCTCTGATCTGCACGTCAGGCCAGCCGGCAGTCGCGGCAATCCGTCTGCTGGATCTGCTCGCCGCGTCAGGCACGGAGCTTTTCTACTCCGGGGACTTCGACGGAAAGGGGCTTTCCATCGCCGCACAGCTTATGACGCGCTATCCCGGACGGCTGCGCCTGTGGCATCTGTCCGAGGCCGATTACGCGCGCTGCCGTTCGGAGGTCGAGCTGAGCGGCGATAGCCGCGCTCTCCTCGAAGGCTGCGCCGGCACAAGGCTTGCCGGCGCAGCGCAGACTGTCGCCCGCGCAGGCCGCGTCGGCTATCAGGAGCTGCTGCTGCCGGAGCTGGATGCGGATCTGACGGAAAAGCAGACTTTCTGAGGCAATGCTTTCCCAGAGAAAAACAGCAAGCTTCTTTTCTTAAATGGCTTCATTATAGTATCTCCTTCCCGTTAACGAAATCCATCCCAAAGACAGATATTTATCTTTTTGAGACTTATTCATTTGCCGTTCGTCTTTATTGGAAAAACTGCCCACGCCATATTCCCACAATCACATTCTCGAAGCCCTCACAAATTGCCCTGCGTTCCTTTTGATCTGAAAAAACAAAAGGCTTCACAGCCAGAAGCTCTGGAGAATCCGTTTTGCCCCCTGCACTTCGCCCCAAAATGATAAGGGGCTTCGGCGGTTTTTTCACGGGAAAACCTCCCCATCCTCTTATTCTATGATATAATGGAGATACTCGGGGCGGGAGGACAGCAGAGAACTCCCGTGATTTGAAGCCGGCGATATCTGCCGCCCGGCAGGGCATTGTCAGACTTGCTGCCTGACGTAGCAGAGAAACCATATTACAGGAAAGGACTCACAGCCATGCGCATTCTGATGCTGGGAAACAGCTTTACCTTTTACAATGAGATGCCGTCGCTCCTGGCGGAGCTGACGGGGGCCGAGGTCGTCCAGCATACGCGGGGCGGCGCGAGGCTCTCGGAGCAGCTCAACCCGGAGACGGGGCTCGGCGCGAAAACGCTCCGGGCGCTCTCGGAGGA
>CASFAA010000189.1 GCA_949292505.1 uncultured Oscillospiraceae bacterium
GAGCTTCTCATACGCGGCGGCGACGGCGGCACGGCGGCGCTCCGACAGAGAAATGACGAAGCAGTCGCGGCTGACGGCGATGAGGCCAAGCTTGACCTCGGGGATGTTGTTGAACATTGTAATTTCCTCCCTTTTTATTTAAGTAAAAAATAATCAGTCCCGTCTGAAACATCAATTTGCGGTGCGCGGCACCGCAAATTGACGTTTCGGAAGCTGGGGAAGTGGACGATTTACGAGGGGCTGGGGCGCACGGAAAATTCGCTGCGCTCTTTTCTCGCACTGGCTTACCGGTGGTGCAGTGCACGGAAAAATTCGCTTCGCTGTTTTTCTCGCCCTGAAAAAGGGGGCTGCGCCCCCGCTTTTTTGGAGGTACGCGGCCTTTTGAAAAAGGCCTGGCTAAAACTTCAATCGGCTACGCCGCGTCTACGGAAGCTGTCAGCAGCCGGCCAGCTCCTTGAAGCTGTCCTTGAGCGCCGGGTAGAGCTTGCAGTACAGCTGATAGAACGGCTCGTACTTGTCGTGGTTCTCCGCAATCGGGGGCTGCGGGTCGCTCGCCTTGACGAGCTTGCGGCACGCCGCCGGGACGCTCTCGTACACGCCCGCGGCCACGCCCGCGAGGATCGCCGCGCCGAGCGCCGGGCCTTCCTTCGACGAGGACGTGCGCACCGGCAGGCCGTAGACGTCCGCCATCATCTGCCGCCACAGCGGACTCGTGCCGCCGCCGCCGCACGCGAGCATCTCGCTCGAGACGACGCCCATGCCGCGCAGAATGTCGAGGCATTCGCGCTGCGAGTAGATGACGCCCTCGAGCACCGCGCGCAGCATATCGTATTTCGTATGGATGGCCGAGAGACCGAAGAACACGCCGCGCGCGTTCGGGTCAAGCTTCGGGGAACGCTCGCCCATCAGGTAGGGCAGATAGAGCAGGTTGTTCGCGCCGATCGGCACGCGCGCCGCTTCCTGATCCATCAGGAAGTACGGATCCTTGCCGATGCCGTCCGCCGCGACCATTTCCTCCTTGCAGAAGTTGTCGCGGAACCAGTGCAGCGACAGGCCCGCCGCCAGCGTGCAGCTCATCACCGTCCAGCAGCCCGGAACGGCGGAGCAGAAGGTGTGGACGCGGCCCTGCGGGTCGATCGTCACGCGGTCGGAGTGCGCGAACACCACGCCGGACGTGCCGAGCGTCGTGAACGCCTTGCCTTCCTCCACAACGCCCGTGCCGACGGCCGCCGCGGCGTTGTCGCCCGCGCCGCCCGCGACCGGCGTGCCTTCCACGAGGCCCGTCAGAGCGGCCGCTTCCTTCGTGACGGCGCCCGTCACGTCGGGGGACTCGTACATCTTCGCGAGCAGGCTCTCGTCGATGTCGAGCTTCTCGAGGACTTCCTTACTCCAGCAGCGGTTCGCCACGTCCATCAGCTGCATACCGGACGCGTCGGAAACCTCCGTCGCGTACTCGCCCGTCAGCATATAGCGGACGTAGTCCTTCGGCAGCAGGATATGGCGGCATTTCGCGTAGATCTCGGGCTCGTTCTCGCGCACCCAGAGGATCTTCGACGCCGTAAAGCCCGTCAGCGCCGGGTTCGCGGTGATCTCAATCAGGCGCTGCGCGCCGACCTTCTCCGTGATCTCGTCGCACTGGGCCGCGGTGCGCTGGTCGCACCAGATGATCGAGCGGCGCAGCACCTCGCCGTTTTCGTCGAGCATCACGAGGCCGTGCATCTGGCCGGAAATGCCGAGGCCGCGCACGAGCGCCGGGTCGACGCCGGACTGGTTGAGCACCGAACGGATCGTGTCCTTCGCCGCGTTCCACCAGTCGGCGGGGTCCTGCTCCGCCCAGCCGTTCTGCGGCTGGTACATGGGATATTCGATGGTGGCCGACGCCACCGTTCTGCCCTCGGTGTCGAACAGCACCGTCTTGGTGCCGGACGTGCCGAGGTCGACGCCGAGCAAGTATTCCAGAGCCATGGGGATTTCCTCCTTTTCAGCTGCCCGTTTTCAGACGGACAGGTTTTCGCCATACATACCCTCGAACGCGCCTTCAATGTGCGCGTCCGGATGGGCGACGAGCCACTTGTTGCGCGCGAACAGGAGCTTATCCTCGCCCTCGTCCGACGGCTTGTGCTCGAGATCGAGGTTCGTGCCGCGCGGAAGCACGACGACGCAGCGGAACTTCGCCCCGTCGATGCCGCACGGCGCATAGTGCAGCGTGGTCGCGTATACCTCAATCACCGTGCCCGCCGGGACGCGGAACGCCATCACCTTCGCCGTGTCGTAGCGTCCGTCCGCCTCGATGTCCTGCTCGCGGCCGAGCAGCAGAATCAGGTCGGTGCACGCGACGTTGATTTCCGACGAGCGGTGATACTCCAGTCCGTTGAGCAGGTGGTTCGTGCCGTTGCAGTAGCCGAGCTGAATCGGGATGCCGCCGAAGCCCTTCTCCGTCAGCGCCTGAAACACCGGAAGCTGCTCCAGCTTCGCGTCCGACGGGACGTAGATGACGTCGTCCGGCGCGGGCGTCTCCTGCATCGCCGCAATCAGCTCCGCGCAGTCGATACCCGTCATGACCTTGCCGTACTCGGCGAACTCCTTGTCAAACACGGAATAGATTTTCATGCTTCTCCATCCTTTTCATCTATATTTTCCCTTATCTTGATGACGGGCCGGGCTATCCACCGCGCGGGCGGCGTCGCCTGGTTCGCCAGATACTGAAACATCAGCTTCACGGCCCGGTAGCCCTGCTCGAACGGCTGCTGGCACACCGTCGCCGGAATCGCTCCCGACCGCACGAGCGACCGCGCCGCCGGGATGTCGTCAAACGCCAGAATCGGAATTTTCCCGAGCAGACCGGCCTCGCGCACCGCCTGCCCGACGCCGCCGACGCCCGCGCCCGCGACGTACACGCAGTTCGCGCCGCCTCTGTGCAGCGCGTCGAGCGTCAGCCGCCGCGCCGCCGCGTCGTCGTCCTCGCACTCGACCTGACCCGCCGTCTCAAACGGCGCGCCCGCCTCGCGCAGACGCTCAAGAAAGCCTGCGACGCGCTCGTTGTGGCCGCGCATCCGGTTCGACCCCGTCACGATGAGGATCCGCGAATTCCGCAGGCCGAGCAGCAGCAGCACCCCCGCCGCGATCCTTCCCGTCTGCCGGTAATCGCACCCGACGTACGAGAGACAGCCGCATTCCGAGAGCTCCGAGTTCAGCGCGATCACCGGCACGCCCCGCGCCGACAGCGCCCGGATCTCCCGCCGGATCTCCGGCACGTCCACCGTCGCCGCGCAGATGCCGCCCGCGCCGCGCTCCTCAAGCGCCGCGAGCGCCCGCAGGTGCTCCGCCGAGCCGTAGCCGCGCACGCTCTCGAGCAGCACCGCCGCGCCGAAGTCCGAGAGGCTTTCCTCCGCCGCCCGCGCGCCCCGAATCACCTCGTCAAAAAACGGGTTTCCCTCGCTCGGGAGCAGCAGCCCCACGCGCACCGGCTTCTTCAGCGCCGCAAGTCCCAGCGCCGCCCGGTTCGGCCTGTAGTTGAGCTCCTGCGCAATGCGCAGAACCCGCTCGAGCACCTCGGGGCTGACGTCGCCGCGCCCGTGCAGCGCCCGGTCGACCGTCCCGCGGGACACGCCCGCGGCGGCCGCGATGTCCTTCAGCGTGACCGCCATCTCCCCGCCTCCTCTGCGCTGCCGTGCTCGAGCACGGTTGGTTATACTTGGATTATACGGCGAAGAATACAAAATGTCAATCGATTTTTTTGTGATCTTTTCCGTCAATATTACAAAAAAAGAAGAGGAAATTTCGGCGTGCCAAAAATCGCGCGGAGTTTTTGTCGCGGCGCTGCGATAAAAATCCATAATCATGATACGCTTAGCCATTGTAATCGAGCCGATTCAGAGGTAAGATGGATATGAAACAACGCGCAGGGAGAACCCGCGCGGAAACGGACAAAATAAGAATATGGGAGGAATGGGCCATGAAAGCAGACGAACTGCGCGCCGTGCTCCGGCACGACGAGACCTATGAGAGATTCGCACATATCTATGCCTGCGACGTCGAGGAAGCGAAGGCATATGCGCTCCGCGTGGAGAAAGCAGTGGATCGGTTCGAGGAATGGTTCGGCATGGGACGTGACCTGTATGTCTTCAGCGCGCCGGGCAGAACGGAAGTCGGCGGCAACCACACGGACCACCAGCGGGGCCGCGTGCTGGCAGCGGGCGTGAATCTTGACGCGATCGCGGTGGCCGCGAAGCGCAATGACAAGACGGCGTGCGTGCACAGCGAGGGCTACAATCCGGATGTGGTCGAGGTGGACGACCCGGTTCTGAAGGACGGCGAGCTTGGCCATTCCGCAGCGCTGCTGCGCGGGATGTGCACGCGGTTTGCGGAGCTGGGCTGCGAGCTGACGGGCTTTGACGCGTACACGACGTCGAACGTGCTGTCGGGCTCGGGACTTTCGTCCTCCGCGGCGTTTGAGGTGCTGCTGGGCACGATGATCAACGGAATGTTCTTCGATGACAAGCTGACGGCGCTGCAGATTGCGCAGATGGGCCAGTACGCGGAAAACAAGTACTTCGGCAAGCCGTGCGGCCTGATGGATCAGGCGGCGAGCAGCATTGGCTCGTTCATCACGATTGACTTTGCAGACAAGGAGAACCCGGAGGTTCGCCAGATCAACTTTGACTTTGCGAAATCCGGCTATGCGCTGTGCATCACGGACACGCACGGCAGCCATTCCGATCTGACGCCGGACTACGCGGCGGTGCCGGCGGAGATGAAGGCCGTGGCGGCGGAGTTTGGCAAGGAAGTGCTGCGCGAGGTTGACGAGGCGGAGTTTTACGCGCGTCTGCCCGAGCTGCGCGGGAAGGTGAGCGACCGTGCGATTCTGCGCGCGATTCACTTCTTCGGGGACAACGCGCGCGTGGTCAAGCAGGTGGAAGCGCTCGAGAGCGGGAACTTCGAGGAGTTCAAGCGCCTTGTCATTGAGTCCGGCCGTTCTTCCTATATGTATCTGCAGAACGTGTACTCCCCGACGCACGCGAACGAGCAGGGCGTCTCTCTGGCGCTGGCGGTATGCGAGCGTCTGCTGGCTCCGGTAGGCGGCGCATGGCGCGTCCACGGCGGCGGCTTCGCGGGCACGGTGCAGAGCTTTGTCCCGCTGGACTATGTTGATACGTTTGCGAAGGAGATGGACGCGGTCTTCGGCGAAGGTAGCTGCCACCGCCTCGCCATCCGCCCCGTCGGCGGCACGCGGCTCTTCTGAACTCGCTGAGCCGCTGAAACGTCAATTTCCGGCGCCGCGCACCGCAAATTGATGTTTCAGACGGGACTGCGCAGCAGTCCCAAGTTTTCGTCCACCTTTTTCAAAAGGTGGCGTACCCCCTAAAACGCGGGGCGCAGCCCCCATTGCAGTGCGAGAAAAAGAGCGCAGCGAATTTTTCCGTGCGCCCCAGCTCCCGGGAGGCGTCCACCCTCCAGCACCGAGCCGCTGAAACGTCAATTTCCGGTGCCGCGCACCGCAAATTGATGTTTCAGACGGGACTGCGCAGCAGTCCCACCTCTTCACTATTACTTCTTACTTTTTACTTTAAATATTTTAGTTTAATGAAATTAAAATAAAATATTTCGGAGGTATTATCATGGCTGAACTTCGTTGGCATCCCCTGATCAAGGATTGGGTCATGATTGCGAGCCACCGCCAGGGCCGCCCGCAGATGCCCAAGGATTACTGCCCCTTCTGCCCGAGCTTCGGCAACGTGCCGGAGTACGAGGTGCTCAAGTACGACAACGACTTCCCCGCCCTCTCGCAGAATCCGCCGGAGCCGGACGACGTGGCGAACGACTTCTTCAAGGTGCGCCCGTCCTACGGCAAGTGCGAGGTCATCCTGTACGCGCCCGGCCACACGACCGCCGTGCCGGAGCTGTCCGACAGTCACATGAAGAAGCTCGTCGACCTGTGGTGCGAGCGCTTCACGGATCTGAGCTCGGACGAGAAGATCAAGTACGTCTTCCCGTTTGAGAACCGCGGCGACGTCGTCGGCGTGACGATGCCGCATCCGCACGGCCAGATCTACGGCTACTCCGTCATCCCGAAGAAGCTCGAGCTCGAGACTGAGGCGGCGCGCGAGTATTACGAGGAGAAGGGCGTGTGCCTCTTCTGCGATATGCTGAAAAACGAGCTTGAGGCCGAGAAGCGCATCATCTTCCAGAACGAGCACTTCGTCGTCTTCCTGCCCTTCTACTGCGAGTATCCGTACGGCGTGTACATCATGTCGAAGGCGCACAAGCAGTACATCACCGACTTCACCGAGGAGGAGCGCATGAGCCTCGGCCTGACGATCCGCGACGTCGTCGGGATGCTCGACAGCCTCTTTGATTACAAGTTCCCCTACATGATGTGTATGCACAACGCGCCGGTCAACAGCGGCGACTATTCGAAGGACTTCCACTTCCACATTGAGTTCTTCCCGCCGATGCGCAGCGCCGACAAGCAGAAGTTCAACGCCTCGAGCGAGACGGGCGCATGGGCCTGCTGCAACCCGACCTGCCCGGAGGAGACCTCCAAGGAGCTGCGCGCCGCGTACGCGAAGTATAAGGAGAACGAGAAGAATATCCAGCGCGTATAATTAGCATCGGATTCAACAGAAAGGAGACTGCATCATGAACGTATTGGTCACCGGAGGCGCCGGGTTTATCGGCAGCCACACCTGCGTCGAGCTGCTCGAGAACGGCTCCGACATCATCGTGATGGATAACTACAGCAACTCCTCGCCCGACGCGCTGCGCGCCGTGGAGCAGATCACGGGCAAGACGTTCCCCATCTACGAGTGCGATATGCTCGACTACGACAAGTTCGAGAAGATCTTCGAGGAAAATAAGATTGACGCCGTCATCCACTTCGCGGGCCTCAAGGCGGTCGGCGAGAGCGTATCGAAGCCGCTCGAGTACTATCACAACAACATCACCGGCACGCTGAACCTGCTGCGCCTGATGCGCAAATACGGCGTGAAGAAGCTCGTCTTCTCCTCCTCGGCGACGGTGTACGGCATGAACAACCCGGTTCCGTTCCGCGAGGATATGCCCATCGGCGGCACGACGAACCCGTACGGCACGACGAAGTACTTCATCGAGCAGATTCTGCGCGACGTAGCCTTCGCGGACGACAGCTGGAGCATCGCCCTGCTGCGCTACTTCAACCCGATTGGCGCGCACGAAAGCGGCCTCATCGGCGAGAACCCGAACGGCATCCCGAACAACCTGATGCCCTACATCGCCCGCGTGGCGGCGGGACAGCTGCCCTGCCTGAGCGTCTACGGCGACGACTACCCGACGCCGGACGGCACGGGCGTGCGCGACTACATCCACGTCTGCGACCTCGCGAACGGCCATTTGAAGGCGCTCGAGAAGCTCGAGAGCATCCACGGCGCGGAGGCGTACAACCTCGGCACCGGCAACGGCAGCTCCGTGCTCGAGGTTGTCCACGCGTTCGAGAAGGCGAGCGGCCGCAAGGTGAACTACAAGATTGCGCCCCGC
>CASFAA010000190.1 GCA_949292505.1 uncultured Oscillospiraceae bacterium
CGGTAGACGCCGAATACGCCGCATTCCTCATTGATCTTTCTCATCGCTGTCTGCTTCCTTTCCGTATGAGACAAGGGAAAAAGCCCGGTCTTTCCCAGGCCGGGCTTTTTCCGTGATGTGGCTCAGTCCTCGCCCTGCAGAGCGTCGAATCCCTGCTCTCCGGTGCGAATCCGAACCGTGTTTTCCACGTTGTAGACGAAAATCTTGCCATCGCCAACGCGGCCCGTGTACAGCGCCTCACGCGCTGCCTCGATGACAGTCTCCACAGGCACCTTGCTCACGACAATCTCCACCTTCACCTTCGGCAGGAGCTTTGCGTCGTCGAGCTTTACGCCGCGGTAGTAGGCGTCGCGGCCCTTCTGCAGGCCGTAGCCGAGCACCTGGGTGACGGTCATGCCGGTCACGCCGATGGCGTTCATGGCCTCCTTGAGCTGCGAGAAGCTTTCCTGACGGCACAAAATGGAGAGCTTCGTCAGCTTCGCCTCGGTTGCGGCGGGCTGGATGGCCGGCGCGGCGGTGGGAACGTCATGAGACTGCAGCAGGACGGAGGTGGCGTTCTCGGTCTCGCCGGTCAGCACCTGGGGAGGCATCGGCAGGAAATCGGCGTAGGAACTTGCGAGGTTGTGCTCCGTAACGTCCAGGCCGCGCACCTCCTCCTCGCGGCTGGCGCGCAGGCCGACGGTCTTCTTGATGACGGTGAAGACGATCGTCATGGTGACGGCCACCCACGCGATGACGGACACAACGCCGAGCGCCTGCGTGCCGAGGAAGGAGAAGCCGCCGCCGTAGAAGAGGCCGAGCGGATTCCCGGCGTCGTCGGTCAGGTAATAGGCGAACAGGCCGGTCAGAAGGGTGCCGGTCGCGCCGCACATACCGTGCACGCCGATCGCGCCGACGGGATCGTCGATCTTGAGCACCTTGTCGACAAACTCAATGCCGAAGACGACAACGAATGCCGCAATCAGGCCGATGCAGAACGCGCCGACGGGGGTGACCACGTCGCAGCCCGCAGTGATCGCTACGAGGCCCGCGAGCGAGCCGTTAAGCGTCATGGAGACGTCTGGCTTCTTATAGCGGATCCAGGTGATGATCATGACGGCGACCGTCGCGGTGGCGGCGGAGAGGTTGGTGGTGAAGAAGATGCGGCCGGCGGCAATCATGCTCTCCTCGCTCGAGATGGAGATGGTCGAGCAGCCGTTGAAGCCGAACCAGCAGAACCAGAGGATGAACACGCCGAGCGCGCCGAGCGTCAGGCTGTGGCCGGGAATCGCGCGGGGCTTGCCGTCCTTGTCGTATTTGCCGATACGGGGCCCGAGGATTTTCGCGCCGATGAGCGCCGCCACGCCGCCGACCATATGCACGGCGGTCGAACCGGCGAAGTCATGGAAGCCGAGCTGCGCGAGCCAGCCGCCGCCCCAGATCCAGTGGCCGGAAACGGGATAGATGAACGCGCTGATCACGGCGCTGTAAATGCAGTAGGAGATGAACTTGGTGCGCTCCGCCATCGCGCCGGAGACGATGGTCGCCGCCGTGGCGCAGAAGACGGTCTGGAAAATCGCGTACGCCCACAGCGGAACCGAGAGCCCCATGAAGCTGTAGTCGCCCTGGATGAAGAAATCAAGCCCGCCGATCAGCGAGCCGGTGCCCGCGAACATGAGGCCAAAGCCGAAGCACCAGAAGATGGGCGTGCCGATGGCAAAGTCCATCAGGTTTTTCATGATGATGTTGCCTGCGTTTTTTGCCCGGGTAAATCCGGTCTCGACCATCGCGAAGCCTGCCTGCATGAAGAAGACGAGAGCCGCGCCGAGCAGGACCCATATGACGTCAGCGGATACATAGCTCAGTCCCATTGAAATCCCTCCTGATTTGGTTGAGTCAAACGCATGGCCATGCATTCAGAAAACAAAAGAAGGGTGCTGCGGCTTCCTTACCGCAGCACCCTTGCTTCGATATGTATTATAGATCCACAGGGAGGAAAAGTCAATGCAATTTTGCATTTAATCGATTAGTAAATTGCAAAAACAAATCTTCACAACCCTGCTTTTGTATGTGTAATGCCACGAAAAGTCAGATTATTAGCGCAACACGGCCCTGTTTTTTCTCGTGTGAGAAACAACAGGGCTGTGTTCATAATGCAGTCACATTTAATCTACCTGTCAAACTGCTGTTTTCTCATGCGAGCAGGGCGCGCAGGCGCTCCATGGCCTCCCGGGTGGCCTCGGGGGAGCCGAACGCCGTCAGACGGAAGAAGCCCTCGCCGTTTTTGCCGAAGCCGCTGCCCGGCGTGCCGACGATATGCGCCTTCTCGAGCAGGAGGTCAAAGAAGTCCCACGAGGACATTCCGTTCGGGCACTGCATCCAGATGTACGGGGAGTTCACGCCGCCGACGTGCCAGATTCCGAGATCACGAAGCGTGTTCGAGATGAGCAGGGCGTTTTCCCGGTAGACGGCGAGATTTTTGCGGCAGCCCTCGAGCCCCTCGGGCGAGAACACGGCCGCCGCGGCGCGCTGCACCGGGTAGGACGCGCCGTTGAATTTCGTCGTCTGGCGGCGCAGCCACATGGCGCGCAGGGAAGCCCCGCCGCGCGTAAGAGAGCCGGGGATCACCGTGTACCCGCAGCGCATACCGGTAAAGCCCGCCGTCTTCGAGAGGGAACAGAATTCGATCGCACAGCTGCGCGCGCCCTCAATCTCAAAGATGCTGCGCGGCAGGGCGGGATCCTGCACAAACGCCTCGTAGGCCGCGTCAAAGAGCAGCACGGCGCCCTGCGCGTTCGCGTAGCGCACCCATTCCGTCAGCTGGTCGCGGCTGTAGACCGCTCCCGTCGGATTGTTCGGGGAGCACAGATAGATGATGTCGGCCTTCTGCTCCGGATTCGGCATCGGGAGGAAGCCGTTTTCGCGGTTCGCGTCGAGATAGACGATGCGCCGTCCCGCCATCAGGTTCGTGTCGCGGTAGACGGGATAGACCGGGTCGGGAATGAGGACGGTGTTGTCCTCGTCGAACAGGTCGAGAATGTTGCCGACGTCGCTCTTCGCTCCGTCGCCGACAAAAATGTCCGCCGCGTCGACCGCGACGCCGAACGAGGCGTAGTAATCCCTCACGGCCTCGCGGACAAAATCATAGCCTTGCTCCGGGCCGTAGCCGTGGAAGGTCTCCTTCTTCGCCTGGTCGTCGGCTGCGTCGTGCAGCGCCTTGACGGCAGCCTCGCACAGCGGCAGCGTCACGTCGCCGATGCCCATGCGGATGACGTCGGCCTCCGGGTGCTCCTGCGTATAGCGGGAGACGCGGTGGGCGATCTCGGAAAACAGATAGCTCTCCTCAAGCGAGAGATAATGCCGGTTGATTTTCATGTCGTACCTCCTGCGTGTTTGATCGGTTCCCTTCCGAATCTGGGGCGCGCGGCGGAAGCATCCCGCCGGGAAGGCCGCGCCTTTTTCAGTATAGCACAGGATAAGCCGCTCGGCATCATTTTTTTGCGGGAAGAATTTTCGCAATGTCGATCGGCTCGAGCTCCTCCTGCCGGAAATGACGGCCGAGAATCGACGCGAGGGCTCCGGCGGTATCGAGCGAGGTCAGGCACGGAATCCCGAGCTCGACAGCCTTCCGGCGCAGCTTGACGCTGTCGCGCGCCGGAATGCGGCCCTTGGCCGATGTTGAGAGGATGCAGCTGACCGTCCCGCTCTCGAGGAGCGTCATCGTGTTTTCCTTCGCCTCGTGAATCTTCTGCACCGTTTCCACCGTCAGCCCGGCCTTGCGCAGGACGGCGGCGGTGCCCTCCGTCGCGTAGAGCGGGCAGCCGAGAGCGGAGAAGGCGGCGGCGATCGGGGCAATCTCGCTCTTGTCGGAGTCGCGCACCGTGACGAGCAGCCCCTTGTCCGTCTCGATGCGGTAGCCCGCCGCGAGAAGCCCCTTGCAGAGCGCTTCCTCCATCGTCGGAGCAATGCCGAGCACCTCGCCCGTCGACTTCATCTCCGGCCCGAGCTGCGTGTCGACGCCGCCGAGCTTCTCAAACGAGAAGACCGGTACCTTTACCGCGTGGTACGCGGCGGGAGCGGCGAGACCGGTGCCGTATCCCATGCCGCGCAGCCGTTCGCCGAGCATGGCCCGCACGGCCAGATCCACCAGCGGGATGCCTGTCACCTTACTGATATACGGGATGGTGCGCGACGAGCGCGGATTCGCCTCGATGACGTAGATTTTCCCCTCGTGAATCACATACTGGATGTTGACGAGGCCCTTCACGCCGAGGGAGACGGCGAGCTTCTTTGAGTAGTCGACGAGCTGCTCTGTGAGGCTCTCGCTCAGGTTCCACGCCGGATAGACGGCGATGGAGTCGCCTGAGTGGATGCCCGCGCGCTCGATGTGTTCCATGATGCCGGGGATGAGCACGTCCTCCCCGTCGCAGACGGCGTCGACCTCGACCTCCGTGCCCATCAGATATTTGTCGATGAGGACGTCGGCGTCCGGGTTCGCCGTCAGAATTACGTTCATGTACTCGCGGATGTCGGCGTCGGAGAAGGCAATGATCATGTTCTGCCCGCCGAGGACGTAGCTCGGACGCATGAGGACGGGATAGCCGAGCTCGTTCGCGGCCCGGAGCGCCTCCTCCTCGGTCAGGACGGCGCGTCCCGCCGGGCGGCTGATACCGAGCGATTCGAGCAGGGCGTCGAAGCGGCCCCGGTCCTCCGCGAGGTCGATCCCGTCCGGCTGCGTGCCGAGGATCGGCACGCCCGCGGCGGCAAGCGGCTTCGTCAGCTTGATGGCCGTCTGTCCGCCGAACGCCACGACGACGCCAACCGGCTGCTCGAGCTCCACGATGCGCAGCGCATCCTCCGCCGTGAGCGGGTCGAAGTAGAGGCGGTCGGCGGTATTGAAGTCGGTTGAGACGGTTTCGGGGTTGTTGTTCGCGATCGCCACCTCATATCCGGCGCGTTTGAGCGCCATGACGCAGTGGACGGACGCATAGTCAAATTCGATGCCCTGTCCAATTCGGATGGGGCCAGAACCGAAGACGAGCACCACCGGTTTTCCGGAAGCGCGGCGGCGGATGAACGGCAGCGCCTCATCCTCCTCACCCAGAGACGAATAGAAGTAGGGTGTTTCCGCCTCGAATTCCGCTCCGCAGGTGTCGACCATCTTGCAGGCGGCGGGAAGGGCGGGCGGCAGCTCGCCGCCGGAGAGACGGCGCACAGCGCTGTCGGGAAATCCCATCCGTTTCGCTTCGCGGTACAGTGCTTCGGTCAGCGGTTCCTCGTGCAGGGCGCGTTCCATTGCGGACAGGTTCCAGAGCTTCGCGAGAAACCACTCGTCAATCTTGGTCAGGCGGTGCAGTTCGCCGATGGTCTGCCCGCGCCGCAGCGCCTCGTAGACGGCAAAGACGCGCTCGTCGTCCTGTGCACGGATCTTTTTACGCAGTTCTTCCTCCGTCAGGGCGGCGAGCTTCGGCATCGCGAGCGTGTCGAGCGAAAGCTCCGCGCCGCGCACGGCCTTCATCATCGCGGCCTCAAAGCTGCGGCCGATCGCCATCACCTCGCCGGTCGCCTTCATCTGCGTCCCGAGACGGCGGCAGCCGTAGATGAACTTGTCGAACGGCCACTTCGGAAACTTGACAACCACATAGTCGAGCGCCGGCTCGAAGCACGCCATTGTCTTGCCGGTGACCTCGTTCTGGATTTCGTCGAGCGTCAGCCCGACGGCGATCTTCGCCGCCACGCGGGCGATGGGATAGCCAGTCGCCTTCGAGGCGAGCGCCGAAGAACGGGACACACGCGGGTTTACCTCGATGACGGCATAGCGGAAGCTCTCCGGGTCGAGCGCGAACTGGCAGTTGCAGCCGCCCTCGATGCCGAGCGACGAGATGATGTTGAGCGCCGCCGTCCGCAGCATCTGATATTCTTTATCCGCAAGCGTGAGAGCGGGCGCGGCGACGATGGAGTCGCCCGTGTGGATGCCGACGGGATCGAGGTTTTCCATCGAGCAGACGGTAATGACGTTTCCCGCCGCGTCGCGCATCACCTCAAACTCGATCTCCTTCCAGCCGGAGACGCATTTTTCCACCAGAATCTGATGGATGGGGGACTGCCTGAGGCCGTTCGCCGCGATGGAGGCAAGCTCCTTCTCGTTTTCGGCAATGCCGCCGCCTGTGCCGCCGAGCGTAAAGGCCGGGCGCACGATGACCGGGTAGGAGATGGACGACGCGAAGTCGAGCGCGTCCCTGACCTCGGTGACGACGAGCGACGGGATGACCGGCTCGCCGATGGACTCCATCGTCTCCTTGAACAGCTCGCGATCCTCCGCCTTCTCAATCGTCTCAAGGCGCGCGCCGAGCAGCTCCACGCCCTGCGCTTCGAGGAAGCCTTCGCGCGCGAGCTGCATGGAGAGCGTCAGCCCCGTCTGCCCGCCGAGCGTGGAGAGCAGGCCGTCCGGCCTCTCGCGGCGGATGATTTCGCGCAGGGAGGGGAGCGTCAGCGGCTCGACGTACACCTCGTCTGCGATTGCGCCGTCCGTCATGATGGTGGCCGGGTTCGAGTTGACGAGGACGACATTGAGGCCC
>CASFAA010000191.1 GCA_949292505.1 uncultured Oscillospiraceae bacterium
AGAGACGCCGGTGAGCCGGGCAATTTCTTTGATGGTAGCCATGCGCGGAATCCTCCTGTTTGTTCAAAATGGCGCAGCTGGAATCAGCTGCTTTCATCATATCACATCGCCGCCAAAAAGCAAGTCTCACCACGGTGAAATACCGGGCGGGCATCTGAGGGACTTTTTCTTCCTGCGTGAACGGTGCGAAACCGTTCACCGGCACGCCCGGCGCCGACCGGCTTCTGGTTTAAGCCCAATGAAAGATAAAACGTTTAGCTTATGGAATAATTCGCAATTGATATTTTGAAACAGCGCATAATAATGGGATAAACGCCCAAAAAAATTAAAATATTGAAAAAACTCTTTAAAAATGGAAAACGACGGGGCATAATGACGGCATAAAAGCTTAAACGATTAGGTAAATTAAAAATTATACTATATGACGAAACGGGGCGAAACAATATGAAGCACTGCAATGTGCCGCTCGAGCCGAGTCAGGTTCGCGTGACGGACGCGCTTTTCGGCTCGTACGTCCGCAACGTGGCGGAGAAGCTTGTCCCCTACCAGTGGAAAGCGCTTAATGACCGCCTCCCCGACATGGAGCCGTCTCATTGTCTTGACAATTTCCGTGTTGCGGCAGGCGAGCTGGAGGGACGCCATCAGGGCGCCATTTTCCAGGATACCGACCTCTACAAATGGATCGAGGCCGTCGCCTACTGCATTCAAAACGGAACAGGCCGCTCCTTTGAGCCGCTGGCTGACGAGACGATCGCGCTTGTCGCCCGCGCGCAGGAGCCGGACGGCTATCTGAACACCTACATCACCATTGAGCATCCGGAAAATCGCTGGAAGAATCTCGCGGAGGGGCACGAGCTCTAGGGCTGCGGTCACCTCATTGAAGCCGCCGTCGCCTACTTCAAGGCCACCGGCAAGCGGGCCCTGCTCGACGTCGCGTGCCGCTTCGCCGATCTGGTGGGCCGCGTGTTCGGCCCGGGCGAGGGCCAGTGCCGCGGCTATCCCGGCCACGAGGAGCTGGAGCTTGCGCTTGTCAAGCTCTACCGCGTCACGGGGAACCGCTCCTATCTCGACCTCGCCGCCCACTTCGTGAAAATCCGCGGCGAACGGCCGAATTATCTTCTGGAGGAAATGGCCTCCCGGCACGGGAACAACGTGTTCCCCGAGTTTGCCGAGTACGACGAAAAATACGCCCAGACCCATCTGCCCCCCGCGGAGCAGAGAACGGCGGAGGGCCACGCCGTGCGCGCCGTCTACCTCTACAGCGCGATGGCCGACCTTGCCCGCGAGACGGGCGACGAAGCGCTCGAAGCCGCCTGCCGCGCCCTCTATGAGAACATCACGAAGCGCAGGATGTATGTGACGGGCGGCATCGGCTCCTCCGGCAAGCTCGAGCGCTTCACGGCGGACTACGACCTGCCGAGCGACAGGATGTACTGCGAGAGCTGCGCGTCCGTCGGCCTGATGATGTTCTGCCAGCGTATGGCCCTGCTGACCGGGGAAGCGGAATACTGCGAGACGGTCGAGCGCGCGCTGTGCAACACCGTCCTCGCCGGTACGTCGAAGGACGGCGATCGCTACTTTTACGTCAATCCCCTCGAGGTCTGGCCGGACAACTGCCTGCCCTCGACCTCGATGTCCCACGTCAAGCCCGTGCGTCAGCCGTGGTTCGCGTGCGCGTGCTGCCCGCCGAACATCGCCCGCACCCTCGCCTCGCTCGCGCAGTACCTGTACTCGCAGGACGAGGAGGGGCTTACAATCCACCAGCTGATTTCCTCCGAGGCGGAGACGAAAATAGGCGATGCCTCTCTGCGCGTCAGCCTCCGCTCGACGCTTATGCAGGACGGGAAGCTCCGTATATCGGCGGAGAGCGGCGGCCGCGTCCTTTTGCGGCTGCGCGTTCCCTCCTGGCTCGAGAAGCCTGTCTTCACGGTGGACGGCAGGCCCGCCTCCCCGGCCATGGCGCACGGTTACGCCGTCTTCCCGGTGGAGGGGCGCTGCGAGATTGCGGCGGACGCCCGCGTTCCCGCCCGATTTGTGGCGGCGAACCGCGAGGCGCGCGCGCTCGCCGGCAGGGTGGCCGTCATGAAGGGCCCCTTCGTCTACTGCTTCGAGCAGACGGACAACGGCGAAAACCTTCCCGCCCTCTCCGTATCGCCGGACGCCCCAATCCGAGAGCTTCCGCCCGCGGACGGCCTGCCGGGCGAGCTGCCCGTCCTCCGAGCGGAGGGCGAGCGCCTTGTCTCTACCACGGGGGACGGGGAAGCGCTCTACGCGGCTCCGCGCTTTGCGAGCGAGCCCGCGGCGCTGACTGCGGTGCCGTACGCGCTCTGGTGCAACCGTGCGCCGGGCGAGATGCAGGTCTGGCTCCGCGCGAAAGTCTGATTCCGGCTGCCGGCGGGCAAACGCCCGCTTGAAATATTGTCATGCAGAAATTTCCGAAACAGAAAGGAAGGTTCCTATGAAAAAGCTTTTGAAGTCCATCCTCGCGGCGGCGCTCTGCGCGGCCATGCTGGTCTCCGCGACGGCGTGCGACAGCGGGACGAGCGCCTCCTCCGCCGCGGGCGGCGAGAGCCAGGCGGCCTCCGCCGCTGACGATGGCGGCGAGGGCGACGGCGGCGCCGCTTCCGGCGGAAAGATCGTCATCTCCTCCTGGAACGCGCGCAACTCCGATCCGGAGCTCGATCAGTTCGCGCAGTGTCAGGAAGCCACCGGCATTGAGATCGAGGTTAACGTCATTCCCGAGAGCGACTACTCCTCCAAGCTCAACCAGATGATCGCCACGAAGGACAACTCCGTCGACGTATACGTCGTCTGGGAGAACGACCTCGGCAATTTCGCGAATGTCGGCGGCATTGACAAGCTCGACGATTACCTCGCCGGCTCCGACATGGTCGACACCAGCGACCTCGTGCCCGCCGCCACCGCGCTGGCCGAGGGCCTCGGCGGCACCTACGGCCTGCCGTGGAGCATTTCCTGCGAGATTCTCTACTTCAACAAGGATATGTTTGACGCCGCGAGCATCGACTATCCGACGAACGAC
>CASFAA010000192.1 GCA_949292505.1 uncultured Oscillospiraceae bacterium
GCGGACGACGACGCGCCAAGAGAGGACTCCGCCCCGCTCTCTGCCGCGCTCTCCGGCGCGGACGACGGCGCGGACACCTCGGACGACGGCGTCTCCGACGACGGCGCGGAGGACGCTGTCGCGTGGCTGCCGTCGCAGTAATCGGGCGTGTTGTCGGTTGAATACCAGCCGGTGGCCGTATCGGTGCACACGCCGGGCAGCGCGAGCTTGCCCGTCTCCTTGCAGTACGTCATCGAGAAGACGCCGGGGTCGTCGGAGAACGTGCGGCTCTCCTTATCGGAGAGGTACTGCGTCATGATTTCGCTCCACAGCGTTTTGTGGCGGTTGTCGGTGTCGTTCATTGCGTGGTCATAGTTCGGATAGCCCGTCCAGATGGCGGCGACGGCGTACGGCGAGCCGCCGACGAACCAGAGATCCATCAGCGAGTTCGTCGTGCCCGTCTTGCCGTAGATCTGCCAACCCTCGACGTCGGCGGCCAGACCGGTCGCCGGGTAGGGGCCGATGACCTCCTCGAGAAGCTTGCGCATAATCGTCGCGTTCTCGGAGGAAATGGCCTCGCGGCCGATGTTGCTGCGATTGTCGAGGATGACGTTGCCGTCGCTGTCCTCTACATAGTAATAGGTATAGGGCTCATAATACTTACCGCCGTTGCCGAAGATCTGGAAGCCTGCGGCCATCTCGCGGACGGTGACGCCCATACTGCCGCCGATGCCCATGGAGAGCACCTGGTCGGACTGCGCGATGGGAGAAAAGCCGAGTCTGTCGGTGAGGAAGGAGGCTGCGGCCTGCGGCGTAATCTGCTGCAGCAGCCGGACGGCGGGCGGGTTGAGCGACTTGATGAGCGCGTACCGCGTCGTGACCTCTCCCTCGAAGCCGGGCGAGTAGTTGTTCGGGCCGGCGCGGCCGTCGTCGAAGTAGCCCTCGATCGGCTCGTCAAGAAGCATCGAGGAATAGTTGATGAGCTTATTCTCGAACGCGGGCGCGTAGTCGACAAGCGGCTTGAGCGAGGAGCCGGGCTGGCGCACCGCCATGGTGGCGTTGTTGTTCAGACGGTTGCCCTGCTTCTCCCCGATATTGCCGACGACGGCGAGCACGCGGCCCGAGTAATCCATCGCGAAATAGCCGGCCTCCGCGCCGGTGTTGAGCGGGTCGAAAACGGTCGGGTCGGAGAGGATGCTCTCGGCGATTTCCTGATACTCGGTGTCCTGCGCGGAATAGATCTTCAAGCCGTCGTGGTAAATCATGTCGACTGCCTGCTCCGAGGAGATGCTGTAAAGCTCCATGAGGTCGTTCTTGACGTCCTCAAACAGCGTCTCGGTGTACCAGTTCCAGATCGGGATGACCGTATCGTCGTCGTCCTCCTCATCGGTGCGGCCGACGAACGTCATATGCTCGGACTTCTCCATCGCTTCCTCGTACTCGGCCTTCGTCACCTTGCCCTGCTTGTACATTTCCGTCAGGACAGTCTGCTGACGCTCCTTGTTCGCCTCGGGATGGAGCAGCGGGGTATACTTATAGGGATTCTGCGTGATGCCGGCGATGGCGGCGCACTCGGCGAGGTCGCAGTCCTGGATATCCTTGCCGAAATAGAGGTTCGCGGCGGCCTGTACGCCGTTGCAGCCGCTGCCGAAGGGAACGACGTTCAGGTACGCGCAGAGAATCTCGTCCTTGGTATACTTCTTCTCGAGATTCAGCGCGCGGAAGATTTCCTTGACCTTGCGCGTGAGGCTGACCTCGCTGTCGCCGGTCAGATTCTTAATCAGCTGCTGCGTGATGGTGGAGCCGCCGTACATACTGTCGCCGCTCCCGGTAAAGAGGTTGAGGATAGCGCCGCCCGTGCGGATCCAGTCGACGCCCTGATGCTCATTGTAGCGCTTGTCCTCGATGCAGATGATGGCGTCCTTCATGTACTGCGGGATATCGCCGAAGTCGACCCAGACGCGGTTCTCGCCGCTGTAGAGGGCCTGATACTCGACGGGGTTGTTGGGGTCGTCGCCCTCCCCGTTCACATAGATGAACGAGGTATAATTGAGCTTGAGCTTGTGCAGGTCGTAGTCGACAGACTCGTCCTTCATGCTCCAGATGAAGGAGATGACCGAGATCGATACGATGATGCCGGTGATCATGCAGATGGTAAAGATGGTCAAAAGAAGCTTTTTCGCAATACTGCCGACGGAACAGAGCGCTCCGAGCGCCGCAGCGCCGGCGGTGTTCTTTTCCTTTTGCACATAGCGGTTGATGTCCGTTTTTCTCACGGTGCCGTCTCCTTTCTCCGTCAATGGCGATCCGCCGGAAAAAACCGGAGGGGCGGCCGCATAACCTGCCATTTTTTTCAAAGACTAGCCTTGAGTGAGGTGATATGCTTTGAAAAAAATCGCAATCATAGGCTGCTGCGCGGCCGTCGTGTTCGTGTCGGCGCTGCTCGTTCCGGGCATACAAAAGCCGGAAAACGAGCCGCCGGAAGCCTTCAGTTCAAATATACTGTTTTATTCTACTGCAAACGAAAACTCAAGTCAAGAATACATTGGAAATTCAAATTCTCCCGTTCTTTCGAGCAGTCAAACTATCTATATTGTGCGGGAATACGAGGGAATGATTGGCGTTTTCGCTGAGGATCAGGACGAACCGCTGTATACGGTGGACGTGGCGGTGGAGCTGCTGCCGGAGGCGGACAGGAAAATGCTCGCCGCGGGGATTACGGTGAGCGGCAGAGAGCGGCTGAACAGCGTGCTGGAGGATTACGAGAGCTGAAAAGGAAGAGGGGAGCAATGAGTGAAAGCTTCGCCTCGAACAGCTGGCGAAGCGTCTTTTTCCGGACGGCGGCGAAGTATGGAATTTTTCTGCAGCCAGCCTTTGTCTCTTTTTGAACGCAGCCGTTTTCCAATACGCATTGGTGAGATTCATGGGGACGCGAAAGGATGCAGTCGGGAGGCTGCGATGCTTTCAGAAGGCATTGTGGAAATCGTCCGGGGGAAGACGCTTCGCTGTTTTTCCTGGCCGGGTGCGGGAGGGGGGACTGGCTGGGTGCTGGAAAGTTCTTTGGTGCGCTGCCGTTCGGGGAAAGACGCTTCGCTGTTTCCCCTTGCTTTTTCGGGGCTTCGCGTTATTGATCACCGTTAGCCACTGCTCGGGGGCTTTGCCCCCGCTCCCCCACCGCCTTTGAAAAGGCGGGCGAAACTTTCACGTCTTAAATCCTAAGCTCCCTGCTCCGATCGAAAAGACGCCGGCCCGATTGGCCGGCGTCCTTTCCTGTCTTGAAGGGAGGGTGTGCTTTATCATTCACGCAAAGCAAGCTTTGCGTTTCTGTGATAAAGCTTGCTTTTTCATTCACGCAAAGCAGCTTTGCGTTCTGCGAAAAAGCTTATTTCATGCTCTGCTCGTAGCTCTTGATCATATTCTTGACCATCTGGCCGCCGACGCTGCCGGCCTCCTTCGAGGTCAGGTCGCCGTTGTAGCCCTGCTTGAGGTTCACGCCAACCTCGGAAGCGGCTTCCATCTTGAACTTATCGAGTGCGGCGCGAGCCTCGGGGACAACGTTCTTATTGCTGGACATATCAATACACTCCTTACTTTTTGAAAATGTTTGCTTTTCCGTTTCTGTGAAAAAGCTTGATTTGCGTTTGCAAGCTTATTGTACGCCGCCGCCCGCGTTTTATGTCTGGCAATTTTTGTCTCAGCCCCGTTTTTCACACGACGTACCCTTCCCCGGAATCTATCCCGCTCAAAAGCAGGACAAGCGAGACGGGCAATATCTCCCGCGACAGGCTTCCTCCCGCCACGCCGACCCCAAAGTCGTGCGGCTCGAGCAGCTTTCCTCCGAGCGTCACGATGCTCCTCTGCAGGCTCAGCACCGCCCTCCCGTATTCGAGGCTCGCCGCGCTGAGCGTGTCCCGGGCGCTCGTCCCGCAGGTGATGGCGGGCGCTCCCGCCTCCTGCAGCAGCCGCATGGCGCTCCGGTTTCCCGAGTCCGCCACGCACCGCACCCCTTCCGGGACGCGCAGCCGCTCCTTTGCCATACAGCTTCCCTTGAACAGCAGCACCCCGCGGTCAATCTGCAGCTCCGGCAATCGCTCGCAGTCGTAAACGAAATACGCCGGCTGCTCCGACGTCATCCGAAAGATCTGCCGTTCCCCCGCGTACAGCGCCCCGCCGTACCGCTCCAGCGCGGGGAGCAGCGTATTCCTGAGCGCGTGGTCATTTGCGTTTCCCAGCAGCAAAATCGTTTCCAAGCACCGATTTCCTCCCTTTCCTCCGGCGATTCTGATTTTAGTATGCCGGAAGAAAAAGGAATTATGTGCCGCTTTTGTTCCCGAGAAAATCGCCGAGCATCGCGTGCAGGACGGCGGCCTGCTCCCTGTCGAGCTGAATGTCTGCCGGGAGGTCGGAAAGCCCCGTCTCCGCGCCCGCCGCCTTCGTCCAGATGGAGAACAGCCTTTCGTCCCAGCTGACCTCCAACGCCGTTTTTTTCAGAACGCGTATTTTTCTCGCCGTCCGCTGAATATGTGTGATCAGCGCCATTTTCCCGTCTCCCCTTTCTTTCTCTATTGTGCTGCGGAAAGGAAGTCCTGTCCATGAAAAGCCGTCTCGTCTCCCTCCGCCCCGCGTACCGCTTCGCCGCGGCGCTCCTGCTCCCCGTTCTGCTTGCGCTCGCCGTCCTGCCGCGCCGCCTCCCGGAGAGCCGTCCTGTGTGGAGCGCTCTTTCCGGGCCCGTCGCCCGCGCCGACACAAAGGGCGAAAAGCTCCTCGCCCTCACCTTCGAGACGCTCGGCGAGGGCCGCGACACCGGCCGGATTCTCGCCGTCCTCGCGGAGCGTGAGGTGCGCGCGACGTTCTTCCTCGAGGGAAGATGGGCGTCGTCCCACCGCGAGGAGACGCAGGCGATCGCTGCCGCCGGGCATGAGATCGGAAGCCACTCCTACGCCCACCGCCGCGCTCTCTCCTCCCTCTCCGCGGACGGCCAGCTCGCCGACCTCGCGCGGTGCGGCGAGCTCCTCCGGGAGCTCACGGGCGCGTCCCCCGCCGTCTTCCGCCCGCCCTACGGCCTGTGGAGCGAATCGCTCCTCGCCTCGGCCGCCTCCCTCGGGATGGAGACGGTGCTCTGGGACGTCGACGCCCTCGACTGGCGCGAGGGCTCGCCGCAAACCATCTGCCGCACGGTGCTCAGCGCCTGCGGCCCCGGCTCCATCCTCCGCTTCCAGCAGGGCGGGCTCAGCACGCCGGACGCGCTCGCGCTCTGCCTCGACGCCCTGCTCGCCGCCGGATACCGTTTCGTCACGGTTTCGGAGCTTCTCGCCGCCGGAGCATGAAAAACCCGGCTCCGGTGTCGGCAAAGGGGCCGAACCGGGCCGGGAATACAGTCAGTTGGCGTTCTGCGCGAGCGCGTCGTTCTCCTCCGCGTGGCCGGAGTACGTCGGCACGAGCCGGTGCACAATCTCGATCATCTTGACGTTGTCGAAGCCCGCAACGCCGCGGAGCTTCTCGAGGTCCTCGAGGAAGCTGTCCTCGTCGAAGGGAATCGGCGTGCCGATGTAAATCAGCTCGTGGGACGTCTTCTCGCAGCCGCCCTCGCTGTCGAGGAGAAGCTCCTCATACAGCTTTTCGCCGGGGCGCAGGCCGGTGTAGGTGATTTTGATGTCCACGTTCGGCTCAAAGCCGGAGAGGCGAATCATGTTCCGCGCGAGGTCGACAATCTTGACGGGCTGCCCCATGTCGAGGACGAAGATCTCTCCGCCCTTCGCCATGCCGCCCGCCTGGATGACGAGGCGCGCCGCCTCCGGGATGGTCATGAAATACCGCGTGATTTCCGGGTGCGTCACCGTGACGGGGCCTCCCGCGGCAATCTGACGTTTGAAAATCGGGATGACGCTGCCGTTGCTGCCGAGGACGTTGCCGAAGCGCACGGCGACGTACTCCGTATTCCTGCAGTGGCGGCTCGAGTACTGGATAATCAGCTCGCAGATGCGCTTCGTCGCGCCCATGATGTTCGTCGGGTTGACGGCCTTGTCCGTCGAGATGAGCACCATGCGCTTGACGTGATACTTGTCGCACGCCTGCGCGACATTGAGCGTGCCGAAGACGTTGTTCTTCACGGCCTCGCCGGGGCTCAGCTCCATCAGCGGGACGTGTTTGTGCGCGGCGGCGTGGAACACGACGTCGGGGCGGCAGACCTCGAAGATGTGCTCGACACGCGCCTTGTCGCGCACGGAGCCGATGAGCACCTCGAGGTTCAAATGCTTGAAGCGCATGAGCAGCTCGTTCTGCAGGTCATACGCGTTGTTCTCGTAGATGTCGAAGACAATAATTTTCTTCGGGTGGAAGTACGCAATCTGGCGGCACAGCTCGGAGCCGATGGAGCCGCCTCCGCCGGTGACGAGCACGGTCTTTCCCTTGAGATAGCCGCTGATCTCCTCGACGTTCAGCTGCACCTCGTCGCGGCCTAGCAGGTCGAGAATGTCGATGTCGCGGATCGGGGTGCGTCCGCCCGCCTTGTCGTCGCTCTGCAGGAGCTCGTAGAGGGCGGGAAGCGTCTTGAGCTTGCAGCCCGTCTTCGCGCAGATGTTCAGGATGTCCTGCTTGTCCTTCTTGTCGGCCTTCGAGATGGCGAGAAGAATCTGGTCGATGTCGTAGCGCGCGGCCATGCGCGGGATGCTCTCGCGTCCCCCGACGACCTTGACGCCGTGGATCCGCGTACCGCGCTTCGACTTGTCGTCGTCAATCGCGATGACCGGGATGCCCTGGCTCTCCGGCGCGGACTTCATGTCCTTGATGATCATGGAGCCCATTTCCCCCGCTCCGATAACCATCACGCGCTGGAAGTCCTCCCCGTCGCCGCGGTGCAGCTCGCTTTTGCGCCTGCGCCGGTGCCACAGCCGGATGGAGAAGCGCGTCGCCCCGACAAAGAGGAACATCAGCGCCCAGCCCATCACATAGACGGGGATCGGCAGGCGGTAGATTGGCAGCCCGTTGACGGAGTAATGCCCCGCGAGCGCGAAGCCAAGAATCGTCACAAGGATGCCGGCGACCGTCGTGCCGTAGAAGATCTGCAGCAGCTCGTCCATACTGGCGAACTGCCACATCGTATTATAAAACCGGACGAACAGAAACACCGCGAGGGAAATGACAATCATGAAGGGAATCAGGAAAGCGAAATACTCGTACTCATGCCACGGGATTCGTCCTTCAAACCGCAGCTCCATCGCGATGAAATAGCTGAAATACACGCAGACGGTGTCGATCAGCATCTGCGGGATTGCCTGAGACAGATGAAAGCGTTTTATTTTCATGCAATTACTCCCAGCTTTGAACAGAATTCTGCCTGATTTCCTGCACGGCGAAAAGCGCTCCGGGGATGGGAAGCGCGGCGCTCTGTGCGAGAGCCCGCCCGGCAGCAGGAGACTACCTTTCGTAGTATATCACAACAAAGACAAAAAAGGAACTGTCTTTTTTCCATTCAGCGCACTTCAGACAATTCCGCACAAAAGATCGGCGCTCAGAATCGTGAGTTCTCTCCCTTTGCGCACCAAAACGCCGCTTTTTTCGAGGGAATCAAGCGCGCGGTAGAGAGACGCGCGCCCGATGTTCAGCATCTCGGCGAGCTCAATATAAGTACACGGGACGCGGACGGCGCAGGGCGTTTTCTCGCGGCACAGCGAGAGCAGGTAGCTCGCGAGGCGCTGCTCGGCGCTCCCGCCCGTGAAGATATCAATCCGGCGGTTGAGATAGCAAATCCGCGTCGTGAGGTACGAGATATAATTCTCCGCGGTGACGGGCTCCTCGCGGAACAGGACGCGCAGCAGCTCCTCCGGCAGGAAGAGAATCCGGCTCCGCCGCGCGGCCCGGATATCTGAAACATACTCGCCGGACTCCTGAAACAGCCCGGCCACGCCGAAGACGCCGCCCTGGGTGAAGGTGTTGAGGAGAATGGGGCTGCCGTCCCTCGTCAGCTTATACGCCTTAACCTCGCCGGTGAGGACGAGGCCGACGCAGCGGCGGAACTCCGTCCTCGTATAGATAAACTCCTCCGGGTCGAACTCGCAGCACTCGCACTGCGCGGAACGGAAGACGTCCTCCGTTTTCTCCCGGGGAACGCCGCGGAACAGGAACATTCCTTCCAGTAAACCGAGATACCTGGTACGCTTCGCGATCTGCTTCATGGTTTTCTCATCTCATTTTCATCAATTTACACAAAATTGGCTTTATGATTCTATTATATGACGGGAGGGAGAAATGTCAATATCCGGGAGGGGATTTCCGGGAACGCAGTGGGCTGATGAATAAAAAAGTGAAGCTATTGGCGCCAGAAAGCTTGCTTTCTGGCGCCAATAGCAAAGTTTCAGCCCGCCTTTTCAAAGGCGGCGGGGCCGGGGGCGCGGTGTGCCAGTGGCACACGAATTAGCGCCGACCGAGCCGGCAGGCGAGACCAGAGCCCCCGAGCAGTCAGCCAACGGTGATCAATAAAAAATGCGAAGCCCCAATCCGAGCAGCTGAATTGTAATTTGCCGG
>CASFAA010000193.1 GCA_949292505.1 uncultured Oscillospiraceae bacterium
TGCTGCCCTCTTACCGCGAGCAAAATTCAAATGCACTCAGTTCTTTTGATCTCTCCCTCGGAGATCCCGCCAGCACTGGTTTTCAATCGGCCTCGCAGTAATATTTCTCCGGGCTTCTGACCTCCACTCAGCCGCTGAAACGTCAATTTCCGGTGCAGTGCACCGCAAATTGATGTTTCACGCGCAATTCTCCGGTATCACCGGAGAATTGTATGCGGCCGGACAGATACGTCTCTTGAGTGCGGGGTAAGTCTACTTGACCGCAACCATGTTGGCAGGAGCAGAAGGTAAGCCTCAAAGCCCCCTCCTGCCTGCCGATAGGAATGGCGGTTGCGTCCCGTCATTCCTATTGGCAGAGGCACGGAGCGGGAGGGAAGTTGAGTGGCTTCCGAAGGCTGTGGATGGTGCGTCGTAAAGAAGTTATGCTTTCGCGGCAGCGCGCAGCGGCTCCCTCCGTCGCCTGCGGCGCCACCTCCCTCGAGTCGAGGGAGGTTGAAAGAACGCCGTCAGCTAAATTTTTCTTCTTCCCCCTCGCGGGAAAGCCAAGGGGGAAGCGAAGGGGCGCACTGTCTAACGCCCCTTGCCACACTCCACCCCCACCAAAGGAGGACTGTCCATGACAAAGGTATTCATCAGTCACTGCAGCGAGGACGGGGGCGTCATTGCTGCGCTGGCGGAGATTTGGAGAGAATGCGGGGAGGAGGTCGAGCTGTTTTACTCGTCGGATCCCGAGACAGGGATTCCGGCGGGAGACAGCCTGCTGCAGCGGATCAGCGGGGAGATTGAGCAGTGCGGCGTCTTCGTGCCGGTTCTCACGGAGAATTACGCGCGGAGCCTGTACTGCGTCTACGAGCTGAGCGCGGCCGTCTGCCTGCGGTCGTGCCGGATTGTGCCGATCTGCTCGAGCGCCGCGCAGTTTGACGCGCTGCGCAGCATCCTCGCGGCCTCGGATCTGCGCTACATCGACGCCGAATCTCCCGACGCGGCGGCGGTGATGCTCGAATCCTTCCCGTGGATGAAACGCGCGAAGTCCGCCGCTCTCCTCGATCGGACGGCCTCCTTCCTCGCCGCGCTTGCCGGAAGCCCGCCCTCCCGCCGCCCCTTCATCGGCATGACGCGCGAGGCGTACGATCGCCTGCCCGGATACTGCGCGTCGCACGGAATCGACGCCGTGCGGGACGTCCCGCTTCCGCCCGAGACGATCAAGGCGCATCTGCGCGGAGCGAAGCGCATCACGCTCTTCACGACCACGGGGGCGGGGCTGCTCAAGGTTATTTCCGCCGACGCGGTGACGGATGCGCTCGTGCGCGGCGCGGACATCCGCGTCATCCTCCCGAACCCGTACTCCGACTTCTGCGCCGACGTGGCGGCGATCGAGGAGGACGGCGATCCGTTGTCGCAGGAGGCCAACCTGAAGCGCCTGAACAGCGAATACGAGGCGGTCGTCGGCTTCCTGCAGGAGGCGGTGAAGGCCGCCTCGGCGCGCGCGGACGGCAGGCCGGTCGGGCAGGCGGCCTGCTACTGCGCCTACACGCTCCTGCGGCAGACGGTTTTTCTCGCGGAATACGGGGACGGCCGCAGCTGGGGCTGGATCTCGCTGACCATGCCGCCCCTGCGGACGGCGAACCGCAGCCTCCTGCTCGAGCTGCACGGGACGGGCGTCTCCGGCGAGACGGCGGAGCTCCTTTGCGTTCACTGCGACGCGGCGGCGCGTCTCGCCGAAAAGCGCGGCCACTGGTTCCCCGTGCGGGGAGACGGCGCCGTCCGCCCGTTCTTCCTTGAAAAGACGACCGCGCGGCTTTACTGGGAGGAGCGGTACCGCGAGGCCTCGGAGACGATGGAGAAGCGAAGAGGGCTCTCGGAGACGGCGCTGATTGAGGTCGCGGCGCAGCACCCGCTGAGGGGGGACGGGACGCCCGGCATCGAGTTTGCCGCCCGTCTGGACGCGGCGGCGGAGCTCCGCGAAAAGCTGCTCCGGCGCGGCTGGGAGGCGGACATCTACATTCCCGGCAGCCGCCACCGCGACGGCGTCCGCGAGGATATCTGCACCCTCAGCGAGGCGGGGCGGCGGTATCTGCTCAAAAAGGGCCTTCCGGAGGGCTGCCTGTTCGGGGACGAGAGTAACCGCGCCTTCAAGGGGGACGACGGCGTCTACAACTCCGCCGACGAGTGCTTCGTCGCCTCCCGGCTCTTTCTCGGCGGCGACTATGCGGCGCTCTACTGCGTCTGCTCGCCGAACCAGGTCGCGAGGAAGACGCTGTTTTATCTGGAATTCGGGGTGCTGCCGCTCTGCTGCAGCGTCCCGGCGGAGAGGATGTACCACAGCATGATCCACGAGCTGCTCGACTCGGTCGACGGCGTTCTGTACGGCGACCACTCCTGGCAGGATCCCGCGTCGGAGGCCTTCCGCGAGACGCGGGCGCAGCGGATCCCCAAAACGAAGCTTCCCGGGGAGCCGTGACGGCAGCCCCCGCCTTTCCGATATTGACACTTCGGCGCGGGGGTGATAAGCTATAGGTAGGCATCCCGCGCCGCGGGCGCGGGAAATGAAAGAACGGAAAGGGTTGTGACAGACGATGACGGAATACGAGAGATGGTTATCCCAGACCCTGGAGGACAAATCGCTGACGGAGGAGCTCGAGTCCGTGCGCGGAAACGAGGAGGAGATCAACGACCGCTTTTATCAGGATCTGGCCTTTGGTACCGCCGGACTGCGCGGCGTGCTTGGC
>CASFAA010000194.1 GCA_949292505.1 uncultured Oscillospiraceae bacterium
CCGGCAAATTACAATTCAGCTGCTCGGATTGGGGCTTCGCATTTTTTATTGATCACCGTTGGCTGACTGCTCGGGGGCTCTGGTCTCGCCTGCCGGCTCGGTCGGCGCTAATTCGTGTGCCACTGGCACACCGCGCCCCCGCCCCCCGCCGGGTCTCGCCTGCCGGCTCGGTCGGCGCTAATTCGCGTGCCACTGGCACGCCGCGCCCTTTGAAAAGGCGGGCTGAAACTGTGTTATTTTTTCAAGCAAAGCAAGCTTTGCTTGAAAAAATAACTTTCAATTTTTTACCGGCAGCCCCCTGCCTCGAAAGGAGAATGCCCTTGAAACAACGATTTGACGTCACCGGCATGACCTGCAGCGCGTGCAGCGCTCATGTCGAAAAAGCCGTGCGCTCGTGCGGCGTCGACAGCGTCGCCGTCAACCTCCTCCAGAACAGCATGACCGTCTCCTTCGACGAATCGCGGCTTTCCCCGGACACAATCATCCGTGCCGTGGAGGATGCCGGATACGGCGCGCGCGTCCATGGCGCGGCCCCAGCCCCGGCCTCCGCCGCGGCTCTCCCGAACGACGGGGAGCGCGAGGCGAAGCAGACGCGCCGACGGCTCATTCTGTCGATAGTCTTTCTGATTCCCCTCATGTTCGTCTCGATGGGGCATATGATGGGGCTGCCGATGCCCTCCTTCCTCCACGGCGAGGAGAATGCGCTCGCGTTCGCGTTCACGCAGTTCCTGCTCGTTCTGCCGATTCTCTATCTGAACCGGAAGTATTATCAGACGGGCGTGAAGACGCTCCTCAAGGGCGCGCCGACGATGGACACGCTCATCGCCGTCGGCTCCGGGGCCGCGATGGTGTACGGCGTCGTCGCCATCTACTGCATCGGCTGGGGGCTCGGTCACGGCGACCATGAGCTCGTCAGCCGGTATTCGATGGATTTGTACTTCGAGTCCGCCGGAACCATCCTGACGCTGATTACCGTCGGGAAGTACCTCGAGGCGCGCTCGAAGGGGAAGACGTCCGACGCCGTCGCGCGGCTCATGGATCTCGCCCCGAAGACGGCCCTTCTCCTGCGGGACGGCGAGGAGGTCGAGATTCCGCTCGAGCAGGTGCAGCCGGGGGACGAGCTGATTGTCAAGGCCGGAGCCTCCGTCCCCGTCGACGGCAGGGTGCTCGAGGGCTCCGCGGCGGTCGACGAGTCCGCCTTCACGGGAGAGAGTATGCCCGTCGAAAAGCGGGAGGGAGACGTCCTCACGGGCGGCACCGTCAGCCGGTCTGGCTGGCTGCGCATGGAGGCGTCGCGCGTCGGCGCGGACACGGCGCTCGCGCAGATCATTCGCCTCGTGGAGGAGGCAAACGCGACGAAGGCCCCGATTGCCCGCCTCGCGGACCGGGTCAGCGCCGTGTTCGTCCCGACGGTGATAGGGATTGCCGTCCTCGCGGCGGCCGTCTGGCTCCTCTTGGGGCAGACGGTCGAGTTCGCCCTCTCGATCGGCATCTCCGTCCTCGTGATTTCCTGCCCGTGCGCGCTCGGCCTCGCGACCCCGACGGCCATCATGGTCGGCACGGGAAAGGGCGCGGAGAACGGGATTCTGTTCAAGACGGCGGAAAGCCTTGAGGCCATCCACGCCGTCGATACCGTCGTCCTCGACAAGACGGGCACGGTGACGGAGGGAAAGCCGAAGGTGACCGCCGTGCTGCCCGCCGCGGACGTCACGGAGGACGAGCTGCTGCGGCTCGCCGCGTCGCTCGAGGCGCGGTCTGACCATCCGCTGTCCGTCGCCGTGCGCGAGCGGGCGCAGGGACTGCCGCTCTCTCCCGCGGAGGACTTCGCCACCGTGGAGGGCAGAGGCGTCGCCGCGTCGATCGGCGGCGTGCGCGTCCTCGGCGGAAACCGAAAGCTCCTCGAGGAGCACGGCGTTCCCGTCCCGGAACGCATGGCGGCGCAGGCCGACGAGCTCGCCGGACAGGGCGCGACGCCGCTTTTCTTCGCCGCGGGCAAGCGGCTGCTTGGCGTCCTCGCCGTGGCGGATGTTGTGAAGCCGACGAGCAAAGAGGCCGTCGCGAGCCTGCGGGCGCTCGGGCTTGACGTCGTGATGCTCACCGGCGACAACCGCCGCACCGCCGCCGCCATCGGGCGGGAGCTTGCGATTCCGCACGTTGTTGCAGAGGTCTTCCCGCAGGACAAGGAGCAGGAGGTGCGCCGCCTGCAGGAGAAGGGAAGGAAGGTCGCGATGATCGGCGACGGCGTCAACGACGCCCCGGCGCTCGCGAGGGCGGACGTCGGCGTCGCCATCGGCGCGGGGACGGACGTCGCCATCGAGTCCGCGGACGTCGTCCTCATGCGCAGCGACCTGCTCGACGCCGTCTCCGCCGTGCAGCTCGGCCGCGCCGTGATGCGGAACATCAGGGAGAACCTGTTCTGGGCGTTCTTCTACAACAGCGTCGGGATTCCCGTGGCGGCGGGCGTGTTCTTCACGCTCTGGGGGCTGCGGCTCAACCCGATGATCGGCGCCGCCGCGATGAGCCTGAGCTCCGTGTGCGTCGTGTCGAACGCGCTGCGCCTGCGCTTCTTCAAGCGAAAGGAGCTGCGCGGCGAGCTGCCGGAGGTTGACACAGAGCTCCGCGTCCCGCACGGGGCGGAGGAGCCGGAAAATAAGGAAACAGACAAAGGAGAGAATACCATGAAAAAGATCATCGACATTGAAGGCATGATGTGCCCGCGCTGCGTCGCGCACGTCGAGAAAGCGCTGAACGCCATCGACGGCGTGGAGGCGAAGGCGGATCTGGAAAAGAAGTGCGCCGAGGTCACGCTCACGAAGGACGTGCCGGACGAGACGCTCGCCGCCGCCGTTACGGAAGCGGGCTACGACGTCAAGGGCGTCCGGTGAGGAAAAGCCAATGCGCGCCGATAAACAGGCGGTGACGCGCCTGCTGCGGACGGCGAGGGGGCAGATTGACGGCGTCCTCAAAATGATCGAGGAGGACCGGTACTGCATCGACGTCCTGAACCAGATGCTGGCCGCGGAGGCGGTGCTTCGCCGCGCCGAGAGGGAAGTCCTCCGCGCGCACATGGAAGGCTGCGTCGCGGAAGCGTTTGAAAACGGGGGAGAGGAGGAGAGAAGCAGGAAGATTGATGAGATTATCACGGCGGTAGAGAAGATGGAGCGCAGATAAGCAGCAAGCGCAAGGCGGGACCAGAGCCCCGCCCCAGCTCCGCCCCTCACCCCGAACGACCAGCACCAACCCCACCACCCCCCGCGGGGCAGCGCTACTTCCGCGCCGCCCCGCCTTTTTCTGACCCTTTTTACGATTTCTCTCACGCAATCCTTGAAATTACCAGTAAAATCTGCTATAATGTTACCGTTAAAACTTTAACAAAAACCTTTCTGAAATGTCTCATATGAGAAAAAACCGCAAAAGGAGGAAGGAAATCGCATGGAGGTCACCATCTGCATCGGAAGCTCCTGCCATCTCAAGGGATCGCGCGAGGTCATTGCCATTTTGCAGCGGCTGATTGCCCTGAACCGGCTGGAGAACCAGATCGAACTCAAGGGCTCGTTCTGCATGGGGGAATGCATGAACAACGGCGTCTGCGTCTGCATCGACGGCGAGCGCTTCAGCGTGACGCCGCTCGGCACGGAGGAGTTCTTCAAAACGGAAATCCTGAAACGCCTCGGCAAGGGCACCGCCTGACGGAAAAATGGATGGAGAAGGGGATTTGAAATGAGTATTATCGGTTTGAAAAAGGCGAACTGCAAAAACTGCTACCGCTGCGTCAAGGTCTGTCCGGTCAAGTCCATCCGCGTGGCGGACGGTCAGGCCGAGATCATTGAGAAAAACTGCATCCTCTGCGGCACCTGCCTTGAGCGCTGCCCGCAGAACGCGAAGACGCTCATCAGCCACCGCGACTCGGTGGAGAAGCTTCTGCGCTCCGGGGAGAAGGTCATTCTCTCCGTCGCGCCGTCGTATTACGGCTGCTTCCATGTGACGGATCCCGCGAAATTCGCCGGCGCGGTCAAGGCGCTCGGCTTCTTCGGCGCGAGCGAGACGAGCGAGGGCGCCGCGTATGTGACGGCGGAGTATCACCGTCTGATGCAGGAGAATGTGATGAAGAACATCGTCACCACCTGCTGCCCGTCCTTCAACCGGCTGGTGGAGCTGTACCATCCCTCGCTGGTCGATCAGCTCGCCCCGGTCGTTTCCCCGATGATTGCCCACGCGCGGCTGCTCAAGCAGCGCTTTCCGGGCGCGCGCGTCGTCTTCTGCGGGCCGTGCATCGCGAAGATCGACGAAGCTGACGACGTCCGCCACAGCAACGACGTCGACGCCGTCCTGACGTTTGAGGATCTCATCGCCATGTTCGCCGACAGCGGCGTCTCGATTGAAGCGGCCCAGCCCGCGTCCTTCCTCAACGGCAGCTCGAAGATTCTGCGGATGTACCCCGTCAACGAGGGCATCCTCGCGTCGCTCCGCCAGCTCGGCGACACGGGCGACTGGAAGTTTTTGAGCGTCTCGGGCACGACGGAGAGCAAGGATCTCTGCGCCGCCCTTGAACGCGGCGAGCTCGAGCATTGCGTGATTGAGGTCAACGCCTGCCGCGACGGCTGCGTCAACGGCCCTGCCTGCGGCTCGAAGAACCACGAGCGCTTCTCGAGCAGCGTCCGCGTGCGCGACTACGCGCTCGAGGACTGCGACGAGTACCCCGTCCTGCGCGACAGGATTCCGATGGAGAAGAAGTTCTTTGACCACTCGCCGAAGGAGGAGATCCCCGACGAGGACACCATCCGCGCGATCCTCGCGAAGATCGGCAAAATGGGCCCCGAGGACGAGCTCAACTGCGGCTCCTGCGGCTATCCGACCTGCCGCGACAAAGCGATCGCCGTCTTCCAGGGCAAGGCCGAGCTCGAGATGTGCGTGCCGTACATGAAGGAGCGCGCCGAGTCGTTCGCGAACTGCCTGCTCGCCGAGACGCCGAACATCACCATCATGGTCGACGAGGAGCTCAACGTCGTCGAGTTCAACCGCGCTGCGGAGAAGCTGTTCCGCATCACCCGCGCCGAGGCGCTGCAGAAGTGCATTTACGAGCTGCTTGACCCGAGCGACTTTGAGTTCGTCTTCACGAGCCACCAGTCGATCTCCGACAAGAAGCTCGTCCTCAAGGAGTACGGCGCGACGCTCGAGGAGACGCTCGTCTACGTCGAGAAGAACAACATCGTCATCGGCATCTTCCGCGACGTGACGCAGGAGGAGAAGAACCTCGAGAACCAGTACCGCCTGCGCGCCGAGACGCTGGAGATGGCGCAGAAGGTCATCGACAAGCAGATGATCGCCGCGCAGCAGATTGCCAGCCTCCTCGGCGAGACGACGGCGGAGACGAAGGTCTCCCTCACGAAGCTCAAGAACATGATCGTCTTCGACTCGGATGAAGCGTAAAGCGCGCGGAATCGAACGATACGACTTCATCAGCAGGAGGGAAGCGAAGCATGAAAATCCATATTGACGCCGCGTACAGGAGCATCAACAAAAACAACGAGGAGCTCTGCGGCGATAAGGTTCAGATTCTGCGCACCGAAAATTCGACCATCGCTGTCCTGGCGGACGGCCTGGGCAGCGGCGTCAAGGCGAATATCCTCTCCACGCTCACGAGCACCATCATCGCGACGATGCTGCAGGGCGGCTCGAGCGTCGCGGAGGCGGTGGAGACCATCGCGGCGACGCTGCCGGTGTGCAGCGTCAGAAAGCTCGCGTATTCGACGTTCAGCGTCGCGCAGGTCTTTGACGACGGGCGCGTCGACCTCGTCGAGTTCGACAACCCGGAATGCATCTTCATCCGCGGCGGCGAGGTGGTCGACCTGAGCGACAGCACCGAGCTCAAGGAGTGCGGCGACAAGAACGTCAAGGAAATCCATTTCACGATGATGTCGGGGGACGTGCTCGCCCTTGTGAGCGACGGCGTCATCTACGCCGGCATCGGGCAGGCGCTCAACTTCGGCTGGAACTGGGACAACGTCTCCGCGTGGCTCGCGAAGACGACGCAGAAGGAGAGCTCCGCGCCGCGCCTCGCCGTCTCGCTCATCGAGGCCGTCAACGACCTCTACATGGGCAAGCCGGGCGACGACTCGACGTGCCTTGTGCTCAAGGCGACGCCGCGCTGCCAGGTCAATATGCTCGCCGGCCCGCCGGTCGACAAGGCGGACGACAGCCGCATGGTGCACGATTTCATGACGTCGCCGGGCAAGAAGCTCATCTGCGGCGGCACGAGCGCGAACATCGTCGCCCGCGTTCTGAACCGCAAGATTGAGACGACGCTCAACTATTCCGACCCGACGCTCCCGCCGACGGGCAGGATTCAGGGCATCGACCTCGTCACCGAGGGCGTGCTCACCCTGTCGAGAACGGTGGAAATCCTGCGCGACTATTTGAACAAGCAGACGGACTCGTACTATTTCCGCCGTCTCGACGAGGACAACGGCGCGTCGAAGATCGCGAAGCTGCTGCTCGAAAACTGCACGAGTCTCAGGATTTTCGCGGGGCGCGCCATCAACCCCGCCCATCAGAACCCCGGCCTGCCCGCGGATCTGAGCATCAAGATGCAGCTGCTCGACCAGCTCGCGTCTCTGGTGGAGGCGCTCGGCAAGCCCGTCGAGAAGAAATATTACTGACGCTGCCGGCTGAACCATATCATGAGTCCTTTGGGGGACGGAAAGGCGTGAGCTCATGCAATACGATAACGACGCAAAGCAAATGAAATATCAGGTGCTCAAAAGCGTTGCGAAATATTCCTTCGAGGGGACGCTCGAGGAGCACATCAACGAAATCCCGTACGACATCATCCCCGGCCCGCTGCCGACGTACCGCTGCTGCATTTACCGCGAGCGCGAGATCATCCGCGAGCGCATCTCGAGCGCGCGCGGCGAGCTGCTGCCCGGCCAGCCGGAGCGCGGCATCGTGGGCGTTCTGCCCGCCGCGTGCGAGGGCTGCCCCATCAGCCGCTTCACCGTGACGGACAACTGCCAGCGCTGCCTCGCGAAGAAGTGCCAGGCGGCGTGCCCGTTCGGCGCGATCTCCATCACCGGCAAGGGGGCGTACATCGACCCGTCGAAGTGCAAGGAGTGCGGACGCTGCGCCGCGGCGTGCCCGTACAACGCCATCTCCGACACGATGCGCCCGTGTATGCGCGCCTGCCCCGTGGGCGCCATCAGCAAGGACGATTTCAACCGCGCCCAGATCGATTACGGCAAGTGCATCAGCTGCGCCGCGTGCGTGGCGGGCTGCCCGTTCGGCGCCATTACCGACCGCTCCAACATTGTCGCCGTCATTGACGCGCTGCGCAGGAAGGAGAAGGTCGTCGCGACGTTCGCCCCCGCGATTGAGGGCCAGTTCGGCGACGCGAACGTCGGTATGCTCAAGGCCGCCATCAGGAAGCTCGGCTTCACCGACGTCGTCGAGGTCGCGCTCGGCGCGGACGCCACGGCGTGGCACGAGGCGCAGGAGCTCAAGGAGGCTGTCCAGAATAAGCTCAAGATGACGACTTCCTGCTGCCCGGCCTTTGTCGAGATGATTGAAAAGCACTTCCCGAAGCTGATTCCGAATATCTCGCACACCGGCTCCCCGATGACGCTCATCGCGCGGTACATCCGCGAGGCGGACCCGGAGGCGAAGGTCGTCTTCATCGGGCCGTGCGTCGCGAAGAAGCTCGAAATCCAGCGCGTCGAGGACAGCGCCGATTTCGTCCTCACCTTTGAGGAGCTCGCCGCCATGTTCGACGCGATGGGCATCCGCCCGACCGATCCCGCCGAGAATGAGCAGGACGGCAGTAAGGCCGCCAAGGGCTTCGCGCAGAGCGGCGGCGTCGCCGCATCCGTCTCCGAGGTGCTCGACGAGGAGGGCTTCGACCTGCCGTACAGCTGCGTCAAGTGCAACGGCGCGAAGGAGTGCAAGAAGTTCCTGATGATCATGAACGCCGGCAAGATGCCGGAGGATATTCTCGAGGGCATGGCCTGCGAGGGCGGCTGCGTCGCCGGCCCCGGCGGCATCGAGACGCTCCAGAAGCTTCTGCGCGCGCGGGCGAAGCTTGTCGCCGCGGCGGATAAGCGCGGCATTGCCGAGAACATCCAGCAGCTCCACGACTTCTCGAAGATCAACATGACGGTGCACCGCCGTCCGTAACCGCAAACGCCCTGCCCCGGAGCTGCGCGCTCCGGGGCATTTTTTCTTTGTCCGGCGCCGGGACGGCTTGACTTTCCGCTCTTCCGGTGCTAGAATCAATTTAGAAGAATTTCTAAATTCTTTTTGCAGACGAACAAGGAGGGAACTGACATGGACGCACTTGCCGCAGACGGGCTCACGAAGCGCTTTGGCGAGAAGACGGCCCTGTCCCGGCTTTCGCTCGCCCTCGAGCAGGGGAGCGTGTTCGGCTTTCTCGGGCCGAACGGGGCGGGGAAGACGACGACGGTCAAGCTCCTCACGGGGCTGTTGACGCCGACGGAGGGCTCCTGCTCCGTCCTGGGACTCGACCCGCGGCGCGAGGCGGAGAAGGTGCACGCGCAGTGCGGCGTCCTGACGGAGAGCGCGCGGATGTACCCGCACCTGTCGGGGCTTGAGAACCTCGAGTTTTTTGGGGCGCTGTGCGGTTTGTCCCGCGCCGGGGCAAGGGAGCGGGGGGAGGAGCTGCTCAAAAGGCTCGGCCTCGCGGAGGCGGGGAAGCTCCCCGCCGGAAAGTACTCGACCGGTATGGCGCAGCGGCTCTCGCTCGCGCGGGCGCTGCTCGGCAGGCCGAGGGTGCTCTTTCTCGACGAGCCGACGAGCGGCCTCGATCCGGAGTCTGCGCAGGCGGTGAACGCGATGATCAGCGAGCAGGCCGGGCAGGAGGGCGTGACCGTCTTCCTGTGCACGCACCAGCTGCGGTACGCGCAGGATTTGTGCGGCTCCTACGGCATCATCGACCACGGAGAGCTCCTCGCCCTTGGCGGGCTGGAGGACCTCGCCTCGCGCGCGGGCTGCCAGAGCTATGCCGCCTTCCGCCTCGCGGAGGGGGAGGCGCTTTCCGGCTTTGTGCGGGACGGCGCGTGGCTCCGCAGGGCGATTTCGTCTGAAGACGAGATGCCGGGCCTTCTGCGGGAGGCGGTCGGGGCGGGGCGCTGCGTCTACGAGGCGCGGATTGAGTCGCCGACGCTTGAGGATGTCTATTTCCGCTTTATCGGACGCGGAGAAGGAGGGGAGACGGCATGAAAGCGGTTCATCTGAGCGCGAAGGAGCGCGCGATTGTGCGCAGGGACCTGCGCAGCATCTGGAAGACAAGGATGGTGCGGCTCACGGTGATTCTTGTTCCCGTCCTGCTGTGCTTTGCGCTGCCCGCGTTTTATCTCGTCCTCGCATGGCTCATGCCGGAGGGGGAGCTGGAGGGCACGCAGGAGCTCGCGGCCATGCTTCCCGCCGCCGCGGAGGGCCTGTCCGAGCGGCAGCTGATGGTGGTGATGATTTCCCGGCTGCTCGGACCGATGTTTTTCCTGATGATTCCGCTCATGGTCTCGACGACCTCGGCGGCGTGCAGCTTCGTCGGGGAGCGGGAGAACGGCACGATGGAGACGCTGCTTCTTGCGCCGGTGTCGCTGCGGCAGATTTTCCGCGCGAAGGTGACGGCGTGCCTGCTGCTCTCGCTGATAACGGAGCTCGTCTCGCTGCTTGCGTTTTCCGCCGTGATGGCGGCGGGCAGCATCCTGTTCGAGGTGCCATACTACCTCGACTGGAGCTGGGCCATCCTGATTCTGCTGCTGTCGCCGGGGTTCACGCTGTTCGGCGTCACGTTCATGGTGCTCATCTCCGGGAGGAGCAAAAGCTCGATGGAGGCGATGCAGACGTCCGGATACCTTGTCCTGCCCATTGTGCTGCTGTTTGTCGGGCAGTTTACGGGCGCGTTCACGCTTGGGCCGGCGCTGCTGCTCGTCCTCTCGCTCGTGATTGCCGCCGCGGACTGCGTCCTCATCTCGCTCGCGTCCCGCGCGTTCACGCCGGAAAAGCTGCTGCGGGCGTGAGGAAAAGGTTTGCACTTCGCCGGGTTTTGTAGTATAATACTCTTTTGAAGGGATCTTTGCAGCAGAGAGATCCTGCCGGGAATCCGGCTATTCTTCACCGGAGGTGAAAGACGATGCAGTATGTCTACCAGACGAAGGGAACGTGCTCCCGCCAGATCATTGTGGAGCTTGACGGCGACGTCATCCGTTCCGTCAGCTTTGTCGGCGGCTGCAATGGCAATACGAAGGGCATTTCCTCCCTCGTGGCCGGCATGAAGGCAGACGAGGTCATCGAGCGGTGCGCGGGAATTACCTGCGGCCCCCGCCCGACTTCCTGCCCCGACCAGCTCTCCCGCGCGCTGCGGGAAGCGCTCGCGATTCAGGGCTGACAGCCGCACATCAGGACACAAATAAAACAGGGACTGCTGCAAAAACAATCGTTCCGCAGCAGTCCCTGTTTCGCTTAGCGGTCACATGGGAGGAGTGTTGGCCTCATCCTCCGCGGTTCTGATGCTCAGCAGCCGCAGTTGTTGGAGCAGCCGCAGTCACAGTTGCAGCCGCAGTTGCTGCCGCCGCCGCAGCAGTTGTTGCCGCAGGAGCACCCGCAGCCGTTGCTGCCGCCGCAGCCGCCGCAGCAGATGAGAATGAGGATGAGGATGATGATCCAGGAATTGCCGCCGCAGCCGCCTAAGAAATTGTTGTACATAAGTGTGACCTCCTTGAATGTTTGGTATGGTATATAGTATTTCGGAGGACGAAAATGTGTGACTTCATTTTTCCCGAGGCTGTTTTCCGCTGGGAAGCATGGGACGGGAGGAAGTCGCCGGCAGAGAGCGTCCGGCAATGGCCGGGGACGCGGAAGGGGGATGGATGACTCATGAGGTGTCAGGCCTGCGGAAAGCACGCCGCCGTCACGCACGTCAAGACGATTACGAACGGGGAGCTTTCCGAATATTTTCTGTGCGCGGAGTGCGCGCGCCGGCTCGGATACGGGAACCTGTTTGCCGAGCTGGGGCACAGTCTGAACCTGCTCGGCTTCCAGCCGGAAGCGGAGGAGCGCTGCCCGTGCTGCGGCGCGTCGTGGAAGGACATCGTGCGCGCCGGGCGCGTCGGCTGCCCTGATTGCTACCGTACATTTTATGATCGGCTCCTGCCCGCCGTCCAGAGAATTCACGGCAGCGTCCGCCATCAGGGCAAGACGCCCGGCGGCAGCCTGCCGCGCGCGCCGGAGTCCGCCGAGAAGGGGCTGCTGCTCGTGAAGCGCAGGCAGCTCCGGGAAGCGATCGACGCCGAGAAGTATGAGGACGCGGCGGTGCTGCGCGACGAGATCCGCGCATTGGAGGGCGGCAAGGATGAGTGAGAAGAAGAAATGGTTTGAATACGCGGGAGACGATTCCGACGTCATCGTCAGCACGCGCGTGAGCCTCTCGCGCAATCTGGACGGCCATCCGTTTGTGTGGCGGATGCGGGCCGAGGAGCGCGAGGAGGTGCTCGGGGAGATTCTCGCCGCCGTCGGGAACGAGCGGCTTTCCGTCTCGGGACTGTTTACCTGTACGCGCATGGAAAGCCTCACGAAGACGCAGGCCGTCTCGCTTGCGGAGCGCGGGCTCGTCACGCCGGAATTCATCGCGAAGCGGGAGGGAAAGGCGCTTCTCAGCTGTGAGGACGAGAGCGTCTCGATCGCCGTGAACGGGAACGACCATCTGCTCCTGTGCGCGATGCGGCCGGGGCTCGACCTCGACGGCGCGGGCGCGGCGGCTGACACGCTCGAGAGCGTGCTGAGCCGGGCGGTGAGCTTTGCGTTCGACCGCGAGTTCGGCTATCTGACGGCGGACCCGGCGAACCTCGGCACGGGGATGCACGCGGAGCTGACGATGCATCTGCCCGGCCTTGCGAGGGGCGGCTCCCTGCCGCGGCTGGCGGCGAATCTCGCGGAGCTCGGGCTGAGCCTGCGCGAGGGCGTCGGCGCGGAGGCGAGCGCGGAGCTGTACCGGCTGTCGAACCGGGTGACGCTCGGCATCTCGGAGCAGACGGCGATAGCGAACCTCAAGAGCATGGCGTACCAGGTCGTGATGCAGGAGCGCGCGGCGCGGGAGACGCTGTGCGGCTCCGTGGAATGTCAGGACAGGGTCTTCCGGGCGCTGGGCGTCGTGCAGAACGCGCGGCTGCTGCCGCTTTCCGAGTTCATGGACTGCTTCTCGAACGTCCGGCTCGGCGCGGCGCAGCAGCAGTACAGGGGCGGCCCGGCGCTCGATACGATGGCCTCGGTGATGGCGAAGGCGCAGCCCGCGACGCTGACGCTGCTCATGGGCAAGACGATGACGGCCTCCGAGCGGGACGCGGCGCGCGCCTCGCTGGTAAGAAGCGTATGGGGGCCGAAGGAGGGATCCGCATGACGGGTGTTTCCGGCCGTACCGGGACAGCCTCGGCTCACAAAATTGACCTTGCCGCGGCGCTGTTCTGCACGCTCGGCGCGCAGCTTCCGCACCGGGCGGAGCTCGAGGAGGAGGCGGCTGCGCTGTCCGCGTCGATTGGCAGCCGGAGCGGGAGGCTGATGAAAATCCTCGAGCTGTGCGAGGGGGCAGAGACGCCGCAGGCGCTGTATTTGAGCGCGAAGGCGTGCGCGTGGCTCGGGAGCGGATACCGGGGCAGGACGGTCGAGCTCGGCGCGCGGTATCTGCTCGGCGCGCCGTGGGACGCGCTGCCGGACGGCGTCGCGGAGGAGGACGGCGTGCGGGTCGACCGGAGGGCGGCGGTGCGCGCCGACCTTTTGCGGGACATGGCGCAGGCCGAACTGATTCTCGGAAAGACGAGCGACGCGCATTCCCACTCGATGGAAGCGTGCCGTCTCGAGCCGCACAACGCGATGAACTACGTCAAGGCGGCGGAGGCGGTCGAGAAGCGGAGCGGAATTGAGGAAGCGCTGCGCTTTCTGAGAGAGCAGCGGAAGAATCAATGGTACGCGCCGGTGAAATACCGGGACGCGGGCGGGAGACTGTGCAGCAACGAGGTCTTCCGCGACCAGCTCAACGCCGCGATTCGCAAGCTGGAGCTGAGGAGCGAAGGCAAGCACCGGGCTGAGGACTAGGAAAGTAAGCTTTATCACAGAAACGCAAGGCTTGCTTTGCGTGAATGATAAAGCAAAGTTTTCGCCAGGCCTTTTTCAAAAGGGTGCCGTGTGCCGGTGGCACACAAACAAGGCACCGACCGGAGCGGGAGCGGAGAACGCGTACCCCTCGTACTCCTATCGCGCGAAGCCCCACCTCGAGCAGCTGAATTTTAATTTGCCGGGACGCAACCGGCAAATTAAAATTCCTGCAACACCGCCCCAAGCGGTGTTGCAGGAATAGACGCAGCTTCTTTTTCCGGACGTTGCCGCACTCAGCCCCTTTTCCGCACCCAGCATTTTTACGACAACATCCAAGCCGTACGGAACCCCGTGCGGCTTATTTCTTCTCAAAAAATCCCAAAACATTTTCCCACCCCCGCACCCAAATCCCCCCGACCTCCCTCTAATAAGCGTTCCCGTCTTCGGGAACAGGGGCCCCGAACAGAACCTGACAGGTTTGGAGGAGATAGCATGACTGAGGTTGAGAGAGCAAAGAAAGGAGACCCGGAAGCGTTCATCCGGCTGATTGACGCGAACCGCGATACGCTGCTGCGCGTCGCGCACGGCTTCTTCCGGCGGACTTCGCGGACGTCGAGTTCCGCGCGCTGCTCGGCGCGCTTCCCGAGGATTCCCGGCTCATCTTTCAGCTGTTCTACGGAGAGCGGTTTACCGTCTCGGAGATTGCCTCCATTCTGAACCAGAACGAGAACACGGTGAAAAGCAGGCTGCGCCGGGGCCGTGAACGGCTCAGAGCGTCGCTTGGCGAAGGGGAAAGGAGGACTGCACGATGAGAAGAAAGAGCGATTCAGAACGCGAGCTGCGGCGCATCCTTGGGAAACGGATCCCGGCGTCGCCTCCCGTGGAGGCAGGACTGGAGGCCGCGTTCGCGCAGATCCGGGAAGGTGCGCGTCCCGCCGTGCGCAGGCGCGCGCCCGTCTGGAAGACCGCCGTGATTCTGGCAGCGGCGGCAGCGGCGTGCGCGGGAGCGGTGTACGCGGCGGTCGGGATTTACCGGTTCGCCGTGGAGCGGCAGGGGTATTCCCTCGCCGTCACGCTGCCGCAGAGCGGAGACGAGTACGTCCGGTTCGGGACGGTCTCGCTTCCCGGTTATACGCTCGCGCGGGGGGACGAGAGCGTCTCCGTCCTGAAATATACCTCCAACGAGGGACGCGAGGCGGGGAAGGATCTGCTGCTCCAGCTGTACCGCGTCGACCGCGACCTGCGCCTCGACAGCCTGTTCACGGACGTCGCCGCGTGGGAGGAGACGGAGACGGACGGCCTCCAGATTCTTACGGCCCGGCAGAACGGCGTCGTCTCCACCGCGTACGCCCAGGTTACAGATTACGGGCAGCGCGCCCTCGCACTGGACAAGGAGAGCGGCTATTTTGTCTGCGCCTACGCGATGAACGGGCTTTCGCGGGAGGAGCTTGTCTCCCTGCTGTCGAAGGTGACGCTCGTCCCGTGCAGCGAGGAGGAAGCGCCCATCTATCTGCTGGCGTCCGACCTGCAGGACGCCGCCTCCGGCTCCCAGCCGGACGAGCGGACGTATCGGGACGGGCAGGTCGCGTCTCCCGGGGAGACCGTCGCGTTTGAGGACGCGCAGTTTACGCTCGAGGAGGTCGAGGCGCTCGATTCCCTCTCCACCCTCGTCTGGAGGCCGGCGGCGTTCCGGGAGGACGCGCAGCTCTCTCTCCCGGACATCGCCGGAGAGGACGGCTCCATCCTGCCGTACGACCGCGAGACGGTGCGGGTCGGAGACGGCGTCGAGACCCCGGCGAACACCGTCGCCGAGGTGCGCGTTACCTCCCCGAGGCTTGTCCTGCTGACGGTCCGCGTGAAAAATACGGCGGCGGAGCCGCGCGAAATCTGAGTCAACAACGCGCTCGTGCTTCTGCGGCAGGACGGGGACGTCTGGACGGAGCGGCAGACCTCTTACCGCCGCCCCACCGCGTACTCCTCCCTCATGACGGACGGCCGCGCCTTTGCGTTCCGCGAGTCGGACGGCGGGAAGGGGAGTTTCTTCAAGACGCTGCAGGCGGGGGAGGAGGCTGAGTACCAGCTCGCCTACCTCGTCGACGACGACCTGCTTGCGGACGCCGCCTATTGCCTCTCGATGAATTCGAGCGAGGTCATGCCGCAGGACTGCTGCATCCGCCTGTTCGGCGAGTGAGCCCACAGAGAAAACGCCGTGCGGACAGCTCCGCACGGCGTTTTCCTTACCCCTTCTGCTCCATTTTGCGCTCCTTCTCGAGCTCCTTCTCGTTCGGCTCCCGGTACGGCGCGCCGCACGCTGGGCAGCGGTACGAGTGCATCGACAGGCGCGCGCCGCAGACGCGGCACGTCCATTTTTCCTCCTCCGCGCGGAGGAACGCGTCCATCCCGTCCGCTTCGATGCGGCGCAGGTTCTCGACGACGCTCACATAGCCTGCCGTGATGCGCAGGTACCGCTTGTCGAAGTCGCGCACCCGGCGGCAGGGGAGCTTCCCGCAGCCCGCGCAGGTGGACGCGTCCGCCCGCGCCTCGTTTTGGCAGTTTTTCATGCTGCAAATGACGCTCTTGCGCTCCGCGCGTTCCCGGCAGCCGTTCCGTTTCCGCCGGTAGCGGCCGCAGACGGCGCAGTTGATGCCGCACGGCGCGATTTCCTTCGCTTCCATTTTCTTCGCTTCCATTCCCTTCGCCTCCTCGTCTACCAATCATGATACACGATGAGCTGGCGAAGCGCAAGATCGCGCGGCGCTTTCCGCACTCAGCGCGGCGAAAATTCCGTCACGGAGAGCTTGCCGCACTCGGGCGGCGAGTAGACGAACCGGTCCATGTGCGGTTCATGGAAGAAATACCGCGGCGTCGACGGCTGGCACGGCAGGCGGAACACATCGATGATAATGAGCTTCACCTTCATCCGCGCGGGAAGGATGCTCTTGATGTACACGCTCGCCGAGAGACCGGCGGCGGCTCCCTCGTGGCTCTCCGCGAGACCGGCAAGGTTCGGCGCAAGCTCCACGAAGACGCCGTACGGCTCGACGCTCCGGATGATGCCCGCGACGGTCTCCCCGGCGTGGAACTGCGCGGCGTTCTCCGCCCAGGTGCCGAGAAGCTCCTTGTGCGAGAGGGTGATGCGGTTCCCCTCGACGGCCTTGACGACCGTGCGGATATCCATGCCCGGGGCGAGGCGTTCGCGCGGATGCTCGATGCGCGAGACGGAGATGCAGTCGATCGGGAGCAGCGCCACCACGCCGCAGCCGACGTCCGCGAACGCGCCGAACGACTCGAGGTGCGTCACGCGGGCCGGGATGACGTCGCCGGGCGTCAGGCGGCTGAGATAGCGGCTCCGGCATTCCTCCTGCGCGGCGCGCCGCGAGAGGAGCGCCGTCGCCGCGCCCGCCTCGTCGCGGAAAAAGCCCTGAATCAGGAAGGAGACCGGGCGGTTGACGCGCGAGATGATGGCGATGTCGCGCGCCGTCCCCTCGCGGATGCCGATAGCCCCCTCCTCGCGCGGAATCAGGCCCTTCATGCAGCCGAGGTCGACGACGAGATTGTGGCTGCTGTCGCAGAGGATGGCGCGCGCCTCGAGAATTTTTCCCTCGCCCCAGGCGGCCTGCAGAGCGGAGGGGCTTTGCAGCGCCGCGCGGTTTTCCGGCGTATCGATTTTCCAGCCTTCCGGGTAATACGAATTCATTTCACAGCCCTCCTTTTTTCTTCCGTTCATCTATATGCGGCGGAGAAGAGGGGCATGACGCTTTCCAGGGAGATCGTTTTTCGCTTGCATCCTGCGCCGATGTGTACTACAATAGAAAGCACAGCGGCTTTTTGCCGCGGACAGTTTACTTCGGAAGGATGTTGCATCAATGAAATACTGGAAAAAGCTGATTTCCGCCATGCTGGCGGGCGCGCTCCTGACGGCGTCGCTCGGCGGCTGCCAGCAGGGGCAGAGCACGGGAAACGCGCAGCAGAACGCCTCCTCGAACGAGCCTGTCGGCTACCAGCTGGAGCTCCCCGAGGCGGGGGAGGAGATTGCTGTTCTCTCGACGAACATGGGGGACATCAAGATTCGCCTGTTCCCGGACGCGGCGCCGAAGGCGGTGGAGAACTTCAAGACGCACATCAAGGACGGCTACTATGACGGGCTGACCTTTCACCGCGTGATTGACGGCTTCATGATTCAGGGCGGCGACCCGGAGGGCAACGGCACAGGCGGCGAGAGCATCTGGGGGGAAGACTTTGAAGACGAGTTCAACCTCAATCTCCTGAACCTGCGCGGCTCGCTTGCGATGGCGAACAGCGGCCCGAACACGAACGGCAGCCAGTTCTTCATCAATCAGGGGGACGCGTCGGACTTCTCCGGGTGGGACTACTACGAGCAGAACAGCGAGGCGTACAAGGAAGCGTACGACAGTCTCGGAGACGAGGACAAGGCGGCCTTCGCGTCCTACTACGGCAGTATGCCCGATATGAGCCTCGTGACGGACGAGGTCAAGAAGCTGTACGAGGAAAACGGCGGCAACCCGAACCTCGACGGCGCGTACTCGATTCCCGGGAGAGGGCATACGGTGTTCGGTCAGGTCTTTGAGGGGATGGATGTCGTCGACGCGATTGCGGCGGTGCAGACGGATGCGAACGATAAGCCGGTGGAGGATGTTGTGATTGAGAAGGCGGAGATTGTGACGTATGAGGGGTGAGGCAGCAGAGTGCTGACGGGGAGCAAAACGTGAAAGTTATTTTTCAAGCAAAGCTTGCTTTGCTTAAAAAATAACACAGTTTCAGCCCGCCTTTTCAAAGGCGGTGGGGGAGCGGGGGCAAAGCCCCCGAGCAGTCAGCTTGCGGTGATCAATATGCGAAGCCCTGAAAAAGCTAAGGGGAAACAGCGTTAGCGTCTTTCCCCGAACGATTTACACCGCGCCTCCCAATTTCCCCGCGCTAAAGCTTCGAGGAGCGCAAAGCAAGGGAAAACAGCGAAGCGTCTTTTTCCGAACGATTCACCCCGAGCCTCAGTCTTCACAGCAAGCCGCAGCGCTGCCTTTCCACTTTTTTGACAGAATCCCAAGTATGAAGAAAACCTCTGCCGCGCAGTGCGACAGAGGTTTTTTCTTGTTGTTTTGGGGTTGTGTGCAGGAAACCGCCGTCGTGCGCCGCCGGCAGGGGGAATGCAGCCTCGGTGGAAGCCGTCTGAATTCCAATTTTGCGGTTCAGAGAACCGGAAAATTGAATTTCAGAAGCATGGTGTGAATCGTCCGGAAAAAGACGCTAACGCTGTTTTTCCTGGCTTTTCTTTGGCTTCGCGTTATTAGGGGTACGAGGGGTACGCGGCCTTTTGAAAAAGGCCTGGCGAAAACTTCACGTTTTGCTCCCCGTCAGCACTCTGCTACCTCGCTCCGCCTCCGCCTCCAGACCCGAATCCGCCTCCGCCGCCGCCGAAGCCGCCGCCTCCAAACCCGCCGCCCCCGGAATGCCCTCCGGACGACTTACTCTGCATCGCATTGATGGCGTTCTGCGCCGCGCGGCTCGCGTTTTCCATC
>CASFAA010000195.1 GCA_949292505.1 uncultured Oscillospiraceae bacterium
CTCAAGCTCGAGCAGCGAGAGGATGGTATAGGGGATGCCCTCCCCGCCGTTGTAGCTCCACAGCGTCGCGGCGAGCGACCAGACCTTTCCCGGCGCAAAAAACAGGTCGCCGGTGAAAGCCGTAAGGGCGCCGTCAAGTTCACAGATCAGCGACACGGAACCGACGGTGTGGCCGGGCGTCGGCAGCACAAGGAATTCCACGCCGGAAAACGTCAGCGTGCCATACTCCGGCAGCCGTTCTGCCGGGACGGACTCGAGCAGCGAGAAGCGATCCTGCCGGTTGTTATAGTTGTTGCGAATCTCGCGCCGGTGCCAAAGCTCGGACGCGCGGGCGAAAAGATCCACTTCCGTCTCCGGGACGTAAATGGGAATTCCCGCCGCCGCGGCACGCGGCAGCCCTTCGCCCTGATCGCGGTGATGGTGCGTCATGAGGATCGCTTCAACGGTTTTCACACCGATGGACCCAAGCGCGTCAAGCGCCGTACCCGTACCGAAGTCAATCAGAATACAGCTTTCGCCGCGTTTGACCGCATAGACGCGGCAGGAATCTTCGAGACAATAGACACTCTCACTGAGCTTTTCAAACTGCGCCATGGCTTCTTCCTCCCTTTGGAAATCAGACAAAACGCTTGCCGCCGACGTAGACCTGCTCGAGCTCCAGCTCAGGCGTGACGACGAGCAGATCGGCCAGATTGCCTCTGCGGATGAAGCCAACCTCATCCTCGAGCCCCATCGCGAGGGCGGGGTTCGAGCTGGCGCTCGCGATGGCCGTCTCCGGCGCGACGCCGAAGGAAATGACGTTGCGGCACTCCTCGAAGACGTTGCTCACCGAGCAGGCAAGCGTCCCGTCGGGAAGGGAGGCGACGTTGCCCTTCACATGGACGTCGAGTCCGCCGAGGCTGTAAACGCCGTCGCCGAGACCGGCGGCGCTGAGAGAATCGGACACAATGCAGATCCGCTCGCCGAGCGCACGGTATGTCAGCCGCACGACGGCGGGATGGATGTGCACGCCGTCGCAAATGAGCTCCGCCCAGACGTTCTTGTCGCTCGCGACGCCGATGACGCCGGGGTCGCGGTGGTGGAGGCTGTTCATCGCGTTGTACAGATGGGTGATGTGATCCGCGCCCGCGTCGACGGCGCGGCAGGCCGTCTCATAGTCGGACGAGGTGTGGGCGATGGAGACGCGCTTGTCACGGCTCAGGCTGCGAATCAGCTCCATGCCGCCCTCGATGCGCGGATCGATGTCCACGAGGCGGATATGCCCGCCCGCGCAGTCGTCGAGCTCGCGGAAAAACGCTTCGTCGGCGTCGAGGAGGTACTGCGGGTCGTGGCAGCCCTTCTTGTCGCGGCCGAGGAAGGGGCCTTCCATATTGACGCCCCAGATACGCGCGCCGGGAGCAGGCGTCTCAATCGCCTCACGAATGCGGCGCATCATCGCGCGGCTGTAGTCCTTCTCCATCGTCATCGTCGTGGCAAGGAGGGACGTCACGCCGCAGCGGGCATACGATTTCCGGATTCGCACAAGTTCCTGCGGCGGGGCGTCGGAAAAGTCCGCGCCGTCGCGGCCATGGGTATGCACGTCGAAAAAGCCGGGCAGCAGCCAGCGTCCGGCAAGGTCAACCGTCTCCTCACCGGGAGCGGAAATCGACGGCGCGACGCGGGCAATGCGGTCGTTCACGACCTGCACCTCAAGCTTCCTGAGCTTTCCCTCAAAAAAGACGGTTCCATTCTTAAAAATCATGCTGCTTCCTCCTTTCGTATTCCGGAAGACACGCCGCTCCCAAAAAGGCGGCGTTGTAGCCAAGCTTTGTGTACAGAATCGGTACGGAGCGGGCGGGCGTCACGACCTCCTGCGCGATCACTTCCCGGATGCCTGGGAGGAGCACGTCGAGCGACTGGCCGACGCCGCCGCCGATGAAGACGGCCTCGGGGTTGAGCAGGTTCAGCGCGGCGGAGAGGCCGCGGCCGAGCCAGCGGGCGGCGTCCCCGAGGATGCGCGCGGCTCCCGCGTCGCCGTCGTCGGCGAGCATCCGGCAGCCTCTCGCGTCGATGGGAAGCTGCAGCGCGGCGCAGCGCTGCGCCGCCTTCGGCGTCTTCTCAATATATTGGGCGAACGCGCGGGAGATGGCCGTGCCGGAGGCGTGCGCCTCGAGGCAGCCCTCCTGCCCGCAGGTGCAGGGACGGGGCGCGGCGAATTCCACCTTGACGTGGCCGATCTCCCCCGCGACCTGGGCCGCGCCGTGCACGAGCCTGCCGTTCGCCATCACAGCCCCGCCGACGCCGGTGCTCACCGTGACCCAGAGAAAGTCCTGCATCCCCTTGGCGTGGCCGAGCGTCCACTCGCCGACGGCGCAGGCGTTGACGTCGTTCTCGACGAAGACGTTCGTGTTTTTCAGCCTTCTGCGGAAAAAGTCACGCGCGGGGACGTTCTTCCAGCCGGCGTACGGGGCGAGCAGAAGGACGCCGCGGCTCTCGTTCACCATGCCGGGAAGGCTCACACCGATCCCGTCGAGGGAATCCGTCTGCCAGCCGGCGCGTTCACACAGCCTTTCAAGGCGCAGGCTCGCCTGCTCAAAATGCTCCTGCCAGCTCTCCGTCACGGTAGCAAAGCGCTCATGGACGACGACCTTGCCGCGATCCACGAGGCCGACGAGCGTTTTCGTCCCGCCAATATCAATCGAACCTATCATCACGCCTCCGAAGCCTGCCCGGCGGCGGCGCGCTCGTTGACGAGGCGCAGATACTGGGACAGCATATGGTCGACGGCGACGTGCAGATCCTCCACCACGCCGTAATTCTGCGAGGGAATCTCCACGACAAGCTCGGAGCACGCCTCAAGCTTCCCATGATACGCGCCGATCACGGCGGCGCGGAATGCGCCCACGCGCCCGGCGAGCTCATGCGCCTTCACCAGATCGGGTGAGCTGCCGGAGACGCTCAGGGAGATCACCATATCCTTCGCCGTGAGGAAATTCTCGAGCTGAGAGGAAAACACCTCGTCGTAGGAGACGTCGTTTCCGAGCGCGGTGAGGATCGAGACGTTGTCAACCGGGCTGACAATCTTCATGCGCGGCTGGCCGGGCACGCTCGCGCCCTTCGCGAAGTCGCAGACCCAGTGTCCCGCCGCGGCGGCGCTTCCGCCGTTGCCAAGCACATAGACGACGCCTCCCGCACGGCGCACCGCGTCCATCCGCTCAAAAAGCGCCTCAAGCCCATCCTCCGAAAGGGCGTCGAGCGCCGCGTGCAGCTGCGCCTTGTAGTTTTTGAAAAAGTCCTTCAATTTCCGCTCCCCCTTTTCAATTCTTGTCCATATATTATCATCTATTTTTCAAATAAACAAGGGAATAACGGATAATTCGTGAACTTTTTTGAGCTAATTTTGACTTTTTCCTTGCATTTGCAAAAGGACGCGGTATACTGAAGAAAAGGAAGGGAGGAACATCCATGCTTGCGTTTGCAGACCGTCTGACGCGGGAGGCTGTTTTGGGAGAAAGAAACGAAAAATGGCGTCCCCGGTTTCACTTTTCGAGCCCCTGCGGCTTTCTGAACGACCCGCACAACCCCGTCTGGTTCCGTGGGGAATACCACATCTTTTTTCAGTATTTTCCGCAGCAGGCGGAGGCGGTGCGTCCAAAATGCTGGGGGCATCTGACAACGCGCGACTTCTGCTCGTGGCGGCTGCTGCCCGCGGCCATCGCGCCGGACACGGAGCTGGACCGCGACGGCTGCGCGTCCGGCTCCGCGCTCGTCCTCGGCGGCAGACTGTGGCTCTTTTACACGGGACGCCACTATTTCCGGCACCCGCGCGAGATCATCTGCGCAGCCTGGTCGGACGACGGCGTGCATTTCACGAAAGCGGAGAAGCCCGTCGTCGTGCCGGACGCGCCGGACGGCAGGATGGACTTCCGCGATCCGTTCGTCTGGCGCGAGTCGAACGGGACGCTCTCGATGCTCGTCGGGACGCGCAAAAACAAGCGCGCGCTGCTGCGGCGATACACCGCAGCCGATCCGCTCTCCTGGGGAAACGGCTCCGATTTTCTCACGCCGCCCGAGGGAACCGGCTGGATCTGGGAATGCCCGTGCCTCGCGGAGGAGGACGGCGAATCGTTTCTCCTCGCCTCCCCGGAGGGTCTCGACGGCGTGCGGCAGAAATCGGTGTACGTCTTCGGCGAGCGGCGGGCGGACGGCTCGTTTTCCTTCGCGTCGCGGCAGGACGCCGATCGGGGCGGGGACTACTACGCCGCGCAGTTTTTCCGCTCGCCGGACGGGGAGCTTCTGAGCGTCGCCTGGATGAGCAAATGGGGCAACCAGCTCCCCACCGCCCTCGAGGGCTGGGCGGGCATCATGACGCTGCCGCGCCGCCTGCGCCGCGACAGCGCGGGGCGGATGCGCGCGCGCTTCCTCCTGCCGGAAAGGCTGTGCCGCCCTGCCGCAGGGCTGCCCGACGATCCGGCCGAAGCGCTCGCTTCCATCGAAACGCCCTCGTACCATCTTTCCCTCGAGCTTTTCGAGCAGGCGGGGACGGCCTCGCTCTCCTTCTTCTGCGGAGATCGGGAGGGGCTGACGCTCACGGTCGACTGGGACAATGGGGAAATCCGGGTCGAAAACCACACCGTGACCCACCCGGAGAGGCGGCAAAGCTTCCCAATTCCCGACCGGGAGACGGGAAGGCTGCAAATTGAGGCGGTCGCAGACGTGTGCTGCCTCGAGCTTTGCCTCAACGAGCTCGAGTTCGTCACGCACTGCGTCTACGGCGACGGAAACGCGGTGCGGGCAGACTGCGCGCCGGGCTGCCTGCGGCTGATGGCGCTCGACGAGATCGACGCAGCGCCGCTGACGCTCGCAGAGCAATAAACCATACTGGAGCAAAAAGGGGAGATCCGCGCGGATCTCCCCCTTCCTTTATGCTTCGCCGTACGCGGTGCGGCTGATGATGTCAAGCTGCACGGGGCGCGGCAGGCTGATAAAGCGCCCGCTGTAGCCGCCGACGCGTACAAACAGGTTCTGATACAGCTCCGGACGCACCATCGCGTCGCGCAGCTCGCGCGTCGAAACAGCGGTCACCATCAGCTGTGTGCCGCCGAGCGAGAAGTAGGCGCGGAAAATCGCCTCCGTCTTGTCGCGGTAGCGGATCAGCTGATCCTTGCCGAGGCGGAGGTTCTGCACCATACCGGCGTTCTGTTCGCCGGAAAGCGACGCCATCGAGGTGAGGAGCGACGTCAGTCCGCTGCGGTCCATGCCGCCGGAGGGGCTGTTGCCGTTTGTGAGCGGCGCGCCCTTTTTGCGGCCGTCCGCCGTCGCACCGGTGTGCTTGCCGAACTTGACGTTGTGGTCGTTGTTGATGAGAACCGGCAGATAGGTGGAAAGGCCGTTCGCCTCCGCCTGGGCGGCGACGAGGCGGCAGAGGTCGTCGTGCATCCGGGAGGCCATCGCGTCCGCCTCGCGGTTCGCGTTGCCGTACTTGGGCACGTCCAGGCAAAGCTGCCGCAGCGCTTCGTCGGGGAAATCTTCGTCGAGGGCGCGCACCAGCTCGCGGAGCGGGACGCGGCGCTCGTCATAGACAAGCTTCTTGATGGCAAGGAGGCTGTCTGACGCCGTGATATTCCCGTAGGACTCAAGCGTCCCGCCGAGATACCGCAGGCCGCCGGAGAACATTCCCTCCCCGCGCGCGACGCAGTCATCATAGCAGAGGCTCAGGAACAGAAACGGCGCCATCTTCCCCGCCGCCTCGTACTCGGCGGCCTCCTGCTTCGCGAGGAAGCGGATGAAATGCTCCGCCGACGCGAGATAGGCCGCGTAGAGCTCTTCAAAGGTTGAAAAGCTTTCCTCACACGGCGGAGCGATCTGCCGGCCCGTGTCGGGGCTCTTGCCGCCGTGCAGCGTCAGCTCAAGGACGCGGGCGACGTTCAGCACGCCGTTCGGCGAGCCGAAGCTCCTGCCGCCGATGACGTACTCGCCGCAGCCGAAGGGGTAATACTGCTCGGCATCCTCCCGCGAGACGCCGAACGCCTTTTGGACATTGGGGACGTTTGCGTCATCGTTGTACAGGATCGGGAAGGTCGTCCCCTCGCCGAGCAGCTGCATGGCGAAGTGCAGAAGCTCCGGGTCCATGCCCTCGTACCAGCGCATGGAGAGCTGCGGCTCGTTGCGGCGGACATGGCGCGTCGCCTCAAAAGCATAGCGGATAAAGAGATCGGCGCTCTCCGGGTCGCGGCGTCCCATGCCGCCGACCATCACGCGGCCGTGCACCGTGGTGCGCTTGTCAGCGATGAGAAGCCACATGCTGTCGACGATGCGCTGCGCAAGCTCGGGCGTGATGGCGCCGGACTTGAGGTCGCGGGCGAGGTACGTCCCGAGGTAGTCGTCCATTCTGCCGTAGTCGAGCGTGTGGGCGACAATGGAGTACAGCCAGCTCAGCTGCGCGGCCTCCCAGAAGGTTTCCGGCGCGCGCTCCGCGACGGCCTCGAGGTTCGCCGCCATCGTGCGCAGCTCCCATTGCCGCGCGTCCTCGGCCTTACAGGCCAGCTCCGCGCACTGGCGGGCGTAAAAACGGCAGCAATCGGCGAGCAGATCGAGCGCGCCGAGCAAGGCTTCGTAGAACTCCTCATGACCGGGGTTTTTCCGCGCAGCGGCGCGCACCTCCTCCCGCAGGCCGGGGATGCCCCCGTCGAGCAGACGATGATAATCCACGATGCAGCCCGTCATGCGGTAGAGCGGGTAAGCCGGGTAGTCGTCCTCGAGGTCGTCCGACGGGAGGACGCGGTTCGTCTCCTCGTCCATGCACGCCCTCGTGACGGCCTTGCCGCGGCGCGAGAGGAAATAATCGCGCACCATTTCCAGCTCAGCGCGTTCCTCGCCCTCGGCGGCTTCGATCTCTTTTTCCATCATGCCGGGGCGCATATACCAGCCGAACTCCTCGTCGTCCTTCGGCGAAAAGCCGACGGCACGGTACGAGGCGATGCCGGCAAGGAGATCGCCGTCCCGGACGGGCTGCAGAATCGCGGGGAACTGCACCCGGAGACAGGCAAGCTCGCGCAGGGCGGCCGACTTGCCCTCCCACGCCTCATATTCTTTCTGAAATTCCAATTCCCATCTGTGCTTCATCATCGTTCAGCACCCTCCAAAAGGCTTCCTTTTCCTCCTCCGTAAACGGGGTGAGGTCGGCAGTGGGGTCGCGGCGGCGCAGCTGCGCGTATTTGTGGCGGCCCAGCGTGTGAAAAAACATCAGCTCCACGCGCTCAATACAGGGATACTCGCGCTCGAGCGCGGCGATGGCGCGAAAATGCTCCGGCCTGTCCTGATAGCCGGGGACAATCGGGCAGCGCAGCCAGACCCGCTTGTCCTCCCGCTGGAGCAGCGCGAGCGTGTCGAGCACCGCTGAGAGCGGCACGCCGACGTCCTGCTCGTGGCGCGTTTCGCCCGTCTGCTTGTAGTCGAGCAGGAACAGATCCACATACGGTAAAACAGCGCGCACCGCTTCCTCCTGCGCAAAACCCGACGTATCCACACAGACGTGCAGCCCCGCCTCATAGCACAGGCGGCACGATGCCGCGAGAAATTCCGGCTGGGCAAGCGGCTCGCCGCCGGAGAAGGTCACGCCGCCGCCGGAAAGCAGGTAAAACGATCGGTCGCGCTCCGCAATGGCAAGAATCTCCTGCGGCGTCAGCTCCTGGCCGTACACAACAGGTTTGCCGTACTTGTCCCGCGCCGATTCACGGGAGAAGCGCTGCGATTCCGGATTGTGGCACCATGGGCAGCGCAGCGGGCATCCCTTCAGGAAAATCGTCGTGCGCACGCCGGGACCGTCGTCCATGGCGGCGCGGGCGACGTCGAAAATCATTCCCTTCAGCATCGGCACGGCCTTTCCGCGAGCGGCAGCCGCGGCTTTGGCGGCAGCTGCGCTTGAAGCTCGCTGATAACGGAAGCATACGCGGGATCGAAAAAGAGGTTGCGTTCCTCTTCGGGGTCCGCCGCGAGGTCGTACAGCTCGCCGAACGCTTCGCCGTCATAGACGGTCAGCTTCCAGCGCTTTGTGACGGCGCAGCGGTACCGCACGGCGTCCGGCTCCTCCATAAACTCGGCGCAGACGGCCTCGCGGCTCCACGCGCCGCCCTCGAGCAGTGGACGGAGCGACAGCCCGTCGCAGTCGGCGGGCGGCAGTCCCGCGTAATCGAGGACAGTCGGCAGCAGGTCGGCGAGCGAAACCGGCTCGTCCACCGTCTGCGGCGCGATAAGGCCGGGCGCGGCGGCGATCAGCGGGACGTGCAGCACCCCTTCATAAGACGCCGGCCCCTTCTCCCCGATCCCGTGATCAAAAAGGAGATCGCCGTGGTCTGTCGTGACGAGGAAGATGGTATTTTCGAGCTGCCCGCAGCGGCGGAACGCCTCGAGCAGCGCGCCGATCTGCCGATCGTAAAGCTCAATCATCGTGTAGTAATACTGGCGGACGAGGCGCTTGTGCTCCTCCGGGTATTCAAGCCAGCGGGTATTCTGGTTGCCCGCAATGCCGAACCGCCCGCCGAAACGGCTCGTCTCGATTGTCCCGTTCGCGAGGGCGTCGAGATGAAGCAGGCGCGGGTCATACCCGCCCCGCGCGGGCGGAATCGCGTCCATGGGAAGCTTCGGGAAATCGGACGGCACGGCAAGCGGATGGTGGGGGTCCTGAAAGCCGAGGTTCAGAAAGAACGGACGCCCCGGCTCGAGCGAGCGCAGAAACGCCTCCGCCCGCTCGACAATCCACCAGCCGCTGTGCAGTTGCGCCGGGAGTCCCCAATCGGCTGTCCCGTATGCATCTCCCGGAAGCAGCCGTTTGACCTGCAGCTCGGGCATATGCCGTCCCTTTACAACGCCGTGGCCGCGCAGCCAGTGCTCATAATGGCCGGTCACACCCCAGTCAGTGTGGCCGACGGTCAGCTCCGCCGTCTCAAAGCCGGCAAAATCGCGCAGCGGCTCCTCCAGGTATGACTCCCGGTTTTCCTCGGAGCGCACGTCCCACGGATAATAATGCGCCTTGCCGATGTGGTGTGTGCGCCAACCCGCCGCGGTGAGGCGGGTGCTCAGAAAATCCTCCGTCGTGCGCACGCGCGTCCCGATGTTGTACGAGCCGTGACGCCCAGGCAGCTTGCCTGTCATGATGGAAACGCGCGACGGCGTGCAGACCGGGTTCGTGCAGTAGGCGCGGGAAAAGCGCGCGCCGGAGGCAGCCAGCGCGTCAAGGGACGGCGTGTGCATCCAGCTTCCCCCGCAGCAGCCAAGGCTGTCATAGCGCTGTTGATCGGTTGTAATCAGAACAATGTTCTTCTCTGCGGACAAAAAAGGTCACTCCTATGGGCGCGGCGGCATCGGAAAGCTGTCGCCTGTTTTTTCAATCCAACGGCAGAGCAGATCGTAAAGCTCGCGCCGCTTGCCAACGTAGAGCTGCTCGTGCGCGTAGTTGACAAGCTCGTACGGGTCCTCCGTCAGATGGAACAGCATCCACTCGCAGTGATCCAGGCAGACGTACTTCCATCCGTCCTCCGTGACGACGCCGCGGAAGGGCTTGTCGACGCTGTCGAAGTGGCGCGTCGGGATCACGGACTGCAGGTAGGCGCTGGTAAGCTCTTTGTCGAGGCGATCGACCCCTGCGGTGCGCACCCAGGAATAGTCCGTGCCCTCCATCCACTCCGGGACGGGAAGGCCGCACAGCCCGAGGCTTGTCGGGGCAAAATCGACGTGGTTGAAGCAGACCTTCTCGCGGTAGCCGCCCTTGAGGCCGGGCTTCAGCGCCGTGCGACGCCCGCCGGAGAAAATCACCGGAATGCGGATCGACTCCTCATACGGGCTCATCTTGCGGAACTGGCCGTGCGAGCCCATCATCTCGCCGTGATCGCTGAAAAAGACGATGTGCGTGTTGTCGGCAAGGCCGGTCTCCTCGAGCGCGTCGAGGATGCGGCCGACGTTGCGGTCGAGGTTTTCAATCTGGGCGTAATAGCCCGCGATGTGGCGGCGTGCGCGCTCCTCGATGCGCGGGATGTGCGGCACGTTCTCCCGCAGCTGCACCGCGCCGGGCGTGTGGCTTCCCATGTCCTCCGGCGGCGCGAAGTGCGGGTCGTGCGGAGGCTGGACGCTCAGCGCCGCGAAGAAGGGCTTCTCCCTCCCGCCGCGCAGGAAGGAAATCAGCAGATCGGAGAGACGATCCGTCTCATAGCCGTCGAGCCGCGTGAGCGGAACCTCCTCCTCCGCGCCGTTCACCAGCCGGTGACCGTGCACCCAGGTGTTGAACTGGCTGTTGTTGTTCTCGTAGCCAATCCATGTCTCGAAATGGCCGCGGCGCTCGCGGGGGACGACGTACCGTTCGCAGGTGCCGTCCCCGTTCTCGAGGCCGTCGAGGTGCCATTTCCCGAAGTAGGCCGTCTCGTAGCCGCCCGCCGCGAAAGCGTCCGCGACAGTGGGAAGCTCCGGCGGCATCCGTTTTTCATGGCCGGGAACGGCGCGGTGCGGGTAACGGCCCGTCAAAAGCGAGCCGCGGAACGGGCAGCACAGCGGCATCCCGGAGACGCCGCCCTCCACCTGAATGCCCGTCTGGGAGAGCATATCGAGGTTCGGCGTGTACACGTTCGGATCGCCGTTGCAGCCGAGCGCCTGCGCGCGGAGCTGGTCGGCGAAGATCCAGATCATGTTCGGGTGACGCGAAGGAGCCATCCGGTTTTCGTTCTTCCACATTTATTCCGCCTCGGTCGAGAAGTTGTACTGCGGATCATCGCAGGTGATGGTAAACGTCTTGGCCTTGAGATCGGCGCGGAGAACAGCGCGGCATCCGTTGCTTTCCCGGACAATCTCGAGCTTGTCGTCGGGCAGATCGGCGACCTGCACCTCGCCGTCAAAGGCGGGGTACTCGTTGCGCATCCGCATGAGCCGGAGCAGCTTCTGGACGACAGGACGCTGCGCCTCGCGCTCGATCTCCTCGACGGTGTAATTGTGGCGGCTGATGTTGCGCGGATAGTTGGTCCTGCGCATCAGCTCGTAATCGTTGCCGCCCGCCACGAGGCCGACATAGTAGACCATCGGGACGCCGGGGCCGAAGAACTGGATGGCGCGGGCGAGCAGATAGGCCGCGTCGTCCTCGCCGAGGGCGGAGTAGTAGGTACACTCGATCTGGTAGACGACGGGCTTGTCCTTGGAGCGCTCGGAGTGGTCCATTTTGAAGATCGCGCCGTTCTTCTGCGTCGTGGCGAGCACGTTCTCGAGCTCGTCCGCTGTGAGAAGATCCTCCGCGTCGATCGCGCCGATGCCGTCGTGCGTATCGAGCGTCGTGTACTGGTTGCGCGGGCAGATTTTGAACCAGTCCTTGAGGCGGCGGCAATCGCCGGTGTACAGCGTGTGCAGGACGAGGACGGGCAGGGCGAAGTCGTAGACGGCGTACCCCTTTTCCGCAATTTTGAGCTGCACCTTGTAATGGTCATGGATCTCGGGCAGCATCGGGACGTGCTTCTCGTCGAGAATTTTCTGGACTCTCTCCATCATCTCCCACATCTCCGGTTCGAGGAAGAAGCAGGTCGTGCCGTATTTCTTCGTCGCAAAGGCGAAGGCGTCGAGGCGGAGCATCGACGCGCCGTGATCCATCAGAAAGCGCAGCGAGCGCTCGACGAATTCCCAGGTGATCGGCTGCTCAAGGTTGAGGTCCATCTGCTCGGAGCTGAACGTGCACCAGATGTCCTCCTCAGTGCCGTCGTCAAACTGGATGCGCTCGCAGGGAGCATGATCCTTGCGCTTGTTGAGGCGATCGATGTCCTCCTGCGTCGGCGCGCCGCCCGGCCAGAACTCCTTGAAGCGGATGAACATATCCTTGTAGGGCGACTCGTCGTGGCGATGAATGAAATCGAGGAACTGCGGAGAACGGCGGGACAGATGGTTGACCATGAAGTCATACATCAGCTCGTACTTTTCCGAGAGCGCCCGGATGTCGTTCCAGTCGCCGAAGGCCGGGTCGACCTCCTCGTACGTCATCGGGGAGAAGCCGCGGTCGCCGCTGCTCGGGAAGAAGGGCAGGATATGGATCGAGCCGACCGCGCCGCTGAAATGGCGGTCCAGCACGCCGGAAAGCTCTTTCAAATTTTTGCCGAAGCTGTCGGCATAGGTGATGAGCATGATTTTATTTTTCACGGGACGCTTCCTCGCTTTCATTTTCAGTTTCGGTCAGCGCAAAGATGCGGGCAGTTCTGCCCTCGAGCGCGACAGAGAGGCGATTCCCGGCGTCCTGCAAGCGGCAGACGCCCGGCAGAGAGACGGGATAGAGCTGCGCGGCGTCGGCGTACGTCCGCCGGAGCGGCAGCGAGAGAGAGACGCGATCCCCGCCGCAGTTCCACACGGCAAGAAGCGTCCTTCCCTTCCAGGAAAGGCCGAGCGCGAAGACGCTCTGCCCCTCGCGCGGCAGACCGAGCGGCCAGAACGGAACGGCTTCGGCCAGATGCTCCCGGTACGTCTTGTAGCACGCGATGCCCTCCTTGACGAGGGCAAGACTCTCCGGACGCAGGGCGGCGAGGTGGCCGCTCTGGTGGATGCGCATCATCATCGCGTTGACCATGTTGAAGGCCGCGGCCTCGGAGTCGGCGTCGCGCATCGGGTACGACCAGACGGCGTTCTGCTCCGGCGTGACGGCGGACGGCGCGGCGGCGGCAATGGCCGCGTAGCGCAGGTATTCCGTCTGGTCGGAGCTGGACTGGATGCTGTGGCGCGAGAGGAGCGCGTCATTGATGCGCATCCCGCCGCTGCCGCAGTTCTCGATGATCAGGTTCGGATAGCGGCGGAACACGCTGTCGAGCCAGTCGAGATACGCGCGGTTGTGGCCGAGGAGGCCGTCGCCGGCACTGTCGGCGGAAACCTCCGTGCCGATCCCGGCGTTGATGTTGTAGTCCATTTTGATATAGCCCGCGCCGTACTCCTCCACGAGGCGGCGAATCACGGCATCGGCAAACGCACGCACCTCGGGATTGCGGTAGTCGAGCTGATAGCGGCCATGATCGATGACGCGTCTTCCGTGACGGCAGAAGAACCAGCTGTCCGGCTTTTCCGCCGCGATCGGGCAATGGATGCCCATGACCTCAAGCTCCAGCCACAGCCCCGGCACCATCCCCTTCTCGCGGATGTAGGCGAGCACGGGCGCGAGACCGTCCGGGAAGCGGGCCGCGCTCGGCTCCCACTCGCCGACGCGCGACCACCAGCTCCCGTTCGCATACCAGCCGGCGTCAATCGTGAAGTATTCGCAGCCCGCGGCGGCGGCAGCGTCGATGAGCGGGTATTCCTTCTCCGCGGTCGGATCGCCGCCGAGGCAGTTCATGAAATCGTTGAAGATGACGGGAAGCTTCTCGTTGTCCTCGTTTTTGCGGCGGACGGCACGGCGATACCGCGTCATCTCGGCAGCGGCGTCCTCAAAGCCCAGGGCCGTCGGAGCGACGGCAGCGTGCACCGATTCAAAGCTTTCCCCGGAAGCGAGCGTGCGGCACCAGTGGTTCTCATTCTCCGTCGGCCCGCTCAGGCGCAGGTAAAGCGAATCCTTCGTGTCGCTGACCTCCCACTGCCAGGAGCCGTTATGGACAATCGAGAAATACCAGCCCTCGCCGCTCTCCGCATTCTCGACGTAGCCCATCGGTAGGAATTCGTGCGAATTCCACGTCCCCGTCGCGCTGAACGAAAGGCGCTTCGTCGAGTACGCCGCGACGCGCGAGAGGCCGAGCTCCGGCAGGCGGTACCGGTTCCACTGGAACTCGCCGTACCAGGTGTTCGACGGCACCCACAGACGCGCGGCCTGATCCCAGGGCGCAAGCGCCGATTTCGTGAGACCGGAGAGCGCGAACGACGAGACATACGTCAGCGTCTGAGGCTCCTGCCCCTCGTTCGTCACGCGCGTCCAGCTCTCGAAAACGGGCAGTTCTCCCATGAACTGCATACAGCTCTCGACCACCAGACCGGTCTCCGCGTCCCGCTGGGCAATGGTAAGCAGCCGTCCCCTCTCATTGCGTTTGTCCCGCAGCTCCTGAAAAACAAGGCGGCGTCCCGGGAGCGTTCCGGTGTATTTGGAGCCGTGGTGATCGTCCTGATCCTCCCCGGCCGCCTGCACCTCGACAAGGCGGTACCAGTCCTTCTGGTTCTCGCGGATCTCGTCGGGGCGAAACGGCGCGCGCTGGCAGTGGAGCAGGACGGCCGAGCCGCTCTGATCGAGAATTTCCAGCACGAGGAAAACGCCGTTTTCCTCTATCGCAATCTGTCTTCCCATGGTGTTCTCCCCCGCTCCCCGGCTTACTTTTTCTTCATCTTCGCCATGTTTTCCGGGCTGATGCGCTCCGGCTCGCCGATCACCTTCGACATGATGATGGTCTTGGCAATGCTCTCCATCACTTCCATTTTGTCAAAGGCGTCCTCGAGGGACTTGCCCCAGGTGACCGCGCCGTGATTTTTGAGCAGGACGGCGTTGTAGTCCGCGAGGAAGGGCGCGACGGCGTCCGCCATCTCGAGCGTGCCGGGAGTGGCGTAGTCCGTCAGGGCGACGCCGCCGAGCATCATGCGCATTTCAATCAGGTAATCGTCCGGCAGCGTCTTCCCGGCAAGCGCGAAGGCCGTGGAGAAAACGGGGTGCGTGTGGACGACGGCCCGCACGTCGGGGCGGTTCTGGTAGATGATGCGGTGCATCGGATACTCCTTGGATGCTTTGCCCTTGCCCTCGACGACATTGCCTTCGAGGTCGCAGACGATCATTTCCTCCGCGCGAACCATCCCTTTGTTGCGGCCGGACGGCGTGAGCAGGATGTGCTCGTCGTTGACGCGGACGCTGACGTTGCCGTCGCTCGCGCTCACAAGGTT
>CASFAA010000196.1 GCA_949292505.1 uncultured Oscillospiraceae bacterium
CTTCGCCATCCCGGAGATGGGCCGCTTCTACCGTCATGTGCTCGTCGGCAAGCACTATCCGCACCACGGCGCGGTGGCCTTCCGTCACTGCGGCAAGGCGCTCTTCACCGTGTTCCAGTACCTCGGCGTGCCGGATATCGCCTACAACCGTCCGGCCTCCCTGCCGTACGACACGGAGAACCCGTTCTGCTGATTTGCGGTTTCCGCACATTCCGTAAATTGCATACAGCGTAAAAAATCCCCGCCGGGCCCGCACCCGACGGGGATTTTTCTGCGCGTTTTTCAGTCTGCCGCCTCGTCCTCCTGCGAGGGGGAAGCCTCCCCCGTGCGCCACTGGTTCGGGCTCGTGCCGAACTGGCTGCGGAACAGGCGGTGGAAATAGTTCGCGGAGTTGTACCCGGCCTGCCGCGCAATCTGCTCGACGGAAAGGCCGGGATTTTCCGTGAGGAGGCGGCACGCGTGCTTCATCCGCTCCTCGTGGAGATATTGGAGAAAGGTCATTCCGGTTTCCCGCTTGAACGCCGCGCTCAGATAGCTCGACTGCAGGCCGACGGCGTTCGCCGTCTCGTCGAGACTCAGGTCCCGGTTGTGGTTCGACTGAATGTAGAGGACCGCCTGATAGATTTTCTCGGAATACCGCTCGCGGCGCGGGGCGTCGGGCGCGTAGCACGAAAAATGGAACAGGATGTTGCGCAGGACGGTGAAGAAGGACTGCCCGTCGACAATGTACTGCGCCTGCGCGCGGTAGTTCGCGCGCAGCGCTTCCGGCGTGAACGGGGAGCCGAAGATCGTCATGTGATAGCAGGCGATCTCGACGAACGCCCGGTAGTGCGCCTCCTGCAGGGAGGCGGCTTCGCGCAGGAGGGAATCGGCGTAGGACTGCAGCGATTTCTCGTCGCGGCTCGCGCCGAGAACGGTCTCGAAGGAGTGGAAGGCCGGCAGGGAGGCGGACGCGGGCGCGCAGCCGGACACCGCGCCGCACACCCAGTCGCGCAGCGCCTCGCCGTAGACGGAGGAGACGCCGTCTCCCGCAATCAGGGCCGCGAAATCCCCGACCTCGCGCTCCCCGCTCATCCCCCAGAGAACGTCGCCGCCGGAGCACTGGCGCAGAATCTCGAGCGTCTCCTCCCGCGTGAAGCTGCGGTCGGAGTTGAGCAGGAAAAAGGCGAGCTGGTTCTGGGAGAAGCGCAGCACGACCTCGAAGTACGTCTTTGCCGCCCGCTCCACGCGCGCGAGCATCGCCTCCTCCTCTCCGCCCGCGGCGCACAGGCGCAGACGGGCGCAGGGCAGCAGGGCGCGCACCTCGGCGGGAGAAATGGGCAGATCGCTTTTGTGGCGGTTCTCGAGCATACACATTTTGAGCTTGAACAGCAGCGTCTCCGACTGGCGCTCCTTCTCCGCCGCGATTTCCCGCAGCTTTTCGAGGAGGAGCGCCTTGTCGACCGGCTTGAGCAGGTAGTCGACGGCCTGCTGCTGGATGGCGCGCTTGAGATAATCCACCCGCTCGTAGCCGCTCACAATCAGAAATTTTCCCTGATAGCCGCGTCGGCGCGCCTCGGCCATCATTTCGAGGCCGTCCATCTCCGGCATATTGACGTCCGCGATGACGGCGTCCGGGCGCACGGCGGGGATCTTCTCAAGGCCCTCGAACGCGTCCCCGGCGGTGAAAATCTGCAGATCGAGATCCTTCTGAGCGAGCAGCATCGCCTCCATCCCCTTGAGGACGATGTACTCGTCGTCCACGAGCAGTACGTTCACGTCGTTTCCTCCTCCCCCGCCGCGGCAAGACCGGCCATGTTCTGCGGCCGGACGCCGAACCGGACGCTGCACACGGTCCTGACGTTTTCCTCGCTCTGCATCGAGAACTCGTACTCGTCGCCGTAGTAGAGCCGCAGCCGGTCGTGAATGTTGAAGATGCTCCGGCCGTTGTTTTGGCTCGAGAGCTCTTTGCGCTTTTCCGGATGGTTTTTCAGATCCTCCAGCTGGCGCAGGCGTTCGGGCGGGACGCCGGGCCCGTCGTTCTCGACCGAGAGGAACAGATCGTCGCCCTCGCGGCGGAGCGTCACCAGGATGCGGACGTGCTTTCTCGTGCGCCCAACGTCGTGTACGACGACGTTCTCCACCATCGAGAACAGCACAAATTTCGGGCAGTCCCAGTCAAGCTCGCTCTCGTCGACGTTCCACTCCACCGAGAAGCGGTCGCCGAGGCGTTTTTTCTGAATGTCAAGATATTGGCGGACGATCTCGACTTCCCGCCGCAGCGGCACGAAGTATTCGCGGGAGAGAGAATAGCGCATGAGGTTCCCGAACGCGCAGGAGATCTCGGAAATGAGCGTTTCGCCGTGCGCTTCGGCGATCATGCGGATGCTCTCAAGCGTGCCGTAGAAGAAATGCGGGTTCAGCTGCGACTGGAGCGTCTCGATCTGCGCGTTGCGCAGGAGGATCTCGTTTTCGTGCAGAGCGTCCTTCATCTGCAGCGTGCGGTTGACGAGATCGTTGTAGGCGCTGATGAGATCGCCGACCTCGTCGCGCGTGATTTTGCCCGGATACGGCACGAGGTTCGGCGCGTCCGTGCGGCGCAGATGGCGCGCGAGCTTGGAAACGTTGCGCAGGGGCATAAAGATCAGAA
>CASFAA010000197.1 GCA_949292505.1 uncultured Oscillospiraceae bacterium
GCGTCGCGCGCAGACCGACGACCGGATACCCGGCCAGGGGGCCCTTCAGGATGCACTCGCGCAGTCCCTTCTCGACGGCGGGGAAGAAGTTCTTCGGCACGGAGCCGCCGACCACGCGCTCGCCGAACTCGAGGCCCTCGCAGTCGCAGGGCTCGAACTCGATCCACACGTCGCCGAACTGGCCGTGGCCGCCCGTCTGCTTCTTATGGCGTCCCTGCACCTGTACCTTCTTGCGGATCGTCTCGCGGTACGGCACGCGGGGCTTGTCGAGCGTTACGTCGACGCCGAACTTGCTCTTGAGCTTCGACACGACGACGTCGAGGTGCTGCTCGCCCAGGCCGGAAATGACCATCTGGTGCGTCTCGGCGTTGTTCGTGAACTTGATGGTGGGATCCTCCTCGACGAGGCGGAAAATGCCCTGCGCGACCTTATCCTCCTCACCCTTCGTCTTCGGCGCGATGGCCATGGAGAGCGTCGGGTTCGGGTAGCTCACGCCGTCGAGGACGACCTTGCGCGTCGGCGCGCAAAGCGTGTCGCCCGTATTCGCGCCGGAGAGCTTGAGCACCGCGCCGATGTCGCCGGCGCTGATGCAGCCCATGTCCTCCTGCTTCTTGCCGCGCATGAGCACGACCTTGCCGATGCGCTCGGTGTTGCCGGTGCGCATATTGACCAGCTGCGCGTCAGGCGTAACCTTGCCGGAAATAACCTTGAGATAGGAAACCTTGCCCACGAAGGGGTCGGCGATGGTCTTGAAGACGAGAGCCGCCGTCGCGCCGTCGGGGTTGACGGAGATCTCGACGGGGTCGCCGTTGACGTCCGCGCCGACCTCGCCCGCCTTCTCCTCCGCGGAGGGCGCGAGCCACGTCAGGCCGTCGAGGAACTGCTCCATGCCGCGCATGAGGATGGCGTCGCCGCAGAACACGGGGGTGATGCTGCCGCTCTTGACGCCCTTGCTGACGCCCACGATGACCTCCTCGGGCGTGAACGGCTCGCCGGAGAAGTATTTCTCAAACATTTCGTCGCTCGTCTCGGCAACGGCCTCGTAGATGGCCGTGCGCAGGCCCTCGAGGCGGTCGCCCATGTCGGGCATCTTGACTTCCACCGGCTTGCCGCCGGAATAATCGTACGCCTTGTACTCGAGGATGTTGATGTAAATGTCGGCCTTGCCGTCGACGATGTACGGCACGACGACCGGGCAGGTCGACGGGCCGAAGCGGCTCTTGAGATCCTCGAAGACGCGGTAGAAGCGCGCGTCCTCGTCCGCGAGGCCGTTGACGAAGAAGATCTTCGACAGGCCGCGGGCGGAAGCCGCCTCGTACGCCTTTTCGGTGCCGACCGCGACGCCGTCCTTGCCGGAAACGGCAATCAGGACGCTGTCCGCCGCACGGATCGCCTCGCACAGGCCGCCCTCAAAGTCGAACAGGCCCGGCGCGTCGAGCAGGTTGATCTTGTGGTTGTGCCACTCCAGCGGCGCGACGGCGGCGGAGACGGACGTCTTGCGGCGAATCTCCTCCGGATCGCTGTCGCAGACGGTATTTCCCTCGCTCACCTTGCCGCGGCGGTCGGTCGCTCCGGCAAGATACAGCATCGCTTCCGCGATCGACGTCTTACCGGAGCCGCTGTGGCCTGCCAGGGCAATATTCAAAATATTCTTGGCCGGGTATTGTTTCATCTTCGAGTTCCCCTTTCGGTAGATTCATATTGATGCGAGAGCAAAAAACAAGAGCGTCCCGCGACGCCGGAGCAGACGCCGCGCCAACGGACCGTGCCGCATCTGTACAGCGGAAAAGCGCGAAGGCTCTCTGCTGCGTGGTCGTGCGGCTCCTCGCTGGCTGCGGAAATCCGTCAAACTCTCTGTCTCAGATACGCCCTGTACAATCTTACCAATATGTTTTATAAAGTCACGTCTATTATAGCGCAGAGATACAAGAAGTGCAAGCGGGTTAGAAGAATTTTTCACAACGAGCTTCCAATTCCGTTTGATATTTTCTGTGGAAAACGGCCAAGAGTCACCGAAAAACGCCTTACAGCGCCCTTTTTCCGCACACTTGCCGCCCTGTGAGAAAGGCGCTATAATGAACAAAATATGCCTTTTAAGTCCAAAAGCAAAGCTTTTGCCGACTTAAAAGGCGTGCCCTTTAAGTCCAAAAGCAAAGCTTTTGCCGACTCAAAAGGCGTGCCTTTTGACTCCAAAAGCAAAGCTTTTTGAGCCAAAAGGCATAAATTATCTTGCGGAGGGATCGGGTCATGAGAGAGGGCGCGTCAAGGTGGGAGCGGTTCACGGAGAGCCGGGCGTTTCTCCCGTGCGCGGGCTTCGCGGCGGGGCTGGCGGCGGGCGGCGCGGCGGCGCTGTACCGCCTGAGCCTGAGCGGAGCGTCTGCGCTGTTGAGCAGGGCGATTGCGTGGGCCTCGGGGAACGCGTGGGCGGCGGCGGGAGGTTTCGCCGCGCTGCTGATCCTCGCGGTTCTCGTGTCGCTGCTGCTGCGGGCGGAGCCGCTCATCGGGGGAAGCGGCATCCCGCAGGTGGAGCTCGAGCTCGCGGGAAAGCTGGAGACGCGCTGGGCGCGGGTGCTCGCGTGCAAGTTCCTCGGCGGGTTTCTGTGCCTGCTGGGCGGACTGTCGCTCGGCCGGGAGGGGCCGTCGATCCAGCTCGGCGCAATGGCGGGCAAGGGCGTGTCGCGGGCGCTGCGCAGGAGCGGCGAGGACGAGCGGACGCTTTTGAGCTGCGGAGCAAGCGCGGGACTCGCGGCGGCGTTTCACGCGCCGGCGGCGGGCGTGCTATTCTGTCTCGAGGAGGTGCACCACACGTTCACGCCGCGCCTTCTGCTGCCGCTGATGACGGCGGTGTTCTCGGCGGACCTCGTGTCCATCGCGGTGTTCGGCCCGTCGCCCGTGTTTCAGTTCGCGCCAAAGGCCGCCCTCACGGCGCCGCAGTATCTGCTGGTGCTGCCGCTCGGCGTGCTGATGGGCGTGTGCGGGGCGATCTACAACGCCGCCACAATGGGCGCGGTGCGGCTGCTGCAGGACGGAAAGCTTCCGCGGACGGCGCGGCTCGCCCTCGCGTTCCTCACGGCGGGCGTGCTCGCGCTGACCGCGCCGCAGCTGCTCGGATCGGGGCATGAGCTCGTGGAGGAGGCGGCGGCGGGGGATTATGCCGTCGGGATGCTTCTTCTGCTGCTTGCGGGAAAATTCCTCTTTTCGCTGCTGAGCTTTGGATCCGGCGCGCCGGGCGGTATCTTCTTCCCGCTGCTCGTGCTCGGATCGCTGGTCGGCGGGGCGTACGGGCAGTGTGTGGTGAGCGCGCTGGGGCTTGACCCGTCGCTCGCGGCGCTGTTTCTGCTGCTCGGCATGGCTGGGAATTTCGCGGCGATTGTCCGCGCGCCGTTCACGGGAGCGATTCTGCTGTTTGAGATGACAGGATCGCTGTCATGCCTGCTGCCGCTGCTCGCGGTGTCGCTCGTCGCCACAGCGACGGCGGAGCTGCTGCGCAGCGCGCCAATTTACGACTCGCTCGCCGCGCGGATGGAACGAAAGTAAATACAAAAAACGTAAAAAAAGCTCCCGCCCTTGAGATGGGCGGGAGCTTCCTTTTTCACATTCAGGAGTTATCTCGGCTCGACAATGAGGCGCATGGCCGTGCGCTCCTCGCCGTCGATCTCCACGCTGACAAAAGCGGGGATGCAGATCAGATCGACGCCGGTAGGGGCGAGATACCCGCGGGCGATAGCGACCGCCTTAATGGCCTGATTGGCTGCGCCCGCGCCGACGGCCTGCAGCTCGGCGGAACCGGATTCCCGAATCACTCCTGCGATCGCGCCGGCAACAGAGTTCGGCGCAGATTTCGACGATACCTTCAAAATTTCCATAATGTCGCCTCCCGAGCAGGAAGTTTTTCTGCTTTCATGATACGGCATAATGAAATAAAATGCAAGATTTTGGTTTATGTTACCACTATTTTGCTTATTTAATCTGTATTCTTTCTACAAATAACGAATGTCCTGTCTTGTCATCGACGCCGAAGAGGGCGCAGTCCATCTGACAGGGATCGGAGGCGAGGTCGAAGCGGACGGGAAGGTGGCTGCGCATCTTCTCGATGGTAAGCTCGGGCTTGACGCCGAGAACGGAGCGGATGGGGCCGGTCATGCCGAGATCGGAGATGTAGGCGGTCCCGTTTTCGAGGAGCTGCTCGTCGGCGGTCTGGACGTGGGTATGGGTGCCGAAGACAGCGGAGACGCGGCCGTCGAGGGAATAGGCGAGGCTTTTCTTCTCGCCGGTGGCCTCGGCGTGGAAATCGACGAGGGTGATTTTGGGAAGCCCCTGGGAGAGGATGGCGTCGGCGGTGTCGAAGGGATTGTCGAGGGGCTCCATGTAGACGACGCCCATGAGATTGACGACGCCGACCTGGACGCGTCCCATGTCGTAGACGAGGACGCCGCGCCCGGGCGCGCCGTGGGGGAAGTTGGCGGGGCGGAGGACCGTCTCGCAGGAATCGAAGTAATCGTACATTTCCCGGCGGCGGAAAGCATGGTTGCCGGTGGTGATGACGTCGACGCCGGACTGGAAGAGGAACTCGGCGCTTGCGGGGGTAATGCCGTTGCCGTCAGCGGAATTCTCGCCGTTGCAGATCACGAGGTCGACGCTCTTGAGCTTTTTGAGGGCAGGCAGATGGGCGCGGAGGAACCGGCAGCCGACGCTGCCGACCACGTCGCCGATGGCAAGAATGTTCATGGGAACCTCCAATCTCAGATTGCGGGAATCGGGAACTCGGGAGCTTTCTCACGGGCGCGGCAAAAAACTCCATGCTCGCACCGCG
>CASFAA010000198.1 GCA_949292505.1 uncultured Oscillospiraceae bacterium
GACAGCGTGCGCGATTCTCGAGGAGACCGCGCGCCGCATGAAGGAGGTTTGACCATGGGAGCCACAGAAAAGCGAATGGAACAGCTCGGTATCCGGCTGCAGCAGACGGACTGGCGCGGCAAGGGCACGGTGGACGCCGTCCTCGCGGGGGATCTGCTCTTTCTCTCGGCGCACTATCCCGTCGACGAAAACGGAAAGCCCGTCTACGTCGGGCGCGTCGGCGCGGAGCTGACGGAGGAGGAGGCGTATCAGGCGGCCCGGCTGTGCGGCCTGAATATGCTGCGCACCATCCAGTTTACCATCGGCAGCCTCGACCGCGTCGACTGCTTTGTCAAGGCGCTCGGCCTCGTCAACAGCGCCGGGGATTTTTACAATATGCCGCCCGTAATGAACGGCTTCTCCGATCTGATGGTCGAGATCTTCGGCCAGCGCGGACGCCATGCCCGCGCCGCGATGGGCGCGTATGTGCTCGAGGGGAATATGCCCGTCTGTGTGGACGCCATCGTCCGCATCCGAAAGTGAGGGCGCGCCATGCTGTATGAGATTTCTGAGGACGGCCGCGCGGCGCGGTATCCGAAGGTCAAGGCGCTCATCCCGATCCGCGAGGCCGGGGAGCTGGTCTTCGTCTCCGGTCACGGGCCGGAGGACATCAATACCTACGAGCCGCTGTACCGCGGCCGCGTCGGGGAGGAGCTGACGCCGGAGGAGGGACGCCTTGCCGCCGCGGAGTGCGCCAAGACGCTGCTGCGCGCCGTCACGGAGCGGTACGGGACGCTCGACTGTATCGCAGGCCTCGTCCGCGCGCTGATTCTCGTCAACTGCGGCGAGGGCTTTCAGGCGATCGGCGAGGTGGCGGACGGCTTTTCCGATCTTGTCGCCGAGGTGCTGCAGGAGCGCGGCCGCCATGTGCGCACCGTGATGGGGACGCGCAATATGCCGAATCACAACATCCCCGTCGAGGTGGAGCTTATTTTCCGCCTCGCCCCGGGGTATGGAGAAAGGGGGTGTGGCGTGTGACGCGCTGCGATCTGCTCATTCGGGGCGGGACGGTTTTTGACCCCGAGACGAAAGCCTTCACGCGCGGCGACGTCGCCGTCCGGGACGGAACCGTCGTTCTGCGCGGCGAAAACCTCCCGGAGGACGGGGCCGCTTCCGTTCTCGACGCGTCCGGCTGCCTGGTGTCGCCGGGACTCATCGATCTGCACTGCCATATCTATCCCGTCTTTCCGTACGTTCGGGAGGACTCCCTGCGCACCGTCAATGTCGAGGAGCACGCGCTGCGCGCCGGCGTGACGACGGCTGTCGACGCCGGAACGTGCGGCTGGCGCAATTTCGGAGATTTCAAGGAAAATGTCATCGACCGCACGAAGCTGCGCGTCCTCGCCTTCCTCGACATGGCCGCGAAGGGGATGGCCTACACCGATTCCGAGCAGGCCGTCGCCGACATCAACCCGCGGATCGCCGCCGCCGTCGCGCAGGAGTGGAGCGGCTGCATCGTCGGCTTCAAGAGCGCGCACTACTGGCCGCGCCATGAGGACGCGGCGCATCCTGCCTTCGCTTCCATCGACGGCGCGCTTGAGGCTGCCGAGCTGACGGGCAAGCGCGTCATGGTGGACAGCATCCCCGTCGTCCCGGAGCGCAGCTATCCGGCGATTCTGCGCCGCCTTCGCCCGGGGGATATTCACACGCACGTCTTCGCCCAGCAGTTCCCCCTGCTCGACGAGCAGAAGAAGGTCATGCCCTACCTGTGGGAGGAGCGCGAGCGCGGCGTGCATTTCGACGTCGGCCACGGCTCCGGCAGCTTCTGGTTCTGGCAGGCCGTCCCGTGCTTTGCGCAGGGCTTCTGGCCGGACACCATCTCGACCGATCTGCACCACCAGAACGTGACGGGCCCTGTCTTCGATTTGCTGAACGTCGCGAGCAAATTCCTCGCCATGGGGATGCCGCTCGCCGAGGTTCTGTACCGCGTCACGCGCGCCCCGGCTCTTGCGATTGACCATCCGGAGCTCGGCGCCATCCGGGAAGGCGCGTGCGCCGACCTGGCCGTCCTGCGGCTGCGGGAGGGGCGCTTCGGGTACATCGATTGCGGAGGCGGCAGACTTTCGGGGGAGGGCAAGCTCGAGTGCGTCGCCGCCGTCCGCGCGGGCGAGGTGCTCTACGACCCGGAGGCGCGCAGCGCGCCGGACTGGCAGGACGCGCCCGCGCCCTACTGGACGCCGCCCGGCCAGCTCAGAAGCTGGGAGCTTCGCACGGAAAAGGAGGGGACGCCATGAGGCTCAACGAGAGAGAGGACATTCTCGCCCTCACAGGCGAGTGGAAGGGCGAGCGGTTCCCGAACGGGAGGCCGAAGGTCGCCGACGATAAACTTGAGATTTTGAAAACCCTGACGCAGGAGGAGATCTGGCATCCGCTCTACTTTTCCGGCTACCGTTTCCAGTTTCAGGGGAATCTGAGAACGCTGCATCCCGGCAAAAAGCTCTACGGCCGCGCCGTCACCTGCTGCTTCATGCCCCAGCGCCCCGACGTGCGCCGCGACGCCTTTGGCTCCGCCGCCGCCAGGGGCTGGAAGGGGGACTGCAACCAGTGGGTGATCGACAGCCTTGCCGAGGGCGACGTCGTCGTCTGCGATCTTTACGACAAGATCTTCAAGGGCACCTTTGTCGGCGGCAACCTGACGACGGCGATTAAGGCGCGCACGAAGACGGGCGGGGCCGTCGTGTGGGGCGGCGTCCGCGACGTCGAGCAGATGAAGAAGATCGACGCGCAGGTCTACTTCCGCGGCGTCGACCCGACGCCGATCCGAGACTGCCAGATCGTCTCCTTCAACGGCCCGTGCCGCATCGGCGAGGCCGTCTGCCTGCCGGGCGACATTGTGATTGGCTCGGAGAACGGCGTTCTGTTCCTGCCGAGCCACATGGTTGATTTCGTGATTGAGAATGCGTTCAAGATGCAGGCAAGGGATCTCTACGCCTTCCCGAAGCTTGAGGCCGGCGTTTACACGACCGCCGACGTCGACGCGCCCGTCTGGCCGCTGCCGATGCTCGAGGAGCTTATCGCCTTTTTGGAGAACGACCCGCGCGGAGAGCGCTACCGCGGCCTTGACTGGAGCCTCGAGCGGCGCGCGGCGCAGGGCGAGGAGAAGGCGGTCGAGGAGATTCTGCGGCGGTTCGATATTGAGCCGCTCGCGCCGGGAGAGGGGGTTGCCTTTCTGTGAGAGAGAAAACGATAGGAAACTATAACCGCCTGCTCGAGGGCAAGACGGTGTTCGTCACGACGGCGGCGCGCGGGATCGGCAAGAGCATTGCCGTCCTTTTTGCGCGGCAGGGCGCGGCGGTGTTCTTTGCCGGGCGCAACGAAGCCTACGTCCGCCGGACGGAGGAGGAGCTCCGGCTGCTCCATCCCGATTGCCGCGGCTACGTCTGCGACCTCTCGAATGCGGAGGACAGCGAACGAACGGCGGCGGAGGCGATGCGCGACTCCGGCGGTATCGACATCCTCGTGAGCACCGTCGGCATCAACTGCCACTGCACCGTCGACAATTACCTCGACGAGGACATGCTGCGCCTGCTCGAGACCAACTATCTCAGCGGATTGCGCTTTGCGCGGCGCTTCGCCCCGTCTCTGCGCGCACGGCGCGGCTGCGTCGTCAACATCTCGTCGATCCACAGCACGCTGACGGAGCCGACCAATATGCTCTACGCAGGCACGAAGGGCGCGATGAACGCAGCCGCCCGTGCCATGGCGCTCGATTTCGCGGCAGACGGCGTCCGCGTCAACACCGTCTGCCCCGGTCTGATTCTCAGCGATGTGATGCAGGATCTGATGGAATCCATGGAGACCCGGGAGGAGCAGGAGGCGTTCGTCCGACACTGCGATCGCTGCCAGCCGCTGCCAGCCGGCTGCATGGAAGACATCGCGAACGCCGCCCTTTACTTTGCGTCCGACATGGCCGCCTATGTGACCGGGCAGGCGCTGATGGTTGACGGCGGAGCAAGCGTCCTAGCGCATCACGCACGCAATGATGTGTAAAGGGGGTGGGCTTTGTGAAGGAAATCAACTTTATTCTATCCGGCTATAGTGAGACGGGAGAGGATATCGTGCTTGCCCGCGCGTCGGAGAAGGACGGCGCGACGCGCCTCGGCGGTGTGCGCCACGGCGAGAATCCGTCCTTCTGCTGCCTCCTCGGCGGTACGGTCTACGCCGTCTCCGAGCTGCCCGACAGAGCGGCTGTCACGGCCTACGCGCTGCGTGACGGCGCGCTCTTGCCCCTGCGCCGCATTGAGCTGCCGGGAAAGCGCGGCCTGTGTCACCTTGCGGCGATCGGCGGCGTCCTTTACGGGAGCTGCTACGAGAGCGGTCACTATTTCGCTCTCGACGCGCAGCTCTCCCACGTCCTGTGGGAGTATCTTCCCGCGGGAACGCCGCGCGGTCACTGGGCGGCGGAGATATGCGGCGCGCTTCTCCTCGCGGACCTCGGAAACGACAGGCTTTACCGCTTCGCCCTCTCGGGCGGACTTGCCTCCGGCGCGCCGGAGCAGCTGCCGTTCCCCGTGGGGAGCGGCCCGCGCCAGCCGATTGCGCTGCCGGGAGGCGGCTGTGCGGTCGTCTGCGAGCTCGACGGCCAGGTTCGTTTTTTCCGCGGAGACGGCAGTCTCCTCGCTTCTCTGCCCGCGAGCCGCCTGCCCGGGCCAAACGCGCCGGGAGGGGCGTGTCTGCTCGGCGATACGCTTTTTGTGGGCAACCGCGGGCCCGACACCGTCTCCGCCTTTTCTCTCGCTCCGGGCGGCCCTGTCCGCGCCGGAGAATGGAAGACGGGCTCCTGGCCGCGAGGTCTCGCCGCTTTTGCGGATGACGGATTTCTTCTTACCGCGTGCAGCCGCGACAGCTCTGTATGGCTCTCCCGCTGGGACGGTGAAACGCTTGCGGTGAGGGCGGTGCTTCCGCTTCCGCAGGCGTCGTGCGTTCTTCCCTTGTGACGTCTCTGAACTGTTCCGAAACCCGCACGGCCAAGCTTTTTGGCCATGCGGGTTTTGTCGTATCTCAACAATTCTTTATGGCGTGTAAAGAGATCAATATGAAGTTTGTGGTGAAAAAAGGCGCTGACAATGGTACAATGAAGGGGAACGAGGCGTGCCTGCGCCCCGGACGAAACCCGAGGAAGGGAGGGGCGCATATGAAGCGGAAGGAAAGAGGAACGGTGCTGACTTACAGCCTGCCCAGGCGGCTGGTTGTACTTTTCCTGGCGTTTGCCCTTGTTGTCTATGCTGTCGGCATGGCAGTGACAGGCCATCTGCGCGCGAACGCCGAGGAGGATCTGCAGAGCGACTATAAGAGCCGCATCTCACAGCTGTCCTCCCAGCTCGACGACGAGTTTTCGCGCATCCAGTCGCAGATGACCTATATTCTCACGCGTTCGTGCGTTCAGCAGATGGAGCTGATGACGGCTTCCGTGCAGTTTTCGGAGTATTACGACGCAGTGCGGCAGACGTCGGAGCTGATTCACTCCCTGCAGAACTCGAGCGGACTGATTGAGCACGCCGTCATCTTTTTCCCGCGCCTCGGAAAATCGGTGTCGTATGACAGTGTGTACGACACCATCGCGCAGACGGAATACCAGTTCCTCGAGGACTATCAGAAGGTGCAGGGGCGCTCTGTTTTCATGCAGGTGGACGGATCGCTCTACCTGGTCTCCGACTCCATGCGCTTTGCAGACAAGACAAATTCCGCCGTCCTCGCCGTCGAGTTCTCACGCAGCGCCATCGCGGAGTGGTGCGCTTTCTTTCAGGAGGGCGACGCGATTAGCCTTCTCTACCGGGGAGCCGGCTCCCAGCCGTACGCCGTGTTCGGCCAGGCGCTTACGGCGGAGGATAAGGAGGAATTTCTCCGTGATCTCCGCGCGCTCGAGATGGAAAGAAAGGATTTGGCGGAGGAGGACGCGCCGCTTTCCGCGAAGGATTTGCCCGAGGAGACTGCTGTAACGCTTTTCGGTTCGCATTTCCTGCGCTTCCTTTATCCCGTCTCGGGAGGCTCTCTGTGGGCGGCGGGATATGTTAACGAGGAAAGCCTCCGGGCTGCGGGCGAGCCCTTCTTTGCCTGGCAGGTGACCTTCACCCTGATTCTCCTGCTGGAGCTTACGCTTTTTTTCTATTTGATTCACCGCATGATTGCGAAGCCGATGGAGCGCTTCCTCAACGAAGTCAGCCAGCTCAAGGAGGAGGGCGTCGAGCTCCCGCAGACAGAGGAGAGCGGAGATATGGATTTTCTGTACCGCTCGTTTGTCGACGTCAGCGAAAAGCTCCGCGTGTCCATGGAGCAGACGTACCGCAGCAAGCTGATGGTGTACCAGTCGGAGATCAAGTTTATTCAGGCGCAGGTGCGCCCGCATTTTCTCTATAACAGCTTTTACCATCTCTACCGCATGGCGAAGATGGAGGACAACGAAGGCGTGGCCGAGATGAGCCTGCGTCTGAGCTCGTACTACCGCTATATCACGCGAAGCGACCAGAACGTCGTTCCGCTGCAGATGGAGTACCACAACGCCGCCGACTACGTTGAGATCCAGAAGATCCGGTTCGGTGATCGCATTTCGGTTGAACTCGAGCCGCTTCCGGCGGAATTTCAGAATCTGCCCGTGCCGCGCTTTGTGCTTCAGCCGCTCTTTGAGAACGCATACAATCACGGCGTCGAGAAAATCACCGAGGGGCGAATTGTGATGCGCTTCGTCCCGACGGCGGAAACGCTCGCCATCCTCGTGGAAAACAACGGCGCCTGCCCGCAGGAGGATCTCGACGCGCTGACCGCCTATCTGGAGCGCGAGGACGGGAGCGAGCAGATGACGGCGCTCAAAAACGTCAAGGGCCGCATGAAGCTTCTCGGCGGCGATCTGACCGTCTCGCGCGGGAGCCTCGGCGGCTTCTGCGCCACGCTGACCCTGCAGCGGAACAGGGAGGAGGAGGACACATGCAAACCATCCTGATTGTAGACGACGAACCGAATATTGTGGAAGGGCTTGCCAGCCAGCTGCAGCAGAGCTACGGAGACCGGGCGATTATTTTCCGCTCGTTCTCCGGTACGCACGCGCTTTCCATCCTGCAGAACAATCAGGTGGACGTCATCCTCTCCGACGTCTGTATGCCTGATCTCGACGGGCTTTCCCTGATTGAGGAGACGGAGAAGCTCTGGCCGCGGGCGCATTTCGTCTTCCTGAGCGGCTTTGACGATTTCCAGTATATCCACCGCGCCTCGAAGTCGCCGCTGTATCACGGCTATCTGCTCAAGACGGAGGGAGACGATGTCGTCCTCCAAAAGATCGACCAGGAGATCCGCCTGTGCGAGGAGGAGTCCCGCGCGGAGCTCGAGCAGGGAGAGCTGCGCCGTCAGTACGGCCAAATGCAGGAATTCCTGCAGCGCGCCGCCCTTGAGAGTATCCTGCGCGGCGGCGCGTCGTGGGAGGACGTTTCCTCCCGCTTTTCCGGCTTCCCTCTCGGCTTTGATGCGGGGAGTCCCGTTTTTCTGATTCTCGGAAAGGACCAGAAGGCTTCCTCCTCCGACCGTCTCGCGACGCTGCTGAAAATCGACCGCCTGCTCTCGCTGCGGCTGACGCGCTTCTGCTTTGTTTCGCTCCTGCCGGAGGAGGGCTTCCTCGTCTGGCTGATCCAGAGCGCCGGCGTGCCGCAGAAGGGCGACGAAAGCTATCTCTACGCCCTGCTTGAATCCATCCAGCAGCGCCTCTCGGAGTCGGAGGACTCGCCCGTCAGCTTCTTTGTCGGCACGCCGTGCGAGTTCCCGCGCCTCGCGGAGAAATACGGCCTGCTTCGCCGCCTGTGCGCCCTTCTCGCGCCCGGAGGAGATCGCCTCGTCATGGCCTATGAGGAGACCTGCGCGAAGCACGTCCTCGGCAGGGAGAGCGACGCCGTCGGAGAACAGCTCCGTTTTACGCGCCTTGTGCAGCAGACGGAGCGCGCCCTGCGTGCCGGAACCAGAGAGGAGGCCTCCGCAATTCTGCGCGAAGCCCTCTCCGGCCAGACGGGCGCCGCGCGCCCCGAGCAGCTCCTGACGCTCCTCGGCCTGACGCTTCAGATTGGCCGCGAGGTGGACGAGGGCTGGTCGGGCGAGGAGGAGATCCGCGCCCTGACGGACGTGCTGCTGCAGGGCGGCGTCGTCGAATGGGAGAGCCTCGGCCCGCGCCTTCTCGGGCAGTGCGAGCAGATCTGCCGCCTGCGCGAGCTTCGGGATGCCCATGACGCTCAAACTGTCGTCGCGAGGATCAACCGCTACATCGAGGAGAGCGTCGAGAGCTATGATCTTTCTCTGACGGAGCTCGCGCGACGCATCGGCTTCAATCCCTCGTACCTTTCCCGCTTCTACCGCATCCATACGGGCCGCAAGCTTTCCGAGCAGATTGACGGGGCAAAGCTCCAGCACGCAAAGGAGCTTCTCCTCGCCGGAGAGCTCATCAAGAACGTCGCGGAGCGCACCGGTTTCGCCTCGCCGTCTGCCTTTATCCTCTTTTTCAAGCGCAACACCGGCATGACGCCCGGCCAGTTCTGTGATTCCTCTTCCCGCACTTCGCAAAAGTAAACAGATGAAAACAGCAGGTAAAACCAAATTGATTGAAAAGAATTAGGGGAAAAGCTACAATTAAGACAGAATCAATCAGATAATTTTGGTTGCATTGCGAAAGGAGGATTTTTACATGAAAAAGTATCGATGGGGTGCTGCGCTTCTTGCGGCCGCTCTGCTTGTCACCACAGCGTTTTCCGGATGCAGCGGGGACACGACGGCAAGCTCCGGGGGAGGGGCTTCCTCGCAGGCCGACGCCGCAAGCACCGGCGGCACGGAGAGCACGGGAGGCGATTCCGGCTCCGACCTTCCCGTCTGGCAGCAGCCGTTTGAGGAGACCGTCAAGCTCGACGTCGTCATCGGCTGGGACTCCGACCCCTCTATTAAGGAGGGCACGACGCCGGAGACGAACGCGCTGCGCACCGTCGCGAAGGATCTGTTCAACATTGAGCTGAATTTCCTGTGGATGGTGCCGAACGACCAGTATTCCGACAAGCTCGCCATGCAGCTGAGCTCCGGCGAGATTCCGGATATCCTGATGCTTGACAGCGCCTACTTCTATGAGTTCCTTGACAGCGGCTATCTGCGCGACCTCACGAGCGCGTATGACGAGTACGCTTCCGATCAGCTCAAGAGTACGATCGACTATTTCGGAGACGCCCCGAAGACGTACTCCTCCCGCGACGGCAAGCTTTACGGCGTTCCCGCCCTGCTTGACACCTCCGAGAGCGTCGCCGGCCTCTACTACCGCTCTGATTGGCTCGAGGCTCTCGATATGGAGGTTCCCACCGACATCGACGGCGTCAACGATATGCTGATCGCGCTGGCGAAGTACGGCCCCACCGTCAACGGCGGCCAGTCGACCGCGGGCCTCGGCAGCACCTCCACTGTGCTGAACACAAACTTTGCGCTCGCCGCGTACTTCCAGTGCTACGGCTCGTACCCCAACAAGTGGGTCATGCGCGACGGCCAGCTCGTCAACGGCTTCATGCTCGACGAGACGCTCGACGCGCTCAAGGGCCTCAAGTATCTCTATGACAATGGCGGTCTCGCCCCTGATTTCGCCACCTGGAACTCCGATCAGTTCGAGCAGCGCGTGACGAGCGATCAGGTCGCCGCGACCTTCGGCACCTACTACATCGCCGCGTATCCGCTGAACCTGAACAAGGACGCCAATCACGAGGCGGAGTGGGCGGAGATCGATCTCGCCACCCTCGGCGGCAGCTCCAAGGCTGCGATGAACCAGGTCAGCATCAATCATTTCAACGTCGTCACGAAGGACGCTCCGGAGTACGCCGAGGCCGCTCTGATGAAGCTGCTCTCGCTGTCCCTCTCCGCGAACTCCAACTCCACCGACGACAAAACCATTTACAACGGCCTCGATCTTCCCGAGAACGGGGCGTCCATCTTCTTCCTGCCCGTCTATATGTACTTCCCGACTCCGTGGGAGCAGTACCGCGAGAACATCTGGGCCGCCTATGAGGCGCAGGATCCCTCCGGCCTGCAGACAGCTGTGGAGCAGGAGTGGTATGGCTACATGAACGATTACCTCACCGACGGCAACGACTGCGAGAATCTCGGTACTGCCTGGGGTATGTACAAGAGCCGCCTGAGCGAGGATATGGGCATTGCCATCGGGCTTTCCACGAAGAACAGCGGCAACTATGAGCCCGCCTACTACTATGGCCCCGCCACCACGACCGAGCAGCGCGTCTCGTCTACGCTCAACGACCTTGCAGTCTCCTTCATCGTCGAATACATCATGGGTCAGAAGACGGACGCCGACTGGGAGAGCTTCCGCCAGAGCTGGTATGACCTCGGAGGCACCGATTGGACGAACGAGGTCAACGAACAGTACAACAGCATCGTCAATCCGCAGTAATCGGCAGAAAGCGGGGCGTACCTTCCCAAGAGAGCCAAGGGCCTGAAATCCCTGTATATCATACCACGTCAGACATAGGCTTTCAGCAGAAGGGCGCCGGCACTTTCACCGGCGCCCTTCGCGCTGCGGGAGAAAGAGAGGCAAATTATGCATAAAAGTGTTGGAAAGGCAGCCGGTTCCCCGCGCCGGCTCACGATTTTCAAGCGGGAGCTGCCACTGTACATCATGCTGATTCCCGGCGTGGTGTTTGCCCTCGTGTTCAATTACCTGCCGATGTTCGGCCTCGTCATGGCGTTTCAGGATTTTTCGCCGCTGCGCTCCTTTACGGGATCCGAGTGGGTCGGTATTCGGAATTTCCAGGATATGCTTGCCCTGCCGACGTTCTGGACGGTTGTACGCAACACGCTGTTCATCTCCGTCATCAAGATCATTCTGCGGCTGCTTGTCCCGCTCATCCTCGCGCTGCTGCTCAACGAGGTGCTTAACAACGCCTTTAAGCGCACGGCGCAGACGGTCTTCTTCCTGCCTTACTTCCTCTCCTGGGCCGTCATGGGCGGCGTGCTGCGCGAGCTGTTTGAGTACGACGGCACCGTCAACGCGTTTCTGCAGTCTTTCGGCGTCGACCCTGTCATGTTCCTCGGCAGCAATACCTGGTTTCCCATCATCATCATCGTCTCAGACGTCTGGAAAGACATGGGCTACAACATGATCATCTTCCTCGCGGCCATCACGAACGTCGATCCGGCGCTTAATGAATCCGCCGCTCTCGACGGCGCGAGCCGCTGGCAGCAGATCTGGCACATCACGCTCCCGACCATCCGTCCCATCGTCGTGATGCTGCTTGTGCTCTCGCTCGGCAGCGTTCTGAGCGCCGGCCAGGAGCAGATCATGCTGCTGTATAATCCGATGGTGTACGAGAGCTCCGACATCATCGACACGCTCGTCTACCGCCTCGGCCTCGTGAACCACCAGTGGTCGCTCTCAGCCGCCGTCGGTATGATGAAATCGGTAATCTCGTTCCTGCTCGTCGTGGTCTCCTACCGGATTGCGACGAAGTATTTTGACTATCAGGTATTCTGAGAGGAGGGAAAAGCCATGACGCACAGAAAATTTTCGGCATTTCATTTTGTCAACTATTTCCTTCTGACCCTCCTCATCGTCATCTGCATCATCCCGATTCTCCATGTGATTGCGCTTTCCTTCTCGCAGAAGATTGAGGCTGTCGCCGGCCACGTCGGCTTGATTCCTGTCGGCTTTAATCTGGAGGCGTACCGCTATGTGATGGAAGACTCGCAGTTCTGGACGTCCCTCGGCGTGACGCTGCTGCGCGTCGTCATCGGCGTCCCCGTGAACATTTTCCTCTGCGTGATGACGGCCTATCCGCTCTCAAAGAGCAACAGCCGCTTCCACGCGCGCACTGTCTTCTCCTGGTTTTTCGTCTTCACGATGCTCTTCAACGGCGGACAGATCCCGCTTTACATGGTCATCAGCAAGCTCGGCATGATCAACACCATCTGGGCGCTGACGCTCCCCGGCGCGATGAACGTTTCCTACATGATTCTGATGCTCAATTTCTTCCGGGGCATCCCGACGGAGGTGGAGGACGCCGCCATCATCGACGGCGCGAGTCAGATCAAGGTGCTGTTCCGCGTATTCCTGCCGATGTCTCTGCCGTCGCTTGCGACCATTATCCTGTTTGCGACCGTCGCGAACTGGAACGTCTGGATGGACGGCTACATCTACATGAACACGCCCGACAAGTACCCCCTGCAGACGTACCTCGCGACAAAGCTCATGGAGTCGAAGAACAACGTCGAGACGCTCATGACGCCTGAGCAGCTCGCGCGCATGGAGCTCGTCAGCGAGAAGACGATCGAGGCCGCGCAGATTTTCCTCGCGGCGCTGCCCATCATGTGCGTCTATCCGTTCCTGCAGAAGTACTACATTAAGGGCATTGTCGTCGGCAGCGTCAAGGGATGACGCAATGAACCGTATTTCGATTGCCACAGCCCCCTGGGGAGGCGCATACCGTCCCGCGGCTTTCGCCGTCCTCACCTGGGAACCCGAGGCGCTTGTCTTTGCGCTTTCCTCTGCGGAAGCCGAACCAGCCGCCCGTTTTCGGGAGACCAACAGCCCGGTCTATCTCGACAGCTGCCTCGAGGTCTTTCTCCGTCCCTGGCCGGAACGCCCGGAGTACCTGAACTTTGAGATGAATGCAAACGGCGCGCTGCTGCTGCAGATTGGCGCTGCCGGGCCGGGCAGGCGGTTCCTGTTTGCGGAAGAGTTCCCCGGCTGCTGGCCTTCCGTTTCCGCGTTCCGGGAGAGGGGAGGCTGGGGCGTCAGGCTCCGGGTTCCTTTCACGTTTCTTCGGGCTGCGCTGCGCATCGATGCAAAGCCCGATCCGGAAGCCATGTGCGGCAACTTCTATAAGTGCGGGGAGAACCCGCCGCACTTTCTCTGCTGGGCTCCGGTCGATACCCTGTGGCCGGATTTCCACCGTCCCGCGAGCTTTGCACCGCTGAGAGGAATGTGGAATGCGCCAGAGCAGGACGAACCCTGAAATAACGAACCGTAAGGACGGCGCGGCTTTGGCTGCGCCGTCCTTTTTGCGCGTTTTCCCGTCCTTTTCCGCAATCTCCTGTTGCCTGACGGGCAAATCGATGCTACAATGAAATACCGGAAGGAAAGGGAGAACCATGCAGCAAAAGGGAATGCGCCTCAGGGCGCTCAAAGCAGCCTTTCCCCTCACCGTCCCCATTTTTGCGGGGTTCTGGTTCCTGGGACTGGCGTACGGCATCTTCATGAATGTTTCCGGGTTCGGCTTCTGGTATCCGATGCTGATGAGCCTCGTCATCTTCGGCGGATCGCTCGAATTTGTGGCGGTGACGATGCTCCTCGGAGCCTTCGCGCCGCTGCAGACGCTCGCAATGGCGCTGATCCTGCAGGCGCGCCACCTGTTTTACGGCGTCGCGATGCTTGAGAAATACCGTGGTCTCGGCTGGAAAAAACCCTACCTCATCTTCGGCCTGTGCGACGAGACCTTCTCGATCAACTGCACGGCAGAGATTCCGGAGGGCGTCGACAGAGGGTGGTTTTACTTTTTCGTCACCCTCCTCAACCACCTCTACTGGGTTACCGGCTCGACAATCGGCGGCCTCGTCGGCTCGCTCCTCTCGTTTGACACGGAGGGGATCGAGTTCGTGATGACGGCGATGTTCGTCGTCATCTTCCTCGAGCAGTGGAAGAAGGAAAAAAAGCATGACTCGGCCCTCCTCGGGCTCGGCGCTTCGGTGCTGTGCCTGCTGATATTCGGGGCGGACTCGTTCATCATCCCGTCGATGGCGTGCGTGCTCCTGCTGCTCACCGCGCTGCGCCGCCCGATTGAGAGGAGGTGCGGTCTGCTGTGACGATGCTCGAACAGGCCGTCACCATCGCCCTGTGCGCGCTCGGGACGATGGCGGCGCGCTTTCTTCCGTTCCTCGCGTTTTCGGAGAAGCGCCGGACGCCCCAATATGTGCGGTACCTCGGCAGAGCGCTGCCCGGCGCGGTGTTTGCGCTTCTCGTCGTCTACTGCCTGCGCGATGTGAACGTTCTTGCGGGAAGCCACGGCATCCCGGAGGCAGCCGCTATCGCCGTCACGGCGCTGCTGCACCTGTGGAAACGTCAGATGCTGCTCTCGATAGCGGGCGGGACGGTTTTCTACATGATATTGATCCAGGTATTTTGCTGAGAGGGGAGGCCGCCCGTGCGGCCGCTCAATTTGAAAGGGAAGAGGAATTCGCACCATGACGCTCAAGGAACTCAAGGCGGGAAAGACCGCCAGCATTCTCACGGTCGGCGGGGAAGGGGCGCTTCGCCAGCACTTCCTCGATATGGGGCTCATCCCCGGCGCGGAGGTCACGATGGTCAAGCTCGCGCCGATGGGCGACCCAATGGAGCTCAAGATCCACGGCTATGAGCTGACGCTCCGCCTTGCGGACGCGGAGAAGATCGAGATTTCCCTCCTCGACGCGGCGACGCAGGAGGAGGAGAGGAAGCCCGTGCGCGGCACGCCGCACCCGGGCCTTGGCGAGGGAGGCAAGTACCACGTTAAGACGGGGGAGAATCCCCTGCCGGACAGCGTCGTGCTCACCTTCGCCCTTGCGGGCAACCAGAACTGCGGCAAGACGACGGTCTTTAACCGTCTCACCGGCTCAAACCAGCACGTCGGCAATTTCCCCGGCGTCACCGTCGATCGGAAGGACGGCGTTATCCGCGATCACCCCGGCACGCTCGTCACCGACCTGCCGGGCATTTACTCGATGTCTCCTTACAGCAATGAGGAGATCGTTACGCGTGAGTTCATCCTCCGCGAAAAGCCGAAGGGCATTATCAACGTGGTCGACGCCTCCAACATCGAGCGCAACCTGTATCTCACGCTCCAGCTCATGGAGCTGGATGTTCCCATGGTGCTCGCCCTCAATATGATGGATGAGGTGCGCGAGAACGGCGGCTCTGTGCTCATCAACGAAATGGAGCGTCTCCTCGGTATCCCGGTCATCCCGATCTCCGCAGCGAAGAACGAGGGCATCGACGAGGTCGTCAGCCACGCGATCCACGTCGCGAAGTACCAGGAAAAGCCCGGCCGCGTCGACTTCTGCAGCGCCGACGACGTCGGCAGCGCCGTCCACCGCTGTATTCACGCCATCATGCACCTCATTGAGGATCACGCGAAGGACGCCGGGATTCCGGTGCGCTTTGCGGCCTCGAAGCTCGCCGAGGGAGACGAGCTCATCCTCTCGCAGCTCAACCTCGACGACAACGAGAAGGAGATGCTGCGCCACATCATTGTGCAGATGGAGAAGGAGCGCGGCCTTGACTGCGCCGCCGCCATCGCTGATATGCGCTTCCGCTTTATCCGGCGCGTCTGCAGCGCCGCCGTCATCAAGCCGAAGGAGAGCCGCGAGCACGCCCGCAGCCGCCGGATGGACAAGGTGCTCACCGGAAAATATACGGCGATTCCCGCCTTTATCGCCATCATGGGGCTGGTTTTCTGGCTGACCTTCAACGTCATCGGGGAATGGCTTTCGGGCCTGCTTGAGATGGGGATCGACTGGCTGACGGGCGTCGTCGACGCGGGCATGACGGCGGCGGGCGTCAATCCCGTGCTCCACTCGCTCGTGATAGACGGCATCTTCAGCGGCGTCGGCAGCGTGCTGAGCTTTCTGCCGATTATCGTGACGCTGTTCTTCTTCCTCTCGATGCTCGAGGACAGCGGCTACATGGCGCGCGTCGCGTTTGTGATGGACAAGCTCCTGCGCAAAATCGGCCTCTCCGGGCGCAGCATCGTGCCGATGCTCGTCGGCTTCGGCTGCACCGTTCCGGGCGTCATGGCGAGCCGCACGCTTTCCTCGGAGCGCGACCGCAAGATGACCATCCTCCTTACGCCGTTCATGAGCTGCTCTGCGAAACTGCCGATCTACGGCTTTTTCGCCGCCGCCTTTTTCCCTGATTACGCCGGTCTTGTAATGGTCGGTCTGTATGTGCTCGGCATCCTGATGGGCATCCTCGCCGCGCTGGTGATGAAGGGGAGCCTCTTTAAGGGCGAGCCCGTCCCGTTCGTCATGGAGCTGCCGAATTACAGAATGCCCGGCGCGAAGAACGTCGCCCTCCTGCTTTGGGATAAGGCGAAGGACTTCCTCCAGCGGGCCTTCACCGTGATTTTCGCCGCGACCATCGTCATCTGGTTTCTGCAGACGTTCGACCTGCAGTTTAACCTCGTCACGGACTCTCAGCAGAGCATTCTTGCCTCCGTCGCCGGCCTGATTGCGCCGATCTTTACGCCTCTCGGCTTCGGCGACTGGCGCTTCTCGACTGCGCTGATCACCGGCTTCATGGCGAAGGAAAGCGTCGTGGCGACGCTGTCCGTCCTGATTCCGAGCACGGACGCCATCACCTCTGTCCTGTCGCCGCTCGGAGCCGCGTCGTTGCTCGTCTTCTGCCTGCTGTACACGCCGTGCGTCGCCGCGATTGCCTCGGTGCGCCGCGAGCTCGGCGGAAAATGGGCGCTTGCCGTCGCGGCGGGGCAGTGCGTTGTCGCGTGGTTTGCCGCCCTGCTTGTGCATCTGATCGGAGCCGTTTTCCTTCTCGCTTGAGGGAAATTCATTCCCGGGCGCATGAATAACCGGCCGCCGGAATATGACTAAAGTATAAAACTTGCCTCCCTTAGATGGATTTTCCTTTACTTTGGCGGTCGCATATTGTAAAATATAACGGAAGAAAAATAACCTCCGGCGGAGAATGGGGCGCCGGCCGTGCGGGCCGCGCGTTTCCCGCCGGGGAAGGTAGGGGTGTTAATCTTGGAGCCAAAGTATCATCGCGTCCTTTTGAAGCTCAGCGGAGAATCGCTTGCCGGCAGCCAGAAGCACGGAATCGACTTTGACACGGTGCTTTCCATCTGCGAGCCGATCAAGAAATGCGTGGACATGGGCGTGCAGATTGCCGTCGTCGTCGGCGGCGGGAATTTCTGGCGCGGCCGCAGCAGCGGAAAGATGGACAGAACCCGCGCGGATCACATGGGAATGCTGGCCACCACCATCAACGCGCTCGGCGTCGCCGACGCGCTTGAGCAGCTCGACGTTCCGGTGCGCGTGCAGACGGCGATCTCCATGCAGGAGATCGCGGAGCCCTATATCCGCAACCGCGCCGTCCGCCACCTCGAGAAGGGGCGCGTCGTCGTTTTCGGCTGCGGCACCGGCAATCCGTTCTTCTCCACCGATACGGCGGCTGCCTTGCGCGCCGCTGAGATCGACGCGGACGTCATCATGAAGGCCACGATGGTCGACGGCGTCTACGACAGCGATCCCAAGAAGAATCCCAACGCGGTCAAGTACGACACCCTCAGCTTCATGGAGGTGCTGAGCAAGAACCTTCAGGTGATGGACGGTACGGCCGCCACGCTCTGCCGCGACAACGGCATCGCAATTCTCGTGTTCAACATCGATCACCCCGACAATATTGTAAAGGCTATCTGCGGCGAGCCCGTCGGAACCATTGTGAAGGAGGCATGAACCATGCAGGAAATTCTGAAAAAAGCTGAAGACCATATGAAAAAAACCATCTCCGTTCTGCAGGGAGATTACGCGGCCATCCGCGCCGGACGCGCGAACCCCGCTGTTCTTGATAAGCTCCGCGTCGATTACTATGGTACGCCGACGGCTATCAACCAGCTCGCGGCCGTGTCCGTCGCCGAGGCGCGCGTGCTGACGATCCAGCCGTGGGACGCCTCCGTCTGCCGTGCGATCGAGAAGGCCATCCAGACCTCCGACATCGGCATTAACCCGCAGAGCGACGGCAAGATCATCCGCATTACCTTCCCGCAGCTCACCGAGGATCGCAGAAAGGAGCTCGCGAAGGAGATCTCCAAAATGGCCGAGGAGTCGAAGGTTGCCGTGCGCAACATCCGCCGCGAGGCCATGGATAAGCTCAAGGTCAAGAAGAAGGCCGGCGAGCTGACTGAGGACGACCTTAAGCAGGCCGAGAAAAAGACCCAGGATCTCACCGACAAGTACTGCAAGGAGATCGAGTCGGTCGAGGCCAAGAAGAAGAAAGAGATCATGGAGATCTAAGGCGGCCATGAAAGACGAACTGCCGCAGCTTCTTCCTGCGCATCTTGGCATCATCATGGACGGCAACGGCCGGTGGGCGAAGCGGCGCGGGCTTCCGCGCTCCGCCGGACACGCGGCCGGGGCTGCCAATTTCAAAAAGATCACGCGCTACTGCTCGAAGATCGGCATCCGCTACCTGACGGTATACGCCTTCTCCACGGAGAACTGGACGCGTCCGGCGGAGGAGGTCTCCGCGCTGATGACGCTGTTCCGCAAATACCTCGAGGAGGCGCTGCGCGATTTCCGCGACGACGACATCGTGGTGCGCTTTCTCGGCGACACCGCGGCGTTCCCCCCGGAGCTGCAGACGCTGATCCGCGAGACGGAGGAGATCTCCGCCGCGCGGACGGGGATGGTGCTCAACATCGCGATGAACTACGGAGGCCGCGCCGAGCTCGTGCGGGCCGTGCGTTCCATCGCGGAGCGGGTTCGGTCGGGGGAGCTTGCCCCGGACGCTATCACGGATGAGACGGTTTCCTCCGCGCTTTACACGGCGGGTCAGCCGGATCCGGATCTCATCATCCGCCCCAGCGGGGAGCACCGCACCAGTAATTTTCTCCTGTGGCAGTCCGCGTACGCGGAATATGTCATCATGGATGTTCTGTGGCCGGACTTTGGTCCGGACGATCTCAATGCCGCTTTGCGGGAATACGCGAACCGCAGCCGGCGCTTTGGAGGAGTTTAGTTTGCTGAAATCGAGAGTCATCTCCGCGTCTATCCTGATTCTGTTTATCGCAGCGATTGTCGTCTTCAACGATATTTTCCCGCTGGCGCTGAACATTGCGGTGGCTGCCATCAGCTTTCTGGGCGTCATTGAAATTGTCAAGGCGCTGGGACTCTCGCAAAAGCTGGTTCTTCTCCTGCCGAGCCTTGCGTTCGCCGCCGTAACGCCGTTTCTGCCGGGTACCTACTGGCACAGCGCGGCGTATTACATCTACACCGTCGTCCTTTTCTCGTCCCTGATTTTCTATCACGACTCCGTCACCTTCCGGGAGACGGGCGTGATTTACAGCATGACCATCCTCATTCCCACGGCGCTTGAGACGCTGCTCTCCATCCGCTCCTGCGGCGGGAGCCACGGGATGTTTTATGTGATCATCGCCGTGTTCGCAGCCTGGGCGGCCGACGTTGGCGCGTTCGTCGCCGGGAGTCTCTGGGGCAGACACAAGCTCTGTCCGTCCATCAGTCCCAAAAAGACGGTGGAGGGCTTCATCGGCGGCTTCGTCCTCAATATCGCGGCGATGCTCGTCTTCGGCCTTGTCTTTGAGCGGTTTTACGGCGGGACGGTTCCGGTCAACTACCTCTCGCTTGCTCTCATCGGCCTGTTCTCTGCTGGGCTTTCCGTCGTGGGTGATCTAAGCTTTTCCCTCATCAAGCGCAGCTGTCATATCAAGGATTTCAGCAACATCCTGCCGGGGCACGGAGGCATTCTCGACCGCTTTGACAGCGTGATTTTTGTAGCGCCGTTCGTGCTGCTCCTCGTGCAGCTGCTTCCCATCACGCCTCCGTGAGCTGGCTTTCAAAACGGCAGCGTTTCCCCCGGAAAACATATATTGCGTTCATATTGGGAATCCTTTGAAACGGAGCAGCCATGCGCCGCGGGACGTTTATGAACAGACTTTGTGCCGAAGCCGCCCCAAGGGACGGCTTCGGTTCCGTATGGAAGGGCTTTGGGTAACATGATGAAACACACGCTTTCCATTTTAGGCTCCACCGGCTCCATCGGCACGCAGACGCTCGACGTCGTCCGCGGCCTGGGGCTTTCCGTCTGCGCGCTCGCCGCGAGGGGGAACGTCCGCCTGCTCGAGGAGCAGATCCGCGAGTTTAAGCCCCGCTTTGCCGCCGTCTTCGATCCGGAGGCCGCCAAACGCCTCCGCCTCGCCGTGCGCGACCTCGACGTCGCCGTGGCCGAGGGCATGGACGGTCTGTGCGAGGCCGCTTCGCTGGAGGAGGCCGAGCTCGTCTGCAACTCCGTCGTCGGCATGGTGGGTCTCGAGCCGACGCTCGCCGCCGTCGAAGCGGGGAAGGACATCGCCCTCGCGAACAAGGAAACGCTCGTCGCGGGCGGCGCTCTCGTGACGGCCCGCGCCGCGGAGCGCGGCGTGCGCCTTTATCCCGTCGACAGCGAGCACTCTGCCATCTTCCAGTGCCTGCAGGGCAGCCCGGGGGAGAAGGCCGTCTCCCGCCTGATTCTGACGGCGTCCGGCGGGCCCTTCTTCGGAAAAAAGCGCGCCGAGCTTGTGAACGTCACGCCGGAGCAGGCGCTGCGCCATCCGAACTGGAGCATGGGCGCGAAGATCACCATCGACTCCGCCACCATGATGAACAAGGGCCTCGAGGTGATTGAGGCGTCCTGGCTGTTCGGGATGGAGCCCGAGCGGATCGACGTCGTCATCCACCGCGAGAGCGTGATTCATTCCCTCGTGGAGTATGTGGACAATTCGGTGCTCGCCCAGCTCGGCGTACCCGATATGCGCATCCCGATTCAGTATGCCGTCACCTACCCCGAGCGGTATCCGTCTCCCGTCCGGCGGCTGAGCCTCGCCGACTGGGGGACGCTCACCTTCTATCCGCCTGACCCGGAGGCGTTTCCCGCCATCGGCGCGGCGCGCGAGGCGCTCGGGCGCGGCGGACTGGCGCCCGCGGCGCTTAACGGTGCGAACGAGGCCGCCGTCGGCCTGTTCCTCGAAGGAAAGCTTCCCTTCCTGCGGATCGCGGAGCTCACGGCGGAGGCCGCGGCGGCGCAGCCGCAGACGAAGGAGCCTCTGACGCTCTCCGCCATTCTGGACGCTGACAAGGCCGCGCGGGAGTACGTCCTCTCCCGCGCCGGTCTCTGATTCTCGAAACGAGGTGGTTTTCATTACCCAGGTATTGCTGGTGATCATCGCGGTTCTCCTTTTCAGCCTTGTGATCACAATCCATGAATTCGGCCATTTTATCACGGCGAAGCTCTGCGGCATCCGCGTCAACGAGTTCGCTGTCGGCATGGGGCCGCAGCTCGTAAGCTTCCGGCGCGGCGACACGCGCTACTCGCTCCGGCTTCTCCCGATCGGCGGCTTCTGCGCCATGGAGGGGGAGGACGAGGACAGCGACGACGAGCGCGCCTTCCATCGCAAGCCGGTCTGGCAGCGGATCCTTGTCGTCGCGATGGGCGCGGTGATGAACATCCTGCTCGGCCTGATCCTCATGGTGATCATCGTCGCGCAGACGCCGCTGCTCGGCTCAAACGTTGTCGCGCGGTTTGAGGAGAATTCCGCCCTCGAGGCCGCCGGCATCCAGGTCGGCGACCGCATTACCTCGATGGGCGGCTACGGCGTCCGCACCGACCGCGACCTGCAGTTCGCCATGGCAATCATCAGCATGGACGGCGAGGAGGTTACCGCTGACATCACCGTCGACCGCGAGGGGCAGACCATCACCTTTCAGGACGTCAAGTTCAACACCATCGAGCTTGAGGACGGCTCGCGCAGCCTCGTCTTCGACTTCAAGGTCGCCGCGATTCCGAAGACGGTTGGTTCCGTCCTCGTGAAGTCTGTGGAGGACACCGTTTCCGTCGTCCGCCTCGTCTGGCAGAGCGTCTATATGCTCTTGACGGGCCAGTTCGGCCTCAACGACCTCGCCGGACCTGTCGGCACCGCGTCGGTCATCACGCAGGCCGCCTCGGCCGGCCTCGAGAGCAGCGGCTTCTCCGGCGCTTTGAGCAACATTGTCTATATCATCATGATCATCACCGTCAACCTCGGCATCATGAACCTGCTGCCCATCCCGGCGCTTGACGGCGGGCGGCTGCTGTTCCTGATTGTGGAGGCGATTGTGCGCCGCCCGATTCCGCGGCGCTTTGAGGGCTGGATCACGGCGGCGGGCTTCATCTTCCTGATGGGCGTCATGATCGTCGTGACCTTCAGCGACATTCTGCGCCTGATTACAGGCCAGGGATTGGGGGCGTAATCACTTATGACAAGACAGGTGAAGGCGGGAAACATTCTGATCGGCGGCGGCGCGCCGGTGACCGTGCAGTCGATGCTCAGCGTTCCCTCGACCGATATCGAGGGCAGCGTCCGGCAGGCGAAAGCACTCGAGGCCGCGGGCTGCGACCTGATCCGCGCCGCCGTCCCGGACATGGACGCTGTGCGGCTGATTCCCGCTCTGAAGGAGGCCGTCTCCGTCCCGATTGTGGCCGACATTCACTTCGACTACCGCCTCGCCCTCGAGGCGGCGGCCGCCGGCGTGGACAAGATCCGCATCAATCCCGGCAACATCGGAGACGACAGCCGCGTCAAGGCCGTCGCGGACGCCTGCCGCACCCGCGGGATCCCAATCCGCGTCGGCGTCAACTCCGGCTCGGTCGAGCGCGAGATTCTCGCAAAGTACGGAGCCCCGACGCCCGAGGCGCTCGTCGAGAGCGCGCTGTACCACGCCTCGCTCCTCGAGCGCTTTGATTTCGGGGACATCGTCCTCTCGCTCAAGTCGTCGACGGTCGACTCCGCCATCCGCGCCTACGAGCTCTGCGCGTCGCGCTGCGACTATCCGCTGCACCTCGGCGTCACCGAGGCGGGGACGGAGCGCATGGGCCTTATCAAATCGTCGATCGGCATCGGCTCGCTTCTGCAGCGCGGCATCGGCGACACCATCCGCGTGTCCCTGACGGCGGACCCCGTCCGCGAGGTCGCCGCGGGACTGGACATCCTGCACGCGCTCGGCCTGCGGTCGGGCCCGCAGCTCGTCTCCTGCCCGACGTGCGGCCGCACGCGCATCGACCTCATTGCCATCGCGAACGAGGTGGAGGCGCGGCTTGCGTCCTGCACGAAGAACATCAAGGTGGCCGTCATGGGCTGCGTCGTGAACGGCCCCGGCGAGGCGCGCGAGGCCGACGTCGGCATTGCCGGCGGCAAGGGGGAGGGGCTCGTCTTCCGCAAGGGCGAGATTGTCCGCAAGGTGCCGGAGGAGCGCCTCGTGGACGAGCTCATGAAGGAAATTGAAACCTTTTAGCACACGGCGCGGGCTCCGGGCGAGAGCTTGGAGCCCCGTTTTTGAGCATATTCGAGGATGGAGAGTGAAATTGTCAGGATGAGCAAAACGTTTGGCGAACTGTTCGGAGCCTTTCTGAACGCCGGGGAGGCGCTCCCCGAGCCGCTCCTGCACGGTACGGTGGAATCCCTGCAGGTGGATTCCGTCAACCGCTGCGTCGCCGCGACGGTCGCCCTGCCGTCGCTCGTGGAGCGGGACGCGCTTTACGACGCGGAGAAGCGCCTCGCGCTCGCGCCCGGCCTGCAGCTGACGCGGGCGGCCCTCCATCCGCGCTTCCCGGCGGACTCCTTCAGCGCCGCGTACCTGCCGAGCCTCGTCCTCGAGATGAAGCGGCGCGACGCGAGCATCAACGGCGCCTTCTCCGACGCGACGGCCCGCCTCGAGGACGGCAGAATCGTCGTCACGCTGGCGCACGGCGGAGCGGAGCTCATGCGCCAGCGCCGCGCGGACAGGCTGATGAGCCGCATCATCTCAGAGGAATTCGGCCTGACGGTCTCCGTCGACTTCGACGGCGTCACCTCCGTCGACGAGGGGAGCAGCGCCTACCTCGAGCGCAAGCGGAACGCCGAGGAAAAGGCGCGCCGCGAGGCCGCGGAGGAGGCCGTCTCCCAGTATGAGAGCACGATGAACCGCCAGTCGCCGCACGAGCGGAAGGAGGCCGCGCGCAGGAGCTCCCCGCAGCCTGTTGGCAGGGGAGGCTCCGCCGAGACGTCCGGCGAGCGCCTGCCGCCCGTCGTCAGTGTACGCCGGGGCGCGTCGCTCCTGCCCGCCATCGTGCCGGAGACGATGAAGGAGATCCACGGCCGCATGGGCCGCGTTCACCTGACTCCTATCTCGAAGGTTACGCCGGATTTCGGCAGCGTGGCCGTCTGGGGCGAGATTTTCGCCGTTGAGACGCGCATGACCCGCGACCAGAGCCGGAAAATCTATTCCATCAACATCACCGACTAGACCGGCTCCATCACGCTGAAGCTCCTTCAGGACGCCAAGCAGTGCAAGGCGCTCGACGAGCTGAAAAACGGCGTCAGCGTCGTGGTGCGCGGCGAGGTGGAGTACGACAAATATGACCACGAGACGGTGCTCCGTCCGCGCGCCGTCGCAACGGTCGAGCAGGTCAAGGTCGTCGACGACGCGCCGGAGAAGCGCGTGGAGCTGCACCTGCACACGAATATGTCGAGCATGGACGGCGTCACGGACGTCGGCGAGCTCGTCGCCCGCGCGGCGAAGTGGGGACATTCCGCCATCGCCATCACCGACCACGGCGTCGCCCAGGCCTACCCCGACGCGATGAACGCCGCGGCGAAGATCAACGGCAAGGGCGGCCATATCAAGGTGATTTACGGCGTTGAGTCGTACTTCGTCAACGACATGGTGCCCGCTGTCAAAGGCGCGGCCGACGCCCCGTTCGACGGCGAGTTCATCGTCTTCGACGTGGAGACGACCGGCCTGAGTCCGAACCACGAGCGCCTTACCGAGATCGGCGCGGTTCGCCTGCGCGGTGGGAAGATTGTCGAGTCGTTCGACACCTTCGTCAACCCGGAAAAGCCGATTCCGCCGAAGATCGTAGAGCTCACCGGCATCAACGACGAGATGGTGCGCGGCGCGCCGTCCGAGGCGGAGGCCCTCGCGTCCTTCTACGCGTTCTGCGGGGAGGGGGCGATTCTTGTCGCGCACAACGCCGAGTTCGACGTCTCGTTCCTGCGCGCGGCGGCGTCGCGCAGCGGGGCGGATTTCCCCTATACCTACATAGACACGCTGCCGATGTGCCGCTCGCTGCTCAAGGATCTGAAAAACCACAAGCTCGACACGGTGGCGTCCTATCTCAAGCTCGACCCGTTCCAGCATCACCGTGCCTGCGACGACGCCGACGTCCTCGGCCGCATCTTCGCGGCGCTGCTCCAGCGCCTGCACGAGGATGTGGGCGCGAACATGGTGCAGGAGATCAACACCTCCCTCACGGGCGGGGACTGGAAGAAGCTCAGGCCGTACCATCAGATCATCCTCGTCCGCAACCAGACCGGACTCAAAAACCTGTACAAGCTCATCTCGCTGTCGCATCTCAACTACTTCTTCAAGCGTCCGAGAATTCCCAAGAGTGTGCTCATGCAGCACCGCGAGGGGCTGCTCCTCGGCAGCGCGTGCGAGGCGGGCGAGCTGTTCCGCGCCGTGTTCAACGGCGCGCCGTGGGGCGAGCTGTGCGAGATCGCGAGCTTTTACGATTACCTCGAAATCCAGCCGCTTGGCAACAACGCCTATATGCTGCGCGAGGGCCTCGTTCCCGACGAGGAAAAGCTGCGCGAATTCAACCGTACCATCATCCGCCTCGGCGAGAAGCTGCACAAGCCCGTCGTCGCGACGTGCGACGTCCACTTCATGGACCCGAAGGACGCCGACTTCCGCCGCATCCTGATGGCCGGCCAGGGCTACGAGGACGCCGACAACCAGGCGCCGCTCTATTTCCGCACCACACCGGAAATGCTCGAGGAATTCGCCTATCTCGGCGAGGAGAAGGCGTACGAGGTCGTCGTGAAAAACACGAACCTTATCGCCGACATGATTGAGGAGATCCGCCCGATCCCGAGCGGCGTCTTCCCGCCGTTCATCGACGGCGCGGAGGAGCAGCTCAACTCCATCTGCTGGAAGCGCGCGAAGGAGATTTACGGCGACCCGATGCCGGAGCTCGTCCGCAAGCGCCTGGAGCGCGAGCTCGGCTCCATCAACAAGCACGGCTTCTCCGTGCTGTACATGACGGCGCAGAAGCTCGTCGCCAACAGCGAGGAGCACGGCTACCTCGTCGGCTCGCGCGGCTCCGTCGGCTCCTCGTTCGTCGCGAGTATGTCCGGCATCTCGGAGGTCAACCCGCTCGAGCCGCACTACATCTGCCCGAACTGTAAGAACAGCGAGTTCATCCTCGACGGCAGCTACGGCTCCGGCTTCGATCTGCCCCCGAAGAAATGCCCGAAGTGCGGTTCCGACTACGACCGCGACGGCCACAACATCCCGTTCGAGACCTTCCTCGGATTCGACGGAGACAAGACGCCGGATATCGACCTGAACTTCTCCGGCGAGTACCAGAGCGGCGCGCACCGGTACACGGAAACGCTGTTCGGCAAGGACCACGTCTTCAAGGCCGGCACCATCGCCACCGTCGCCGACAAGACGGCGATCGGCTTCGTGAAGAAGTACGCGGAGGAGAAGGGGCTGACGTACCACCGCGCCGAGGAGCAGCGCCTTTCGATCGGCTGCACCGGCATCAAGCGGACGACCGGCCAGCACCCCGGCGGCATGGTCGTCGTACCGAAGGGCTACGAGATTTACGATTTCTGCCCCGTTCAGCACCCGGCGAACGACCAGAATTCCGACAACATCACAACGCACTTCGACTTCCACTCCATCCACGACACGATCTGCAAGCTTGACGAGCTCGGCCACGACGTGCCGACCATCTATCACTACCTCGAGGAGTACACGGGCATCCCCGTCATGAAGGTCTCGATGAGCGACCCGGAGGTCATGGCGCTGTTCCATTCGACGGAGCCGCTTGGCGTCACGCCGGAGGACATCGATTCGCAGACGGGCACCTTCTCGCTGCCGGAGCTCGGCACGCCGTTCGTGCGCCAGATGCTCATCGACTCTCAGCCGCAGACCTTTTCCGATTTCCTGCAGATTTCCGGCCTCTCCCACGGCACGGACGTGTGGCTCGGAAACGCGCAGGATCTGATCAAGAACGGCACCTGCACGATCTCCGAGGTGATCGGCACGCGCGACAGCATCATGACGTATCTGCTCCTCAAGGGGCTTGAGCCGAAGATGGCGTTCAAAATCATGGAGATCACGCGTAAGGGCAAGGCGCCGTCCCTCCTCACAGACGAGCACAAGCAGGCCATGCGCGACCACGGCGTTCCCGAGTGGTACATCGAGTCGTGCCTGAAAATCAAGTATATGTTCCCGAAGGCGCACGCCGCCGCCTATATGATTTCGGCTCTGCGCCTCGGCTGGTACAAGGTGCACCGCCCCGTCGAATACTACGCCGCCTACTTCTCCGTGCGCGGCGAGGACTTCGACGGCGTGCTCGTCGCCCAGGGCCGCGACGCGGTCCGCCGGAAGATGAACGAGATTCAGATGAAGGGCAAGGAGGCCAGCAAGAAGGAGGAGGACGCGTTCGCGACGCTGCAGATCGTCAACGAGATGCTCGCGCGCGGCATCCAGGTGCTCCCGGTCGACCTCTACCGTTCCCACGCGAAGAAATACCTCGTCGAGGACGGCATGATCCGCCTCCCGTTCGCGTCGCTCGCCGGCGTCGGCGAGGCCGCCGCGAACAGCCTCTACGAGGCGGGCCAGCTGGGCAAGTACATTTCCGTCGACGATATGCAGACGCGCGCGAAGGTCTCCAAATCCGTTGTCGAGACGCTCGACGCGGCGGGCGCGCTCCGCGGCCTGCCCGTGAGCTCGCAGATGTCCCTGTTCTGAGGACGCAGCGCCGTCCGATGTCCCCGGCCAATGGGAAGCCGCCGGTGTGCGGTTTCCCATTTTTCCTGCCCGCGCCGCCAAAAAGATTGGCAAATTCGATATTGACGCCGATATTTCATCATGGTATTATATTAGCGAACTAAAGTGAAAGGCCGCTCTCCCGCCGCGGAGGCGGAGCGTACAGTGCAACAATGAAGAAGTACAACAAGATTACCCCCGAGGGCACAAAGGACCTCCTGCTCGAGGAATGCCTCATCCACCGCGTGGTGGCGCAGAAGCTCAGCGATGTGTTTGAGTCGCGCGGCTTCCATGAGGTGGTCACGCCCGGGATGGAGTTCATGGACGTGTTTGACCCGGAATCGTCCGGCATCGCCCCCGAGATCATGTATAAGACGACGGATCGCCGCGGCCGCATGGTTGTGATGCGCCCCGACTCGACGATGCCGATTTCCCGTCTTGCCGCCACGCGGCTGCAGAACGAGGAGAAGCCGCTGCGCCTGTACTACACGCAGCGCATTTACCGCTCGAATCCGAACCTCACCGGCAGGAGCGACGAGGTGCTCCAGTCCGGCGTCGAACTGCTCGGCGCCGCCGGCAGGCGCGCAGACCTCGAGGCCATCGCCACGGCGGTGGAGGCGCTCTCCGCCTGCACGCCGGACTTCCGGCTCGAGCTCGGCCACGCTGGTTTCTTCCGCGCCATCGCCGCGCAGCTTCCGATTGCGGACGAGCAGCGCGAGGATCTGCGCATGACGATTGAGTCGAAGAACTACGCGGCGCTCAGCACGCTCCTCGACGGCCTGCCGCAGACGCCCGCCGTCGCGGCGATGCGCCGTCTTCCGCGCCTGTTCGGCGGGGAGGAGGTTTTCGCTGAGGCCGCGCCCCTGTGCGGCAGCGACGAGGCGGCCTCCATGCTCGAATACCTGCACTCGCTGTACCGCTGCCTTGTGCAGCTCGGCCTCGGCGACCGGCTGATTGTCGACCTCGGCCTCGTCCAGCGCAACGACTACTATACGGGCGTCGTTTTCAGCGCCTATGCCCAGGACTGCGGCGACGCCGTCCTCCTCGGCGGCCGGTACGACAATCTCCTCGCCCGCTTCGATATGCCGATGCCCGCCATCGGCTTCTCCGTCAACGTCGACGCCGTGGTCAAGCTGCTCGCCGAGCAGGGTTTCGCGCCGGACTGCAGAAAGCCGGACGTGCTCGTCTTCGGCGAGGAGGGCTGCGAGATGAAGGCGCTGCAGTACGCCTCCGAGATTGCCGGCCGCGGCGGAAGCTGCGAGACGTCCGTCTTCGAGACGGAGGAGGAGACCGTCGCCTACGCGCGCCGCCGTCAAATCCCGACGGTCGTGCTCGTCGGCGAGACCATTCGGGAGCTCGCCGTGAATGGGGAGAAGGGAGGAGAGGCGAAATGAAGCCGCTGCGCATTGCACTGACAAAGGGCAGGCTGGAAAAGGACACAGTCGCCCTCTTTGAAAAGATCGGCTATGACTGCGAGGCCGTCCGCAACAAGGGACGCCGCCTCATCCTTCCCGTCGGGGACAGCCTCGAGGTCGTCCTCGCGAAGGCCGCGGACGTCATCACCTACGTCGAGCACGGCGTCTGCGATATGGGCGTCGTCGGCAAGGATGTGATCATGGAGCACGGCTCGAGCTTCTACGAGGTGCTCGACCTCGGCTTTGGCCGCTGCCGCTTCGCGCTCGCCGCGCCGAAGGGGGCCGATTTCTGGAGCGGCTATTCGGCGCGCACCATTGCGACGAAGTACCCCGCCACCGCGCGGGCGTTCTTCGAGAGCCGCGGGATGGACGTGCGCATCATCAAGATTGAGGGCTCCGTCGAGCTTGCCCCGCTGCTGGGCCTCTCGGACGCCATCGTCGACATCGTGGAGACGGGCACGACGCTCAAGGAGAACGGCCTCGAGGTCGTCGAGACCATCTGCCCGATTTCCGCGAGGCTGATTGTCAATATCGCAAGCCTCAAGCTCCGCAAGCAGGAGATCGAATCGCTCGTCGGCAAGATGGAGAGCGCCGCGAAAACAGGGAAGGAGGAAACGCTGTGATCAAGATGGTCATGGAGGGCGGCGCGTCCGCCAGAGAATACGTCAAGCTTTTGAAGGAGAGGAACAGCGAGGCGGGCCGCAAGGTCGAGTCCGCCGTCGCCGAGATCCTTGCAAACGTCCGCGCGGACGGCGACAAGGCCGTGCGGATGTACGCCGACCGCTTTGACGGCGGCGCGCCGGAGACGCTGGAGCTGCCGCGCGCGCAGGTCGAAGCGCTTGCCGCGCAGGCCGATCCGCTCTTTGTGGAATCGCTCAAAAGGGCGGCGGAGAACATCCGCGACTTCCACCAGCGCCAGAAGCAGCAGAGCTGGCTGACGACGCGCGAGAACGGTGTCCTGATGGGCCAGCGCATCCGCGGCCTCGCCCGCGTCGGCCTGTATGTGCCGGGCGGCACGGCGGCCTACCCGTCGTCCGTCCTGATGAACGCCATCCCCGCGAAGATCGCGGGCGTCGGCGAGATTGTCATGACGACGCCCGTCAAGGCCGGAAAGGCCAACCCGGACATCATGGCCGCCGCGCTCGTGGCCGGCGTCGACCGCGTCTTCCAGGTCGGCGGCGCGCACGCCGTCGCCGCGCTTGCGTACGGCACCGAGAGCGTCCCGAAGGTCGACAAGATCGTCGGACCCGGCAACATCTTCGTCGCCACGGCAAAGAAGCAGCTCTTCGGCACGGTCGACATCGACATGATCGCCGGGCCGAGCGAAATCCTCATCCTCGCCGACGAGACGGCCAACCCGCGCTATCTCGCCGCTGACCTCATGAGCCAGGCGGAGCACGATCCGCTCGCCTCCGCCATCCTGCTGACGACCTCCGCCGACCTTGCGAGGGCGACGGCGGCGGAGCTCGAGCGCCAGGTACAGACGCTCTCGAGAAAGGACGTCATCCTCGCGTCGCTCGAAAGCTTCGGCGCGATCATCGTCTGCGCCTCGATGGACGAGGCCATCGACTTCGCGAACGAGCTCGCGCCCGAGCATCTCGAGGCGTGCGTCGAGAACCCGATGGAGTACGTCGGCCGCCTCGACAACGCGGGCTCCGTCTTCCTCGGCAATTACTCGCCCGAGCCGCTCGGCGACTACTTCGCCGGGCCGAACCACGTCCTGCCCACCAGCGGGACGGCGCGCTTCTTCTCGCCGCTCTCCGTCGACAGCTTCGTCAAGAAGTCGAGCTTCATCTACTACACGAAGGACGCGCTCCTTCCCCAGGCGGACGACGTCATCCGCCTCGCGGAGGCGGAGGGGCTGACCGCCCACGCGAATTCCATCCGCGTCCGGAAGGAGGACGCCTGACCATGTACGAGCTCAACGCGAAAATCCGCGACCTCGTCCCGTATGAGCCGATCGCCGGCTCCTACCCGATCCGCCTCGACGCGAACGAGTCGTTCCTCCCGCTGCCGGACGGCCTGCGCGCCAGGATCGCGGAGACTGCCGCGAAAACCGCCTTCAACCGCTATCCCGATCCGCTCTCCGCGGACGTGACCGCAGCCTTTGCCGCGTACTACGGCATTTCTCCCGACCTCGTCACCGCGGGCAACGGTTCCGACGAGCTGATTTCCATCCTCAGCACGGCGTTTCTGATGAAGGGCGACGCGGTGATGGTGATTCTCCCCGATTTCTCGATGTACCAGTTCTACGCCTCCCTCGCCGAGGGGCGCGTCGTCGCCTGCGGCAAGCGGGACGATCTGACGATCGACGTCGACGCGGTCATCGCGAAGGCGAAGGAAGAGAACGTGAGAATGATCGTCTTCTCCAACCCGTGCAACCCGACCTCCCTCGGCCTTCCCAGGGAGGAGGTGCGCCGCCTGATTCGCTCGGTGGACGCGCTTGTCGTCCTCGACGAGGCGTACATGGACTTCTGGAATCAGAGCCTGCTCGGCGAGGTGGAGGAGTATGACAACCTCGTCATTCTCCGCACCTGCTCGAAGGCGATCGGCTCCGCGGCGCTGCGCCTCGGCTTCGCCGTCGCCCAGCCGCGTTTGACGCGCGTCCTGCGCGCCGTCAAGTCGCCGTACAACGTCAATTCCCTATCGCAGGCCATCGGGGCGCTCGTCCTCGCGGAGCGCGACTGGGAGGCGAACGCCCGCGAGCAGCTCATTGCCTCCAGAAAATCGCTGCAAACGTCGCTTGAAGCGCTCTCCGCGGAGTTTCCCGGCGCGTTCACGCTTTATGACAGCTGCACGAATTTCGTCTTTTTGAAAACCGCCCGCTCGAAGGAGCTCTTTCAGGGCCTCCTCGGCCGCGGCATCGCCATCCGCTATATGGGAGACTACCTGCGCGTGACAGCCGGCAACGAGGCGGAGAACGCCGCGTTCCTCGACGCATTCCGCACGCTGCTCAGAGAGGGGGAGACGGCATGAGAGAGGCTTCCGTCACCAGAAAAACGAAGGAGACCGACGTCTCCGTGCGCCTCTGCCTCGACGGCGGAGACGTCTCCGTCGAGACCGGCATCGGCTTTTTTGACCATATGCTCACCGCCTTCGCCGTACACGGCGGCTTTGGCCTCTCCGTCCGGGTGCGCGGCGACCTCGAGGTGGACGGGCACCACACCGTCGAGGATACCGGCATCGTCCTCGGGAAGGCGCTCGGCGAAGCCCTCGGCGACAAGTCCGGGATTGCCCGCTTCGGCAGTTTCTATATCCCGATGGATGAGAGCCTTGCCTTCGCCGCGGTGGACGTCAGCGGACGCCCGTTCCTGCGTTTTCAGGCCGATTTCTCGCAGGAGCGCTGCGGCGAATACGACGTCTGTCTCACCGAGGAGTTCTTCCGCGCCCTCGCGATGAACGCCGGCGTCACGCTCCATCTTCGCCTTGAATACGGCCAGAACGCCCATCACGAGGCGGAAGCGCTGTTCAAGGCGACAGCGCACGCTCTTCGCCTCGCCGTTTTGGAAAAGAAAGGCTTGCTTTCTACAAAAGGTGTATTATAATAAAGATAGAATCCGAATTGCTGACCGCCTCTCCAGCTTGACTGCCGGAAAGGCGGCAGGCTTCTTTATTGATACACCGGCGGCGTTCTTTTCGACGTAGGGCGGGGGATTGCCGCTGTGGAAAGGCAAGGGTGAGAGTATTGATCGTTATTCCTGCTATTGATATTATGAACGGTTGCTGCGTGCGTCTGGTGCGCGGCGATTACGACACTGCCTCTCCGGTCGCGAATGACGCGGTGCATACCGCAAAGGAGTTCGAGAGGGTCGGCGCGAAATGGCTTCACATTGTGGATCTCAACGGCGCCATCGCGATGGAGCCCGTGAACACGGATCTGATTCTCAAGATCATCAAGGGCTGCGGCATGCAGATCGAGATCGGCGGCGGCATCCGCGAAATGAAGAACATCGATTCATACCTGTCGGAGGGCGTGTCGCGCGTGATTCTCGGCTCCGCCGCGATCAACAACCCGCAGCTCGTCAAGGAGGCCGTCAAGAAATACGGCGACAAGATTGCCGTCGGCATCGACGCGAACGAGGGCATGGTGGCCGCCGAGGGCTGGACACAGATGTCCTCCGTCAATTACCTCGAGCTCGGCAAGCGCATGGACGCGATCGGCGTGCAGTATATCATCTTCACGGATATCTCGCGCGACGGCACGCTGTCCGGCCCGAACTTCACGCAGCTTGACCTGCTCAACCGCGCCGTCTCGTGCAACGTCATCGCGAGCGGTGGCGTCAGCAGCCTCAAGGATATCGTCACGCTCGCCGATCTGCAGCTGTACGGCGCGATCTGCGGCAAGGCCATCTACTCCGGCAGTCTGAGCCTGAGTCAGGCGATTGCCCTGTGCCAGACGGGGAAGGTGTAATCGCATGACGCCGGTGGATTTTTCCTTTATCGACGATTATTTTCAAAAGGCGGAGCTCCTTCCCGCGATTGTCCAGGAGGACAGCACCGGGGAGGTGCTGATGCTCGCCTATATGAACCGGGAGTCCTTCCGCAAGACGCTGGAGACGGGCTACACCTGGTTCTTCAGCCGCTCCCGTCAGGAGCTCTGGAACAAGGGGGCGACCTCCGGCCACCTGCAGAAGGTGGTCTCCATTTCGGGGGACTGCGACTGCGACACGCTCCTCGTGCGCGTGGAGCAGACGGGGCCCGCGTGCCACACGGGCAGCCACAGCTGCTTTTTCCGCGAAATTGTAACGCCAGAAAGGAACACATAACACGATGAACGACGCTCTGAAGCATTTGTACGAGACGGTTCTCTCCCGCAAGGCGGAGAAGCAGGAGGGCTCCTATACCTGCTACCTGTTCGAGAAGGGAACCGACAAAATTCTGAAAAAGTGCGGGGAGGAGTGCAGCGAGGTCATCATCGCCGCGAAGAACGGCGACAACCATGAGACCGTGCTCGAAATCTCCGATCTGCTTTACCATCTGATGGTGCTCATGGTCAACGAGGGCATTTCCCTCGAGGACGTGGAAGCCGAGCTCGAACACCGCAGCGAGAAGACGGGAAATCTCAAGCAATTCCATCAGGTCGACAAAAATTCATAATCGGTCACGGCGCACAGCCTCCGTGATGAAAAAATCGCCAGGGTTCAGCCGCCCCGGCGATTTTCGTAAAATGATGAAACAGGTGAGAGAGGCGTTCTTTACGGGCGATCAGTCCCAGGCCTCGAATTCCGGCAGGAACCACACGTTTTCCGTCTCGAATTCCCGCCCGTTGAGATAGTCGAGCAGCCCGGCGGGCGTAGTGAACGCGAATTTCAGCTTGTACGAGCACAGCGCCTGATACGGAAAGCCCGTCTCTTTGTTTCGCGCGTTCGTGCCGTACTTGCCGTCGCCCGCGAGCGGGTGGCCGATCGAGGCGAAATGCGCGCGGATCTGATGCGTGCGTCCCGTCAGGAGCTCCACCTCGAGCAGGCTGTACCGCCGCTTTTCCTGCAGGACGCGGTATCTCGTTTTGATGCTTTTCGCGCCGGGGGAGGGCTTGGCGGAAATGTAGACGCGGTTCTGGCTCTCGTTTTTCTCGAGATAGCCGGTGAGCGTCGCCTCGCGCTGCTCCATATGGCCGCAGACAACGCACAGATACAGCTTGACAAGCTCGCGGTCGCGGACCTTCTGGTTCATGATCCGCAGCGTCTCCGCGTTTTTCGCCGCCATCACGATGCCGCCGGTGTTCCGGTCGATGCGGTTGATGAGGGCGGGCGCGAAGGAATTCTCCTGCTCGGGGACGTATTCCCCCTTGTCATAGAGATAGTGCTGCACGCGCGCGATGAGCGAGTCGAAGTGGTACGTCTCGTCCGGGTGGACGATGAGGCCGGGCTGCTTGTCGAGCAGCATGATGTTCTCGTCCTCGTACACGATGGAGAGCCGCTTCGGCGCCTTGAGGAAGTCGTGCTCCTTTGGGGCGGTCTGGAAAAACTCATCCTTCAAATACATGGTGAGGCGGTCGCCCTCCTGCAGGCGGGTCGAAATTTCGCACCGCTTGCCGTTTAATTTGATGTCCTTCTTGCGAATGCTCTTGTAAAGCATCGACTGGGGAAGGTTCGGATAAGCCTTTGTGAGGAATTTGTCGAGGCGCTGTCCGGCGTCGTTCGGTTGAATGATGATTTCTTTCATGCTTACCCCTCGTTTTTTTCATTTCACAGCCTATCATACCACAGAACAGAGTGGGCCGCCACCTGTTTTTTTTAGTTTTTCATTTCTGCTGGAAGGAGGAGAATCGGCGCCCCGTTTCCCTTCAGCTGTGCAGCATGTGCCGTGATACACGGGCCAAACTGACATTTCGGGAAAGGAGACATAAGTGAAATGGCAAAGGATACCGTTTCCCTCCACACCGGGCATCGAAACAGGATGCGGGAGAGAATTCTGCGGGAGGGTTTGAGTTCCCTCGAGGATCATGAGGTTTTGGAGTACCTCCTTTATCATGTGATTGCCCGCCAGAATACGAACGAGCTCGCCCATCGTCTGCTGAACCGCTTCGGTACGCTTTCCGGTGTTCTCGAAGCGCCGATGGAGGAACTCAGCTCCGTGGAGGGCGTCGGTGTGACGGCGGCCATGTTCCTGCACTCCTATCCCGAGATGTTCCACCTCTATCAGGTTGATAAGGCAAAGAAGGTCAGGCGGCTCTGCAGCTTTCCGGAGATCGGCGAGTACGCCCTTTCCTGGCTCGCCGGGCAGAAGAGGGAGCAGGTGCTCTTCATTCTCCTTGACGCGATGAACCGGATTTTGCTCAGCGAGATCGTGTACGAGGGCAGCACAAGTATGTCGGAGATCTATACGCGCGACCTCGTCCGCAAGGCGACACGCTTTGACGCCACCTCAGCTATTCTGGCCCATAACCATCCGAGCGGCGAATTCTGTCCATCCAGGGAGGACATTGAAACCACCGAGAAGGTGTCGGATGCGCTTCGCCAGGTGGAGGTGATGCTGATCGACCATGTCATTGTCGGCGGAAACGATTTTGTCTCCCTCGCCTCCATCGGCTGTCTGCCTCAAATCTTCGACAGCGGCTACTTCGATCAGCCTCCCAAACGCCTTGTGGCAGATAAGAAGGGCAAGTAACACCGAAACGCGCCGTCGGACCGGATGACAGCAGCGCGAAAAATGAAACAAGATAACCACAAATATGAAAAGAAACGAAATGAATTGCAGCAAATTTGAAAATAGCTTTCTTTTTTGAAAACCTGTTGTTTTTCAAAATTGAGTGTGCTATAATACCCCTTGTTCGCAATATTTTGTGCGGATAGGGGAGCGAGGTTATTGCGGCCGGCACGGAAGCCCGTCTTCCGTTTGACAGGAATAACCCGGAGGGGGATCGAAAGGGCGGATTGGCGTCGTTTCGATCCCTTTTGATTTTTCGGCAAGGCTGGGAGAGAATAACGGTATTTGGTTAGAAAAATGAATCGGCTCCCGGCGTATTTCTGCCGGGAGCCGATTTCGTTATTCCTTCTGCACCGCGGGAAGCAGCCTTCTCAGATACTGCCCGGTGTAGGACGCGGGATTCTGCGCGACTTCCTCGGGCGTGCCGCAGGCGATGACCTCGCCGCCGCCGTCGCCGCCCTCCGGGCCGAGGTCGATGATATGGTCTGCCGTTTTGATGAGGTCGAGATTGTGCTCGATGACGACGACGGTGTTGCCGCTGTCGACAAGCTTCTGCAGCACCTCAATAAGCTTGTGCACATCCGCGATGTGCAGGCCGGTCGTCGGCTCGTCGAGGATGTAGATCGTCTTGCCGGTCGAGCGGCGGCTGAGCTCCGTCGCGAGCTTGACGCGCTGCGCCTCGCCGCCGGAGAGCGTCGTGGCGGGCTGGCCGATCTTGATGTAGCCGAGGCCGACGTCCTGCAGCGTCTGGAGCTTGCGCGCGATGCGCGGCAGGCTGCTGAAAAACTCGAGGCCCTCGTCAACCGTCATCTCGAGCACGTCGTAGATGCTCTTGCCCTTGTATTTGATTTCAAGCGTTTCGCGGTTGTAGCGCCGTCCCTTGCAGACGTCGCAGGGGACGTACACATCCGGGAGAAAGTGCATCTCAATCTTGAGGATGCCGTCCCCCTGGCACGCCTCGCAGCGGCCGCCCTTGACGTTGAACGAGAAGCGTCCCGCGCCGTAGCCGCGCAGCTTCGCGTCCTGCGTCGAGGCGTACAGCTCGCGGATGTCGCCGAACACGCCCGTGTAGGTGGCGGGGTTTGACCGCGGCGTGCGCCCGATCGGCGCCTGGTTGATCTCGATCACCTTGTCGAGATTGTCCACGCCCTTGATTTCGCGGAACTTGCCGGGCCGGCTCCGCGCGCCGTTGAGTACGGCGGCGAGATGCTTGTACAGAATTTCGTTGATGAGCGACGATTTTCCCGATCCCGAGACGCCCGTGACGCACACAAACTTCCCGAGCGGGATGTCCACGGTGATGCCGCGCAGATTGTTCTGCGCCGCGCCGAGGATGCGCAGCTTTTTCCCGTTGCCGGGACGCCGCGTCTCCGGGACGAGCACCTGCCGCTTGCCGCTCAGGTACTGGCCGGTGATGCTCTCCTCGCACCGCAGGATGCCCTCGACGCTGCCGTTGTAGACGACCTCGCCGCCGTGAACGCCCGCGCCGGGGCCGATGTCGACGATGTGGTCGGCGGCGCGCATGGTGTCCTCGTCGTGCTCGACCACAATGACCGTGTTGCCGAGATCACGCAGGTGTTTGAGCGTTGCGAGAAGCTTGTCGTTGTCGCGCTGATGCAGGCCGATGCTCGGCTCGTCGAGGATATACAGCACGCCCATCAGCGAGGAGCCAATCTGCGTCGCGAGGCGGATGCGCTGGCTCTCGCCGCCGGAGAGCGTCCCCGCCGCCCGCGAGAGCGTGAGATACCCGAGGCCGACGCTCTGCAGGAAGCCGAGGCGGCTCTTGATCTCCTTAAGAATGGTGCGGGCAATCATAGCCTCCTTGTCGGTGAGTGCGAGGTGCTCCACAAAGTCGAGCGCCTTGACGACGGAGAGGTCGCAGAGCTCCGCGATGTTCAGCCCGCCCACGGTGACGGCGAGGCTCAGCGGGGAGAGGCGCTTCCCGTGGCAGGCGTCGCACGGGATGGCGCTCATATACGACTCAATCTCCTCCTTGATCCACGCGCTCTGCGTCTCGCGGAAGCGGCGGTCGAGGTTGTTGATGATGCCCTCAAACTCCGCCTCGTACGTCGCCTTGCCGCTCGCCGTCTCGCGGTGAAGCTTGAGCTTTTCGCCCTTCGTGCCGTAGAGCAGGATATCGATGATCTCCTTCGGCAGCTCGCCGAGCGGCGTGTCGAGCGAAAAGCTGTACCGCTTCGACAGCGCGTTCATATACATCGCCGCGACGGTGTTGCCCTCCATCGCCCAGCCGCTGCCCTTGAGGCCGCCCGCGCTGATGGACTTCGTCCAGTCGGGAATCACGCGGTCGGGATCGATCTTCATGAAGACGCCGAGGCCGGTGCATTTCGGGCACGCGCCGTACGGGTTGTTGAACGAGAACATCCGCGGCGTGAGCTCCTCGATGCTGTATCCGTGCTCGGGGCAGGCGTAGTTTTGCGAGAAGGTCAGCTCCTCGCCGTCGACAACGCTGACGACGGACAGCCCGCCCGTCAGCGACGAGGCCGTCTCGATGGAGTCGGCCAGACGCGAGCGGATCGATTCCTGAATCACGAGCCGGTCGATGACAATCTCGATCGTGTGCTTGTTGTTCTTCGCGAGCTTGATGGGCTCCGAGAGGTCGTAGAGGATACCGTCGCACCGCACGCGGACAAAGCCGCTTTTCCGCGCGCTCTCGAGCTCCTTGAGATGCTCGCCCTTGCGCCCGCGCACAATCGGCGCGAGGATCTGAATTTTGCTGCGCTCCGGCAGCGCCATCACCTGGTCGACAATCTGGTCGATCGTCTGCTGCCGGATTTCCCGTCCGCAGACCGGGCAGTGCGGGATACCGATCCGCGCGTACAGAAGGCGCAGATAGTCATAGATCTCCGTCACGGTGCCCACAGTCGAGCGCGGGTTCTTCGAGGTGGTCTTCTGGTCGATCGAGATGGCGGGGGAGAGGCCCTCGATGTAGTCGAGGTCGGGCTTCTCCATCTGCCCGAGGAACTGGCGCGCGTAGGAGGAGAGCGACTCGACATACCGCCGCTGGCCCTCCGCATAGATGGTGTCGAACGCCAGCGAGGACTTTCCGGAGCCGGAAAGCCCTGTGAATACAATCAGCTTGTCGCGCGGGATGTGCAGATCAATGTTTTTCAGATTGTGCTCCCTCGCGCCCTTGATGAAAATGTCCTTTGAACTCAACTTCGCTGTCCCAGCCTTTCCTGCGGGCGCTCCGCCGTCAGAGCGTTCCCTTTTCCTGCAGCTTTTTGATTTTATCTCTCAGATAGGCGGCGTGCTCGAACTCGAGAATCTTGGCCGCGGCCTTCATCTCGCGCGTGAGCTGCTCGATCATCTGCTTGCGCTCCGCGGCGCTCAGGCGGCGCTTTTTGCCGCTTTTGCCGATCTCGTCGTCCTTGTGGGTCGAAATCTCGAGCACGTCGGAAACCTTTTTCACGATGGTCTTCGGGATGATGCCATGCTCCTCGTTGTACTTCATCTGGATGGCGCGGCGGCGCTCCGTTTCACGGATGGCCGCCTCCATGCTCGGCGTCACGGTATCGGCGTACATGATGACCTGCCCCTCCGCGTTTCTCGCCGCGCGCCCGATCGTCTGGATGAGCGAGCGCTCCGATCGCAGGAAGCCCTCCTTGTCCGCGTCGAGGATGGCGACGAGCGAGACCTCCGGGATATCGAGGCCCTCGCGCAGCAGGTTGATGCCGACGAGCACGTCGAACTCGCCGAGGCGCAGGTCGCGGATGATCTCCATGCGCTCCACCGTGTCGATGTCGTGGTGCATATACCGCACGCGGATGCCGACGCCCTCGAGGTAGGAGGTGAGATCCTCCGCCATCTTTTTCGTCAGCGTCGTCACGAGGACGCGGTTCCCCTTCGCGGTGCGCAGGTTGATCTCCGAGATGAGGTCGTCGATTTGCCCGTCCGTCGGCTTGACGGTAATCTCCGGGTCGAGAAGGCCCGTCGGGCGGATCACCTGCTCGACGACCTGCGCCGAGCGCTCCCGTTCAAAGTCGCCCGGCGTCGCGCTGACGAAGATCGCCTGGTTGACGTGGCCGTAAAACTCGTCGAAGTTCAGCGGCCGGTTGTCGTACGCCGAGGGGAGGCGGAAGCCGAAATCGATGAGCGACTTCTTTCTTGCCTGATCGCCGGCGAACATCGATCGCACCTGCGGCAGCGTAACGTGCGACTCGTCCACAAAGAGGAGAAAATCCTCGGGGAAGTAGTCGAGCAAAGTGCACGGCATACTGCCCGGCGCGCGGCCGGAGAGGACGCGCGAATAGTTCTCGATGCCCTTGCAGAAGCCGATCTCCTCAAGCAGCTCCGTGTCGTACTGCGTGCGCTCGCGGATTCGCTGCGCCTCGATCAATTTGCCCTTTTCCTCAAAAAACTTGACGCGCTCCTCCATCTCCGCCTGAATTTCCTGTACCGCCCGGTGCATCTTCTCGCGCGGGACGATATAGTGCGACGCGGGATAGATCGCCGCGTGCTTGAGGTTCGCCTTGACCTCGCCGGTCAGCGCGTTGATCTCCGTGATGCGGTCGATCTCGTCGCCGAAAAACTCGACGCGCAGAATGGTGTCGGTGCTCTCCGCGGGGAAGATCTCCACCACGTCGCCGCGCACGCGGAACTTGTTGCGGACGAGGTTGATGTCGTTGCGCTCGTACTGGATCTCCACCAGCTTGCGCAGCAGCTCGTCGCGGCTCTTTTCCATGCCGGGGCGCAGGGAGATGACCATCGTGCGGTAATCGATCGGGTCGCCCAGGCTGTAGATGCACGATACGCTCGCCACGATGATGACGTCCCGCCGCTCGGAGAGCGCGCTCGTCGCCGAGTGGCGGAGCTTGTCGATCTCGTCGTTGATGGCCGAGTCCTTTTCAATATAAGTGTCCGTCGTGGCGATGTACGCCTCCGGCTGATAGTAATCATAATAGGAGACGAAATATTCGACCGCGGACTCCGGGAAAAATTCGCGGAACTCGCTGCACAGCTGCGCGGCGAGCGTCTTATTGTGCGCGAGAACGAGCGTGGGCCGCTGCACCTGCGCGATGACGTTCGCCATCGTGAACGTCTTGCCCGATCCCGTAACGCCGAGGAGCGTCTGCTCCCGCATCCCGCTGCGCACGCCCTCCGTGAGCCTCGCGATGGCTTCCGGCTGATCGCCCGTGGGCTGATACGGGGAGCGAAGGAGGAATCTATCCGGTTCTTTCTGTTCCGCCAAGACGTGTCACCTGCTTTCCCGTCCGGCGCAGTACGTCCTGCGCGGGCTGAACCTGGCGTATTTTGGAGTAGGAACGTTTGTTTGAATATTGTACACTGTTTCCCGTCTCCTGTCAAGGGTCAGGCGGGAGGGGAGATCAGATTTCCCGCGTGCAAAAAGGACGGCGTCCGCCCGGGACGCCGTCCTTTTTGCCGTTCAGCAGGCCCAGCCGCTGACGCGCGAGCAGCGGCGAATCAGATAGCGCAGAATCAGCTCCCGATCCTCAGGGCTTTCCACGCGCAGCTCCGGGGAGAGGTACCCGTCCGTAGACCGGTTCATCAGCATCCGAAGCGCGTAGAGCAGGGAGAGCGTGCTGTTGATCGCAAAGGCTGCGCCGTCTTCCATGATGAGGGCGACGTTTCCCTTTGCGTGCTCAAGCAGCGAGGCAAGCTCTCCTGGAGTAAAGTGATATAATTTCATGGGAAACATCCCTCCTTTGCCCCCGATCATAGCACGATCTATTTTGAAATGCAAGGATCGAACTGTAGGAATGCACAGGGAGAGAAATGTGGGAATTTTGTGTGAAACAATGAAAAAATGAATAATAAATGAAAGAATAAATTCAAGAAAAGAAAAAATGCACAAAAAGCAAAGAAAAATCCGCAGTAAAGACTTTACTTTCCCCTGCCAAGCCCGACTGCGCCCATCGCGGTTGCCGCCGCGCCGCACATGACCGTCACGATGCCCACGATAAAGACGACGATCGCGAAGCCTTTTGACATAATTTGCACCTCCTTCTCCCTCTGGGACGTCGTTTTCTGCTTCCTATTATAGCACCGCGCGGCGGGAGGGGTCAATACAGGCGGGAGGGCTTTGACGGGTATCCCGCCTGGAAACGGCTTCGGAAACAAAAATTTACAAATCGTTAATTTCCCCATACAGGTTCTATAGTAGAATAGTGAAAGATTATCAGGCGGGAGGCGCTCTATGTTTGGCTATGTCCGTCCCTACAAGCCCGAGCTTCTGGTTCGGGAGTGGGAACAGTACCGCGGCGTATACTGCGGGCTGTGCCGCCGCCTCGGGGAGCTGTTCGGCGGCGCGGCGCGGCTGTCGCTGAGCTACGACGGGACGTTCCTCGCCATGCTGGTCATGGGGCTCCGGGAGAGCTGCACGGGCTTCGAGCAGCGGCGCTGCGTGGTCAATCCCGTGAAGCGCTGTGCGTACTGTCTCGCAAAGGACGAGCCGCTCGACGTCCCCGCCGCCCTGACTGCCATCCTCGCCTGGTACCATCTTCGGGACGACCGCCGCGACGCGGGCGCGGGGAAGCGGGCGCGCTCCCTCGCGCTGAGTCCGCTGGCCATGCCGGGACGCCGCCGCGCGAAGCGGCTGTTTCCCGCCGTGGAGTCGCTTGCCGCGTCCTATGTCGCCGCGCAGGAGGCGGCGGAGCGCGACCCGGAGGCGGGGCTCGACGCCTGCGCCGAGCCGACGGCCCGCCTTCTCGAGGAGGCCCTCGTGCTCGCCGTGTTCCGGGGCGGGGAGGAGGAGAGATCGCTCTCCCGCGTCCTCCGCCAGCTCGGATACCATCTCGGCCGCTGGATTTATCTGATGGACGCCGCCGAAGATTGGCGCGACGACCTGAAAAAGGGCGCGTTCAACCCGTTTCTCAGGAAGTTTTCCCTGTCCGGCGAGCCGGATGAAGCGTCCGCCCTGCGGCTGCGCGATTATGCGAACGAGACGCTGAATATGTCGATGGCGCAGATTACCGCCGCGTTCGCCCTCTTGGAGCTCAGGCAGTTTGAACCGATTCTGCGCAACATCGTTTCTCAGGGTATGCCGGAGCAGCAGCGGCAAATTTTGTATCAGGACAAAAAGGAGAATGGCCATGTCGGATCCGTATAAGGTGCTGGGCGTGTCCCCCACTGCGACAGACGAAGAGGTGAAAACTGCATACCGCGAGCTGGCGAAGAAATACCATCCCGACAATTATGCGGACAGTCCCCTTGCGGATCTGGCGGGCGAGAAGATGAAAGAGGTCAACGAGGCGTACGATCAGGTAATGAACGAGCGCCGTCACCGCGGGAAAAACGGCCAGACGGGAGGCTATCAGGCCGGCGGCTATCAGACCGGCGGCTCCCGGGGGAACCCGTATCAGGGCCAGTACGGTTCCTACGGCTACGGAAATTCCTCCTCGTTCCCTGACGTGCGCAGCCTCATCATGAACGGCCGTATCGCCGACGCGGAGCAGATCCTCAACGGCGTCCCCTCCGACGGCAGAAACGCCGAGTGGTTCTTCCTCAAGGGCACGGTGCTTTACAAGCGCGGCTGGCTCGACGAGGCGTATAATCACTTCACCCGCGCTTCCCAGATGGAGCCCGGCAACATGGAATACCGTTCCGCCATGAATCAGGTCATGAATCAGCGAAACGGTGGATTCGGGGGCTATCATCCGGGCAGCCAGACGGGCGGCTGCACGACCTGCGACATCTGCAACGGCCTCATCTGCGCCGATTGCTGCTGTGAATGTATGGGCGGTGATTTGATCCCATGCTGCTGAAACAAGGCGAAAAAATGGCGTTTGGCGGGATACTCTGCGCGCTGTCCGCCCTCCTTGTCCTGAGCGCCGGCCTTTTCCCGACGATGACGTACGCGCTGCCCGCCGTCTCAGGGCTTCTGCTCATTGCCGCTGTGCTTGAGCTCGGAAAGCGCTGGGCTTTTTTCTGTTACATTGCCGTGTCGCTCCTCGCGTTCTTTTTCGGGACGGACAAGGAGGCCGCCGCGGTGTTCATCCTCTTTTTCGGTTATTACCCGATTTTGAAAGCGCTGCTTGACCCGATCTGCAGCCGCGCGCTGCGGTGGGTGCTCAAGCTGCTCGTTTTCAACGCGGCCGCCGCCGCGGCGTTTCTCGTCTCGGTGTTTTTGCTCGGCGTCCCGGTGGAATCGTTCGCTGTTGCGGGGCTATCCCCACAGTGGGTGCTCGCCGCGCTCCTGATTGCGGGCAACCTGGTTTTTGTACTCTACGACAGGGCGGCAGGCGGCATTGTCCTGCTTTACTGCAGCAGAATCCGACCGGCCATGCGCCGCATTTTCCGAAAATAAGCAGCGGACTGCTCGGCAGGGACCGGTTTCGGCCCCTGCCTTTTTTGCCCATTTTGCAGGAAGAAACGGAGAACCTGCAAAAACGGAGAAAAAGAGCTTGATTTTCAGAGGAAAATTAGATAATATTAAACGTGGAGCCTTTCGCTCCGCCGGACGCGATATGAATGGCCGAACGTCCGAAGACAGGAAGCAGAGGATGGAATTGGAAGATGAATAACTTATTGACGGTGCGCATCCAGGAGAATATGGCCACCTTTTCCAAGGGCCAGAAGCTGATTGCCAGATACATTATGGAGCACTATGACCGGGTCGCCTTCATGACGGCCTCCCGCCTCGGGGCGACGGTCGGCGTGAGCGAGTCGACGGTGGTGCGCTTCGCCACCGAGATAGGCTATACCGGCTACCCGGAGCTGCAGCAGGCGATGCAGGAGATGATCCGCAACAAGCTCACAAGCGTGCAGCGCATGGAGGTCACGGCGAACCGCATCGGGGAGAACGACATTCTCGACTCGGTGTTCACACAGGACATGGACATCATCCGCCGCACGATGGAGGAGACGTCCCACGAGAACTTCTATGCCGCGGCAGACGCGATCTCGAACGCCCGCCGCGTGTACATCATGGGAGCGCGCAGCTCCCTTGCGCTCGCGACTTTTATCTCCTACTATCTCAAGCTCCTGCTGGAAAATGTCATCCTCGTCCAGTCCACGAGCGAGGCGGAGATCTTTGAGCAGATGATCCGCATCGACGAGGGAGACGTCGTGATCGGCATCAGCTTTCCGCGTTACTCGAAAAAGGTGGTCAAGGCGATGAGTTTCGCGAGAAAGAGCGGCGCGAAGGTTGTCGCCATCACGGACAGCTCGCTCTCCCCGCTGGCGGAGCCTGCCGATTACCTCCTGCTCGCGCGCAGCGATATCGCCTCGATTGTCGATTCGCTCTGCGCGCCGCTGAGCCTCATCAACGCGCTCCTCGTGACCATCTCGATGAAGCGCAAGAAGGACGCGGAGGAGACCTTCACCAAGCTCGAGCATCTCTGGGACGAGTACAACGTCTACGAAAAGGTGGACGAGAAGAGCGACCATGAGGGCTGATCTGATAGTCGTCGGCGGCGGCGCGGCGGGGATGATGGCCGCGGGCCGCGCGGCGGAGCTCGGGCTCTCCGTCTGCCTTGTCGAAAAGAACGACCGCCTCGGCCGCAAGCTTGCCATCACCGGCAAGGGCCGCTGCAACATCACGAACAACTGCTCGGTGCAGGAGCTCATCGCCTCCGTCCCGTCCAACGGGCGGTTCCTGTACGGCGCGGTGTCCGCCTTCACGCCGCAGGACACGATGGCCTTCTTCGAGGGGCTCGGCGTGCCCGTCAAGACAGAGAGAGGGAACCGCGTGTTTCCCGTCTCCGACCGTGCCCTCGACGTCTCGCAGGCGCTCGAGAGCTGGCTCCGCCGGAACGGCTGCCGCGTCGTGCGCGGGGAAGCGGACTCGCTGCTGTTGGAGGGGGAGGAGGCTGTGGGCGTCCGCCTGAAGGACTCCTCCGTCCTGTACGGCGGCGCGGTGCTCGTCGCCTGCGGAGGCGTTTCCTATCCGGGCACCGGTTCCACGGGCGACGGCTTCCGCCTGGCCGAACAGGCGGGCCATACTGTCACGGCCCTGCGCCCGTCCCTCGTCCCGCTGATTGCAAAGGAGGAGGACTGTGCGGAGCTGATGGGCCTTTCGCTGCGCAACATCGGCCTGTCCGTCTGGGACAGAAAAAAGAAAAAGGAGCTCTATTCCGATTTCGGCGAGCTGCTTTTCACGCATTTCGGCCTCTCCGGGCCGGTCATCCTGAGCGCGAGCAGCCACATCCGCGAGATGGAGCCCGGGCGGTACGAGGCGCGCATCGACCTCAAGCCCGCTCTGACGCCGGAGCAGCTCGACGCGCGTCTCCAGCGGGATTTCGGCGAGAACAAAAACCGCGATTTCGCGAACTCGCTCGGCGCGCTGCTGCCGCGCAAGCTGATCCCCGTCGCCGTGCGCCGTTCCGGGATTCCCGGCACGCTCAAGTGCAACGCGATTACCCGGGAAATGCGCTGGGATTTCCTGCGCCTGCTCAAGTGCTTCCCGTTTACGGTGGAGGGCTTCCGGCCGATTGCCGAGGCGATTGTGACGTCGGGCGGCGTCAGCGTGAAGGAGCTCCAGCCGAAGACGATGGAGTCGAAGCTTGTGCGGAATCTGTATTTTGCAGGCGAGGTCATCGACGTCGACGCATACACCGGCGGCTTCAATCTGCAGATTGCGTTTTCCACCGGCAGAGCGGCGGCGGAGGCGGCTGCGAGAAAACAAGGAGATAAAGGAGGAGATCTGCCATGACGGCAGTGGCGATTGACGGGCCGGCCGGCGCGGGAAAAAGCACAGCGGCCAGGGCTGCGGCGAAGCGCCTGGGATATATTTATGTGGATACGGGGGCGATGTACCGCGCTGTGGGCGTCCGGATGCTGACCCTTGGCATATCGCCGAAGGAAACCGGCCGCGTGGAGGAGGCGCTCAAGGGATTGTCCGTTTCCCTTCGGTTCACGGAGGAGGGGCAGCGCGTCCTGCTCAACGGGGAGGACGTCACCGGGCAGATCCGCACGCCGGAGGCGTCGCGGGCAGCCTCTGATTTTTCCGCCCTGCCGTGCGTGCGCAGCTTCCTGCTGGGCCTGCAGCAGGATCTGGCAAAGACGAACAGCGTCGTCATGGACGGCCGCGACGTGGGGACGGTTGTTCTCCCGTGGGCTCAGGTGAAGATTTTCCTCACGGCGTCCCCGGAGGAGCGTGCGCGCCGCCGCCATCGGGAGCTGCTCGAAAAGGGAGAGGCTCCTTCCTATGAGGAGATTCTCTCCGATATGATCGCGCGCGATTACCAGGACTCCCATCGGGAGATTGCGCCGCTTCGGCCCGCTCCCGACGCCGTCCTTCTCGACAGCACCGGGCTGACGCTCGACGAGGTCGTCGAGCGGATCGTCGGACTGGTCAGAAAGAAGGAGGCATAACCAGATGAAGAAGACAAAGATCAACAGGCGCACGCCGCTCTATGGCTTCGGCAAGATTTTTGCCCAGCCGTTTGTGCGTCCGTTTATTCCCTATATCGTGAAGGGCAGGGAGAACGTCCCGCTCGATCGGAATTTTATCCTCTGCTCGAACCATCTCGGTATCTCCGATCCGCTCCGCCTCGCGAGCATCGAGCGGCGGCAGATCTATTTCCTCTCTAAGGCGGAGCTCTTCCAGAACAAGCCGCTCGCCTGGCTGCTCCGTTCGCTTGGCTGCATTCCCGTCCAGCGCGGACGCGGCGATCTCGGCGCTATCGACCACGCGGGAGAGGTGCTCCAGCGAGGAGATCTGATGGGCATCTTTATCGAGGGCACGCGCTCCCGCGACGGCGAGCTCGGCCAGCCCAAGGCGGGCGCCGTCATGCTGGCGCACCAGCACGGCGTACCGATCATTCCCGTGTGCATCACGCCGATCGGCAGCAAGCGCCCGAAGCTCTTTCACCGTGCGATCGTCTCCTACGGCAAGCTGATTCCCCCCGAGGAGCTCGGCATCCATGAAGGCAAGGGCGTGGAGTACCGCACCGCCAGCCGCCTTGTGATGTCGAGAATTGCCGAGATGCGCGAGCGCGACCTGAAGGAACTCGCGGGATGAAGCTGTATTTCGTTCTCCTTCGTCTTCTGGGCCCGCTTGCGCGCCTGGTTTTCGGCGTGCGCTGCGTCGGCACGGAGAACATCCCACGGTCCGGCCCGCTGATTGTCTGCTGCAACCACCGCTCGGTGATCGACCCGCTTCTCCTGGCTGTTCCTTTCCGGCGGCAGGTGCACTATATGGCGAAGTCCGAGCTCTTTACCGATCATGGGCGGCTTGCGGCATGGTTCCTCAGGAAGATGGGAGCCTTTCCCGTCCAGCGGGACAAGGGAGACGCGGCCTCCGTGCGGACGGCGCTCGACCTCCTTGAGAGCGGCGGCGTCCTCGGCCTGTTCCCGGAGGGGCGCGTCATCTTTGAAAACGCGCCGTTTCGCCCGAAGGCGGGCTTCGCTCTTCTCGCGGAAAAATCGCGCGCGCCCGTCCTGCCGGTCAGCCTGTACTGCGAGGGGGAGCTGCTGCGTTTCCGCAGCCGCGTGACGCTCCGCTTCGGCGCGCCTCTCAGCGCGGAGGAGCTTTTCGGGGAGGAGACGGGCAGAGGAGCGGTCCGGCGCGCAGCCGCGAGGCTGACAGAAGAAATCAACCGTATGCTGGAGGAAAAGCATTGAAAATTACCGTTGCAAAGACAGCCGGCTTCTGCTTCGGCGTCAACCGCGCCGTGGAGACGGTGAACCGTCTTCTCGACGAGGGAGAGACCGTCTGGACGCTCGGCCCCATCATTCACAATCCGCAGACGCTCGACTCGCTCGCGGCGCGCGGCGTGCGCATCGCCGAAACGCCCGCAGAGGCGCGCGGCGGCGTGCTGGTCATCCGCTCGCACGGCGTGGCGAGAAGCGTCCTCGAGGAGGCGGAGCGTGCCGGCGTGCGGACTGTCGACGCGACCTGCCCCTTCGTCGCGAAGATTCACAGGCTCGTCCAGGAGGCGTCGCGGGAGGGCCGTTTCGTCCTCATCGCGGGCGATGAAAAGCACCCGGAGGTACGCGGAATCGTCGGTCACTGCGAAGGAGACTGCTTCGTCTTTTCCGACGCGGAGGAGCTCGACTCCTTTTCCCAGAATCGGAAGGGTTTGCACGGCTGCCCAATTTGTGTGGTTTCTCAGACGACTTTTTCGCTCTCCGAATGGAAAAATTGTTTGAAAATCGTGAAAAGGGTATATACAAACGCCGCAATTTTTGATACAATATGTAATGCTACTGCAAATCGTCAATCGGAAGCACAGGCGCTGTCGCGTGTCTGTGACGCAATGATTATCGTCGGAGGGCGGCAAAGCTCCAACACGGCGAAGCTCTACGACGTCTGCAGGAGGAACTGCGCCTCCTATTTTGTGGAGGACGCGCGGGAGCTTCCTCTGGACGCTTTGCGGGGGGCAGATTCCATTGGCATCACTGCTGGTGCATCCACACCGGCAAGCATTATAAAGGAGGTACTTGTTACCATGACAGAAATCAAGGAAAACCAGGATCCTACGATGATGGAGGATGGCGCCAGCTTTGAGGCGATGCTTGAAGAATCCCTCAAAAGTTTTAATACAGACGAGAAGGTTCGTGGTGTGGTTGTCAGTATTGCGCCCAACGAGGTTTACGTCGATGTAGGCAGAAAGCAGGCCGGCTTCATTCCGGTGGACGAGCTCTCCGCCGATCCGAACGTCAAGCCCGAGGATATCGTCAAGGTCGGCGATGAGATCGAGCTTCTGATTATGCGCACCAACGATCAGGAGGGCACCATCATGCTCTCCAAGAAGCGTCTCGACGCCGCCAAGGGCTGGGAGGCCGTCACCGCCGCTTCCGAGGATGGCACCATTCTTGACGGCACCGTGACCGAGATTCTCCCGAAGGGCGGTATCATCGCCGTTACGCACGGCGTGCGCGTCTTCATTCCCGCTTCCCAGGCGACCGCTTCCCGCGGCGAGCCGCTCGAGGGCCTGCTCAAGCAGGACGTCCGTTTCCGCATCATTGAGGTCAACCGCGGCCGCCGCCGCGCTGTCGGCTCCATCCGTTCCGTCCTCGCCGACGAGCGCAAGGCTCTCGCCGAGAAGTTCTGGGAGACCGCGGAAGAGGGCAAGGAGTACACGGGCACCGTCAAGAGCCTGACCTCCTACGGCGCGTTTGTCGATCTCGGCGGCATCGACGGCATGATTCACATCTCTGAGCTGTCCTGGGATCGCATCAAGCACCCGAGCGAGGTTGTGAACGTCGGCGACACCGTGAAGGTTTATATCAAGGGCCTTGACCGCGAGAAGGGCAAGATTTCCCTCGGCTACAAGCGCCAGGAGGACAATCCGTGGGAGGTTCTCCGCCGCGACTATCCTGTCGGCTCCGTTGTGGAGGCGACTGTTGTCGGCATGACGACCTTCGGCGCGTTCGCGAGAATCATCCCCGGCATCGACGGCCTGATTCACATCTCCCAGATTGCCGACCACCGCATCGAGAAGCCGCAGGACGTCCTGAAGATCGGCGACGTCGTGAAGGTGAAGATCACGGAGATCGACTTTGAGAAGAAGCGCGTGAGCCTCTCCATTCGCGCCCTGCTCGAGGAAGAGCAGAAGGACGCTGAGGCGCCTGTCGAGGAATAAGCCTCTCCTTAGCACCATTTCAGGCAGCGAAGCATCTTTGCTTCGCTGCCTTTTTCTGTTTTGTGCAGATGGCCTGGATGTGAAAATTTATAAGTAGTTCACAATTACAGATTTGCATATTCGACGAATATCATGTATAATAGAAGACAAATATACAAGCTATGCGAGTGAATGCATGGAGACTGCCCTTTGCCGCATCGGGCAAAGGCCAACGGAAAAAGAGAGGAGAGAACCAATATGGGCAAAGTTGGGAAGAATGAAGAGTTCGATCTGTTTGAGATTACCCCGGAAATGGAACGATATGCCGCCCTCTGTGAATCTCACAGCACGATCGACACCAGCCTGTATGAGAAATACGACGTCAAGCGCGGCCTCCGCGATATTAACGGCAAGGGCGTGCTCACCGGTCTGACGGAGATTTCGGATATTCAGTCGAGCAAAATGGTCGACGGAAAGTCCGTCCCCTGCGAGGGCAAGCTTTTCTACCGCGGCTACGACATCGAGGAGATTGTCGCGGGCTTCATCCGCGAGAAGCGCTTCGGCTTTGAGGAGACCATTTACCTGCTGCTGTTCGGCGAGCTGCCGAACGCGGAGCAGCTGGCCGATTTCCGCAGCCTGCTGACGCGCTACCGCTCTCTCCCGACGAACTTTGTGCGCGACATCATCATGAAGGCGCCCACGAAGGACATGATGAACACCCTCGCCCGCAGCGTCCTGACGCTGTACGCGTACGACGAGAAGGCGAACGATACCTCCCGTGCGAACGTGCTTCGCCAGTGCATCGAGCTGATTGCCCTGTTTCCGCAGCTCGCGGTTTACGGCTATCAGGCGTACTGCTACGACAACGATCGCCTCAACAACAGCTTCTTCATCCACTCTCCGCGTCCGGAACTGTCGACGGCGGAAAACATCCTGCACATGCTGCGCATCGACAGCCAGTACACGCCCCTTGAGGCGCGCATCCTCGACATCGCCCTCGTCCTCCACGCGGAGCACGGCGGCGGCAACAACTCGACCTTCACCACCCACGTCGTGACCTCGTCGGGCTCCGACGTGTACTCCGTCATCGCGGCTGCGCTCGGCTCGCTCAAGGGCCCGCGCCACGGCGGCGCGAACATCAAGGTCGTGGAGATGTTCGAGGCCATGAAGAAAGAGATCGACGACTGGACGGACGAGGATAAGGTCGCCGATTACCTGCGCGCGCTGTTACATAAGCAGGCGTTTGACCGCGCCGGCCTCATCTACGGCATGGGCCACGCCGTCTACTCGATCTCCGACCCGCGCGCGAACATCTTCAAGTCCTTCGTCGAAAAGCTCGCGCAGGAGAAGGGAATGGAGAAGGAGTACGGTCTCTACTCGCTCGTGGAACGCCTCGCCCCGCAGGTCATCGGGCAGGAGCGCCGCATCTACAAGGGCGTCAGCGCGAACATCGACTTCTACAGCGGCTTCGTGTATCATATGCTCGGCCTGCCGTCTGAGCTGTTCACGCCCGTCTTCGCGATGGCCCGTATCGCGGGCTGGAGCGCGCATCTGCTCGAGGAGCAGATCAACGTCGGCAAGATTATCCGCCCGGCGTACAAGAGCATTTCCGAGCGCCGTCCGTATGTCAAAATGGAGGAGCGCTGAGAAGGAATTCTTGCTCCCGCCGTCACATAGATTGACAATTCCTCACTTTTTTGATATGCTTATCTGTACAAGCTTCAGACTCGCTTTTGTTCAGTTTGTCTGACGCTTGCGATTCCACAGAAAGGAGACTGATCCCATGAAGCGCATTCAGACCTTGAATTCCAGAAACCTGAAGGATTCCCTGAAGGTTGGCGGCTGCGGCGAGTGCCAGACCTCCTGCCAGTCTGCCTGCAAGACGTCCTGCACGGTCGCGAACCAGCACTGCGAAAACAAGAAGAAGTAAGAGCAGTCTCTATGAGTATCGCTGCTCCGGCGAAGCACGGCGCGCCCCTGCGCGTGTCCGCGAGTCGGTGCGGCGATATTTATTGTGTGGAAAACATCGTTCACCGGACGGGAAAGGTAATGAAATCACCATGGTTCATCAGTATAAAAGCAACGGATACAACATTGTTCTCGACGTCAACAGCGGCTGCGTCCATGTGGTCGACGATCTCGCCTACGACGTGATTGCCCTCTGGGAGAAGAAAACCCCGGAGGAGATTGCGAACGAGATGCTCGCGAAATACGGCTCCGCGGAGGGCGTCGACAAAAAGGAAATCGAGCAGGTCATCGCGGACGTCCGCGCCCTGCAGGAGGACGGCTCGCTGTTCAGCGAGGACGTCTACCGCGACGCCGTGATTGACTTCAAGAAGCGCCACGCCGTCGTGAAGGCGCTGTGCCTGCACGTCGCGCACGACTGCAACCTCGGCTGCAAGTACTGCTTCGCCGACGAGGGCGAGTACATGGGCCGCCGCGCCCTCATGAGCTTCGAGGTCGGCAAGCAGGCGCTCGACTTCCTGATTCAGAATTCTGGCAGCCGCGTCAACCTCGAGGTCGACTTCTTCGGCGGCGAGCCGCTGATGAATTTCGACGTCGTCAAGCAGCTTGTGGCGTACGGCCGCAGCCAGGAGAAGGAGCACAACAAGAAGTTCCGCTTCACCATCACGACGAACGGCGTCCTTCTCAACGACGAGATCCTCGATTTCGTCAATCAGGAGATGGGCAACATCGTTCTGAGCATCGACGGCCGCAAGGAGGTCAACGACAGGATGCGCCCGTTCCGCAACGGGAACGGCAGCAGCTACGACCTGATTCTCCCGAAGTTCAGGAAGGTCGCCGAGAGCCGCCATCAGGACAACTACTATGTCCGCGGCACCTACACGCATTTCAACAGGGATTTCGCGAGCGACGTGCTCCACCTCGCCGATCAGGGCTTCGAGCAGATCTCCGTCGAGCCCGTCGTCGCGCCGTCCACGGCGGACTACGCCATCCGCGAGGAGGACGTGCCGGAGCTCTGCGCCGAGTACGATCGCCTCGCGAAGGAAATCCTCGCGCGCCGCAAGGCGGGGAAGGGCTTCAATTTCTTCCACTTCATGATCGACCTCACGGGCGGCCCGTGCATCTATAAGCGCATCTCGGGCTGCGGCGCCGGCACCGAATATCTTGCCGTCACGCCGTGGGGCGACCTGTATCCGTGCCACCAGTTTGTCGGCAACACCGACTTCCTGCTCGGCAACGTGTACGAGGGCATCAAAAACACGGAGCTGCAGGACAAGTTCAAGCTCTGCAACGTCTACGCCCGCGAGAGCTGCAAGGACTGCTTTGCAAAGTTCTGGTGCAGCGGCGGCTGCTCCGCGAACGCGTACCATTTCAGCGGCGACATCAACGGCAATTACGAGATCGGCTGCGAGCTGCAGCGCAAGCGCATCGAGTGCGCCGTCATGATCAAGGCCGCCGAGGCCGCGATGGAGGCGGAGAACGCGCAGGAGATATAAACCGGCTTGAGACGGCGGGTTCCGGGCGGAACTCGCCGTTTTTTCCACTCGAAGGGGGGAGGGGCCGTGCGCCTGTTTTACGCGATACTGCTCCCGGACGAGCTTCTCGACGCGCTCTGCGCCGTGCAGGACGCCCTGCGCGCCGGGATGGTGCGGGCGAATTTCTCGCGCCGCGAGAACCTGCACCTGACGCTTGCCTTCCTCGGCGAAACGCAAAACCTCGACGGCGCGCGCCGCGCGGGGGAGGGGCTTGCCGCCCGCTCATTCCCGCTTCGCCTTCGCGGAGCGGGAAGCTTTTCCCGCGGCGGGACGGGGATCTTCTGGGCCGGCGTGGAGGAGTCCCAGGCGCTCTCCGCCCTGCAGGAGGAGCTCGCCGCCCGTCTGCGCGGCGAGGGCTTCCGCCTCGAGGAGAGGCCGTTTCGCCCGCACCTGACGCTCGCGCGCGATGCGGTGCCGGACGTGTCCTTCGATCACCGCGCCTTTTCGCGGTTCGTCCCGTCCGTCTCCATGCGGGTGGAAGCTGTGAGCCTGATGCAGTCCGAGCGGTCCGGCGGCGTTCTGACGTACACAGAACGCTTCCGCGCCGTGCTTGGCCGCTGAACGCGGCCGCATACACGTTGGGCAAAGGCCGTTGCTTTTCTTCGCAGAAATGCTATAATGAAAGCAGAAGAACTTGGGAAACACCGTGCGGGAAAATGAAGAGGAGGGCGGCCCATGGGATTCCCGGAAACCTTCAAGGCGCTCGCGGATCCGGTGCGCCGCGACATTCTGCTCCTGCTGCGCGGCGGCAGGATGCCCGCCGGGCAGATTGCGAGCCAATTTGACATGACGGGCGCGACCATCTCCTACCACCTCTCCCAGCTTAAAAAAGCGGAGCTGGTGCGCGAGACACGCGAGAAGAATTTTATCATTTACGAACTGAATATGTCGGTGTTCGAGGAGCTGATCTTCTGGTTTTCCCAGTTTACCGAAACGGAGGGACGTCCCGATGACGAAAAAATGGAGCGCTAAGCGCTTTGCCCTGATCACCACGCTCGTCTGCCTGCTGCCGGTTCTTCCCGGCCTCCTGCTGCTCCCGTCGCTGCCGGAGCAGGTGGCGACGCACTTTGACGCCGCAGGAGAGCCGAATGGCTGGATGCCGAAGCTGCAGGCCGTCTTAATAATTCCCGGTTTTATGGCGCTTGTGAACCTGTTCTGCCACGCCGCGCTTCAGCTCGACCCGAGAAAACAGGGGCAGTCCGGCGCGCTGCGCCGCGTGGTCTTCTGGTTCTGCCCGGTGCTCTGTGTCGTCCTGCAGGCCGCCACGCTCGTCTACGCGCTCGGCGTGCCGGTGCCGATTGCGCTCGTCTGCTGCCTCACGGTCGGCATTCTGCTCGCCGTCATCGGCAATTATATGCCGAAGTGCCGGCTCAACTATACGATGGGCATCCGTACGCCGTGGACGCTCAGCAGCGAGGAGAACTGGAACAAAACCCACCGTCTCGGCGGCAAGATCTGGGTGGCCGCCGGAATTCTGATCGCCGCGTCCGGCTTCCTGGCGCTCGTCTCCGACGCTGCCGCCCAGGCCGCGTTCGTCATTATGATGGCTGTCGTGATTGCCGCCGCGCTGGTGCCGGTCGGGTATTCGCTTTATCTCTATCAGAAGAGTAAAAAAGAATGATCGGGGACGGGGAAAAATTCACAATTAGCCGGTAGATTTTTCTCCCGTCCTGTCGTATGATATTTCTTAACGTCTATAACAATTCAGCCGACCCGCCGGGAACGGCGCAGCCCCCGGGGGGCTGTTTTT
>CASFAA010000199.1 GCA_949292505.1 uncultured Oscillospiraceae bacterium
GAGAGATGGTTATCCCAGACCCTGGAGGACAAATCGCTGACGGAGGAGCTCGAGTCCGTGCGCGGAAACGAGGAGGAGATCAACGACCGCTTTTATCAGGATCTGGCCTTTGGTACCGCCGGACTGCGCGGCGTGCTTGGCGCGGGCACGAACCGCATGAACATCTACACGGTGCGCAAGGCGACGCAGGGCATCGCGAACTATCTGAACAAGAGAAAGTCCGGCGCGAGCGTCGCCATCGCGTACGACAGCCGCATCAACTCAGAGCTGTTTGCCCGCGAGACGGCCGCCGTCTGCGCCGCGAACGGCATCCACGCCCACATCTACCCGACGCTGACCCCGACCCCGACGCTGTCCTTTGCGGTGCGGTACCTCAAGTGCGACGCGGGCGTGTGCATCACGGCGAGCCACAACCCGGCCAAGTACAACGGCTACAAGGCGTACGGCTCCGACGGCTGCCAGATTGCGTCCGAGATGGCGGACGCCGTCTCCGCCGAGATCAACGCGCTCGACATTTTCGCGGACGTGCGCCACATCTCCTTTGAGGAGGGCATGGAGAAGGGTCTCATCTCCTACATTCCCGACGAGGTCATGGACCAGTTCCTCGAGGCCGTCAAGAGCCAGAGCGTCGTCGACGAGCCGCTCCGCGGCCTTAAAGTCGTCTACACGCCGCTCAACGGCACGGGTCTTGTGCCCGTGACGCGGATTCTCGACATGGTCGGCGTGGAGGAGGTCTGCGTCGTTCCGGAGCAGGAGAAGCCGGACGGCAACTTCACGACCTGCCCGTACCCGAACCCGGAGATCCGCCAGGCGCTCGAGAAGGGCCTCGAGCTGTGCGAAAAGGTGCATCCCGACCTGCTGCTCGCGACGGATCCGGACGCGGACCGCTGCGGCATTGCCGTGAAGCAGAACGGCGAGTACCGCCTGATGACCGGCAACGAGGTCGGCGTGCTGCTGCTCGACTTCATCGCGCGCCGCCGCAAGGAGCGCGGCGACCTGCCGAAGGACCCGATCGCGGTGACGACGATCGTCAGCACCGACATGGCGACGCCCGTGGCGGAGCACTACGGCGCGACGTGCGTGCGCATCCTGACCGGCTTCAAGTACATCGGCGATCAGATCGCCCTGCTCGAGGAGAAGGGCGAGGAGGATCGCTTCCTGCTCGGCTTTGAGGAGAGCTACGGCTATCTCTCCGGCGGCTACGTCCGCGACAAGGACGCCGTCGACGCGAGTATGCTCATTTGCCAGATGGCATGGTACTACAAGCAGAAGGGCATGACGCTCGCCGACGCGATGGACGCGCTGTACGAGCAGTTCGGCTACTACAAAAACGACGTCGTGAACTTCGCCTTCGAGGGCGAGGACGGCATGAAGGCCATGGCCTCCATCATGGACTCCCTGCGCGCGAAGGCTCCCGACGAGCTCGCGGGCTGGAAGGTCGTGGGCTGGAGCGACTACAAGACGTCCGTCCGCTCGGACAACGGCGTCGAGACCGCCATCACGCTGCCGAAGTCGAACGTCCTCGAGTACCGTCTCGAGAACGGCTCGAAGCTGATCGTGCGTCCGTCCGGCACGGAGCCGAAGATCAAGGTCTACCTGTCCGCGAAGGGCGCGACCGCCGCCGAGAGCGCTTCCGTGCTGGAAGCCCTGCGCGCGACGGCGAAGCCGCTGCTCGGCATTGCCTAAACCGATTTTGTCAGGCCGTCCCCTTGTGGGGCGGCCTGACTTTTTTCCACAGAAAAACAAAAAACGGTGGAAAAGAGGGGAGACCGAATGCTGTTC
>CASFAA010000200.1 GCA_949292505.1 uncultured Oscillospiraceae bacterium
CGCAAGGAGCTTGGCATGAAGCAGAAGGAGCTTCTCGCGCAGCTTCAGGTCAACGGGGTCGACATGAACGCCTCCGCCCTCTCAAAACTGGAGGGGCAGGTGCGCTGCGTGAACGATTTCGAGCTTGCCGCGCTGGCCAACATCCTGAACGTCTCTGTGGACTGGCTGTTGGGCCGCGAAAAATAAATGTAAACAGAGTGCGCCGCCGGGCATTGACCCGGCGGCGCTTTGCGGTGTCTGATTCCCTTACTCCTGCCGGATCGCGGTGAGCGCGCTGATCTTCACGGCGCGGTTCGCAGGCAGGATACCGCTGAGCAGGCCGACGCACATCGCGAAGACAAGCGACCCAAGCGCGAGCCACGGCGGGATGACGGAGATATTCGTCGCCGTTCCCATCATACCGAGCATTCCGCCGAGAAGATTCCCTCCGCCCGAGGCGGCGAAATAGTTGATCACGGCGGACGCCGCGTAGCTGATGCCCAGACCGAGCACGCCGCCCATCAGGCCGATCATGCCCGCCTCCATCAGGAACATCGTGCGGATGTTTCCGACGACGCAGCCGAGCACCTTCATCACGCCGATCTCGCGCGTACGCTCGTAGATCGACATGATCATCGTGTTGATGATGCCGAGCGCCGCGACAATCAGGGAGACCGCGCCGATGCCGCCGAGGACAAGCTGGATCATGTTCATCATTTCCTCAATCGGGCCGCGGACGTTCTCCATGCTGTAGGTATCGGAAAAGCCCATGTCGTGGATGGCCGTCTCGAGTTCGGCGACGTACTCCACGCTCTCCGCCTTCACGACGGCCTGGGAGTAGTTGACGCCCTGGTTCTGCGGGTCGACGCGGATCTTGTTGGCCTTGTTATAGAGCTCGGTGAGCTGCTGCGCGAGGGAGATATCGATGAAGGCGCAGTAGCTCGTCGGCGGATTGTGCGAGTAATCCGCGGTGAGCAGGCCGGTGCTCTGGAGCTTAATCGGGCGGCCGTAGAGCTCGCCCTCCTGCGTCTGCACCTGCACCTGCAGCTTATCCTCCAGCGGATCGACGTACGGATCGGGAATATTGCCGCTCGAGTCGGGGTATTGATTGACGCGGTTGTTGGATTTTTTCTTCGTGTTATAGAACGAGTAGAGGGAGTCTCTGCTGAACAGCACCGTATTCGCAAGCTTGCTGTCGTCCGGGAAGGAGCCGTCGTCAAGCGTGTAGCCGAGCTCCTCGAGCGCACTCAGGTCAAGGCCGTAGACCATACCGTCATACCGGTACTTGCCGCTCGTGATGGCGCACGCCCCCCAGGGAAGATCGTAGACCGGCGTGACGGCGGCGACGTGCTCGAGCGACCGGATCGAGTCGATCGCGGCGTCGTCGAGCTTCGCCGCCTCGGCGCTCTGGTTGTAGTTGTAGATCTGGATCATGGTGATGTCGCCCATCTGCTCGAGAGACTGGTTCATCCCCTCGGACAGGCCGAGACCAATCGAGAGCATGATCACGATGGCGCAGGTGCCGATCAGCACGCCGGCCACCGTGAGGCTGGTGCGCACCTTGCGCTTGAGCAGGTTTTTCGCGCTCATCGCCATCATGTCCTTGACTTTCATGCCTTCGGCTCCTCCTCTCCGGGCATCGGGAGAGGCGCCTGCGGCTCCGCGTACGGGATCTCGTCGGGCACCTCGTCCTCAAGCTCCTCGAGCAGGCGGCGGCGCTTCGCGCGCCTCTTTTTGCGGATCACCACGACCAGCAGGGCGATGACGCCCGCCCCCGCGGCGCAGATCAGCACAATCCCCCAGACGGGGAAGGAATTCTCCTCCGTCATGCCGGGATCCATCCCCGGATCCATGCCGGGGTCATAGCCGGGATCGATGTACATATTCTCGATGACGTCGCAGGAGAAGGTCAGCTCCTTTGTCTTCTGCTGGCCGGTCGAATCCTCGTAGGTGAAGACGAGCGTCCCCTCCATCAGGCCGACCTCGTTCGGCGACACGCTCATGTCAAGGTAGTCGCCCGTGCCGGACTCGACGTTGCCGATGTAGGAGGAGGAGCCGTCGAGCGCCGTGAAGTTGCCCGTCGCCTCGACGGAGAGGTTGTAGATCGTGCTCTTGCCCTGGTTGACATAATTCGCGGAGAGGTAGACACTGTCGCCGAGCATGACAGGGCCATAGATCTCGCCGAGGGTGACGGTGAAGCGATCCTCCTGCGTGATGGGAATCGAAAACGTGACGGAATCGCTCGCGGCGGTGTGATCCTTGCCGTAAACATAGTCGAACGTGACCTGCATCGAGTAGGAGTTCGGCGCGGCATCCGCTTTCGGCAGGAGGGTGATCGATTCCGTCGCCGTCCCGCCGGGGGCGATGCTCTCGACGTAGAAGGTGCTCGACGAGTTCGCCGGGGTGAAGGCCGCTCCCGCGCCGGCGTCGTTCGTGACGGCAGACACCTTGATAACGGCGTTCTCGATGCTCTGGCTGCGGCTCGTGTTCTTGAAGTTCATCGTGAGGTCGAACTCCTTGCCGCCGAGGACGGCCTGCCCGCCGTAGTC
>CASFAA010000201.1 GCA_949292505.1 uncultured Oscillospiraceae bacterium
CAATCTTGTTTTCGACCCCTACAATAGAGGCGAGGAGACAAACCGAGCCACGCTGGATTATCTCATGGCCGGCAACCGCGCCGACACGGCCACAAACGCCAACGTACTCAATGTTATTGCAGAGGCCCCGGCTCGCGCCAATGTCGTACTTGAGATGGCAAAGGCAATTAAGCCGGACGGCCGCGCCTACTTCATGGTCTACGAGGGCGACGGCTCCGGCGTGGGCCGTGAAACTTCAGCAGGATATCAGAATAACCGCAAGACTTCGGATTATGTACCGGAAATAGAGCGGTTCTTCGACCGAGTCGAACGCCGCGGCAAACTGATAATAGCCACGCAGCCGAAAGCAAATCTTCCGCGCGCGTCGTGGGAGGTTCAGCCGGGTAGCGCGGTTAGATACTCCATCGACGAGGACGCGCCGGCGGAGCGGGAGGAGCAGAAGCCGAGGCAGCGGCGGCAAAAGCGGCCGGTGGCGGAAAGCAGGCCCATTATCGCGGCGCAGAATCTCAGGCGGAATATCTACGCGCAATTCTCCATACCTGAGGGGCAGCGCGCGGAGATTTCGCGCTTCCTCGACGGCTACACTGAAAAGCTCATCAAAAACGGCGAACTCAGCGACGCTGACCGGGCCGAGCTTTTCGACCGGCTCTATGCGGCGGGCGTCATGACCGTGCCGGCGGACGAGTATTACAGCGTCGGGCGCGAGGCCGTGGTCGGCCGCAGGATGTATGTCGACGAGGCGACAAAGCGAGACTTCGGCGACGACTGGAACAACATCCGCCGGCGGGCCTTCGGCGCGGGCATCTACCTTACCAACGACAGCGCGGACATGGCCGCTGACCAGTGGAACGCGGAGCTCGGCGAGACGCTTCCCGGCCTCTTTAACGCGGAGGAAACAGACCCGCGGGCGATTATTGAGCGCGTTATCCAAGTGGCCGAAGAGGGCCGAGACGAGCAGATGAGCCTTGCCGAATATACAAACTTCATTGCCGGACGGGAGTATGTCAGCGAGGACGAGGTGCTCAATCAGCTTGAAAATCAACTGGACTGGGATTTGCGCACCTTCGCGGAGTCCGCCGGCATCGAAATCAAGCTCAGAGACAGGACGGGCGTAAAGATAGAGCAGGAGCGCGAGAGGGCCTGGGAGAGTCGGCGGGATATCCGGCGCAGGGCTGACGAGCGCGTCCGCGAGGCCGACGAGCGGCGATGGGCAGCTCAGGCCGAGGCGAGAGAGCGCATAGAGCGCATGACGCAGGAGGAGCGCAAAAAGTATTATGAGCGCAGCGAGCGGGAACGTGTTCGCCGGCTCAACCGCGAGACGCGCGAGCGCGAACGCCGCAAGGCAATGGCGGAGCGGCAGAGGCAAAACCGCGAGCTTCGCGAGCTCCAGAAGAAGACGCTCAATCAATTGCGCTGGCTGGCGCGGAATCAGCACAGGGCCCCGAAGGAGCTTCGGGAGACCTGGAACGACGTCCTCGGCGATATCGACCTCTATGCAATCAACGCCGCGAACGAGATGAACTGGAGCAATAAGTACCAGGCGACGTGGCGGGATCTGGCTGAGATGTACAAGCAGGCCAAAAAGTACGACGCGAATTTTTTGCCCTCTCAGGAACTCGAACGCATAGTTGCGCGACTGGACAACGAGAAACTTGCAGACATGGACATCGGCGCGCTTCAGGACCTCTATAAGGCCGCCGTGGGCCTCCGGACGGAATTCTACAACCGTAATAACGTCATAAACGACGAGAAGGGGCGGCTTTTTGCGGAGCTCTACGCAGAATCCAAGGAGGAGATAAACTCCGCGCCGGGAGGCTATACTAAGGGAGTAAAGCACGCCGCGGACAATTACGCCAACCTGATGCAGCTCACGCCGATGAACGTGCTGGAGCGTATGGCCGGCTGGAACCCCGACAGCGCCTTCTATTCCATGGCAAAGCAGCTTGAAAAGGGCGAGATGGACGAGCGCGCCTATATCGTCCAGGCAAACCGGATGCTTGAGGACTTTTTGCGCGAGCACGAGGAATGGGTTATGCGCTCGGACGGCCAGGGCAAGGACGCCATCTGGTATGAAATCGAGGTGCCGGAACTGCTTGAACTGGGGATGGGCGACAAGCCTATCTTTGGCGACACTGTAAAGGTATACATGACGCCGGCGCAAAAGGTGCATCTCTACCTCGAGAGCAAAAACTACGACAACCTCCGGCATATAGCGGGCGGACGCACATTCCCGGATAAGGAGCTTTACAGCGAGGGGAAGCGTCAGGAGGCTTACGCGCAAGGCCGCACCATACGGCTCGCGCCGGAAACCGTGAGGCATCTGGTGGAGAATATGACGGCCGAGGAGCAGGAGCTCGCCGGCATCCTCGAGAGATATTACAACAATTTTGCGGCCGAGAGGATAAACGCCGTGTCGAACGTGCTCTACGGATACGACCGGGCAATCACGCGAAACTACGCGCCTATTTACACCAACAGCAATTACAATCAGAAGGAACTAGGCAAGTTCGACCAGACCGCCGAGGGCGTCGGAAATATGAAGGAGCGCGTGAAGGGTTCCAAAAACCCGAGCTACAACATATCCGCGTATGATGCGTTCGAGCGGCACGTAGACCAGACGGCGCGCTTCGTCGGCATGGCTATACCTGCGCGAAACTGGCAGACGCTTCTCAATTGGCGGGAACGAAATAACAGCATGAGCGACGTCATCACCCACAAATGGGGCAAGGAATCGCTCGACTATATAACGAGCCTGCTTCAGGACCTGCAGGGCGGCTCTCCGCGCAAGGAGCAATTCGCAATATCTAAGGGAATAGATAAGCTCTGGTCAAACTACATTTCCGCCATCTTCGGCGCGAATCCGAGCATAATAATCAAGCAGCTCGGCAGCATCCCAATGGGCGGGGCGTATCTGGGCATCGAGAATGTTCCGAGCCTCTCTCAGCTCGCGCAGATTGACCGGGAACTCATCAGCAAATACACCTCGGAGCTCGACTGGAGGCTCATGGGGTATGCCACACCTGAGACCAAGCAGCTCAAGGACCATCCCAACTGGACGCAGCGAAACAGCTTTTTCCGCACCGTCTTCGGCGGCGGGGCTATTACCCGTATGGACGGCTGGGCGGCAAGCACGCTCTGGCCCTGGGCCGAGAACAAGGTCAAAAAGGAGCGGCCCGAGCTCACCATAGGTACGGCGGAGGAGATAAGCGCGGGCAACAGCCCATTCTACAAAGAGGTCGCGCGGGAATTCAACAACGCCGTTTCGCGAAGCCAATCCATGTCCGACACGCTGCACAACGCGAAAATAAGAAAGTCGGACAACTTGATTCTTCGCACGTTCACCATGTTCAAGTCCGACAGCGCGCAGACCTATAACGCCATACGGCAGAAGATAGGCGAGGCGCAGTATTACAAGCGCATCGGAGCCGACGCCAAGGCACAGCGCGCCGCACGTATCGCGATAGGTACGGCGATTCTCGCCTTCCTCCTCAATGCCGCGTGGGGCGAGGCCGTAAACTTCCTCATAAATCTGTGGAAGAAGAAGGGCAAGGACTACCGCGACGACGAGGACAGGCTGACGGCGGAGAGCGCGATAAGGGAGATGGTCTTCAACATGGTCGGCAGCCTCGGCGGCGTCGTGGTCGGAGGCGAAGAGCTGGCCGACATCATAGGCAACATCATAACCGGCGACCGCTGGTATGGAATCGACGCGCCGGGTATTGAGCAGGTAAACGATACCCTCGAAGCGATCCTTAATGCCGGGAAAAGTCTGATGAACCTTGTCGGCGAGGCGGAGAATATCGCCTCTCAGGGCGGCGACGTCAGCGCATACTTTGCCGAGCACAGCTCGGATATCGTCGGCGGCGTCAAGGAACTGGCGGAGACGGCGGCAATGTATTTTGCCGGCCTGCCCGTGTCCAACGTCGAAGCTTACATACTCGGTATCCTGCGCTGGGTGTCGCCCGAGCTGGTCACAGCATATGAGGACGCGCTCGCAACGGCCGATAAGTCCGGGCTTTCCGGCCTCACGGGAGAGGCGCTGGCGACAAGAGTCAAGGACATACTCGCTGGCCGGCTTGAAACGGTCGACGACGAGACGGCATCGGCGATAGGCACACTTTACGAGGCGGGATATGCCTCGGTCGTGCCTCCCACGGCGCCGTCCAGCGTAACCGTCGACCACGAGAGCTATGAGCTCGACGCATACGCTCAGCAGCGATATAACCAGGCCTGGGCCGATGCAATCGGCGGCGCGCTTGACGAAGTCGTCGCTACGCCGGAATTCCGGAGCGCCACTACCGAGGAAAAGGCCAACATGGTCAGAAGGCTTTATGAGTACGCCAACGCCAAGGGACGCGACGCGGCCGTACCCGAGTATGTGCTTCCGGATTGGGTGGCGGAGGTCGACGCAGACCTCGCCGCCGGCGGCTCGCTGAGCGAGTGGGCCGTGTATGAAGTGCTTTCCTCTGACGTCTCGGGCACTTTTGACAGGCTGACGGACGAAGGCTTTGGGCGCGGAGATGCGCTTGACATCGCCGAAACGCTGGACGGGCTCGGAGAGGACGCGAGCAGCACGGAGAAGTACATGGCAATCGCCGAGCTCCCGATAAGCGAGGCTGAGAAGGACATGGCGCTTGAGGGCATCATGAGCGAAAGCGCCTACGCGAAATACGCCGCGGCGCGCGAGGCCGGGATAGACACCTACGACTACTGCGTTTTCCTCGACCATATCGCCGGAATCTCCGGCGACGGACGGCAGGAGCGGATATGGGCGTATATTGACGCCATGCCGCTTACGGACGCGCAGAAGGACACGCTGCACCTTGCGGCGGGGTATAAGGAGAGCACGCTGGGCAAAGCGCCGTGGCGTAGGTAAGGCAAGGGCCGCCCAATTGGGCGGCCCTTTTTGACATCAATTTTGACATCAATTAAGTGAAAAAAGTGATAATTTGTGACAGTCTATGACATATAGAGGCCGGCGTGGTTTTTGCAGAAAATTAAACAATAAAAGCCTAAAATGCTGATATCTTAAAAGAATCTTTAAAAAATCAAACATTTTAGGCTTAATTAATTTGGTGACCCAGCGGGGATTCGAACCCCGGACACCCTGCTTAAAAGGCAGGATAAAATGCCGGAATTACAGTGGGCGCGTGGATTCTGACATCGATTTAGACATCACGGGATTTAATGTAGTTGTTTAGCGCGGCGGCGGTTTGGTCGCGGCGAGACTGGCGAATGCGGGTATAGATATTGCGGGTGAGTACAATGCTGCTGTGGCCCATAAGGTCCTGAACGTCTTTATCTTTGAGCCCAGCCTCGAAGAGCATGGTCGCGTATCCTATACGCAGCTGCTGAGCGCCGAGCTCGAAACCGAGGGCCTTGCAATAGTTGCGCCATCGTACCCGGTACTGCATCTTTGTGAGCAACTCGCCTTCATCGCCGGTGAAGATATAGCCGTGGCCTTCCGGCAGAATAATGTCAAGGGCGTCGAGCAGCGGAACCTTGCGTATTCCGTTTTCGGTCTTTGTGCTTTTTATGTGAGGTTTGTTCCCAATGTACTCGACAGCCTTTGATACAGATATCAGTTTCCTCTTGCGGTCTATGTCCTCATATTCTAGGGCAAGGACTTCTCCGCGACGTAGTCCGGAGTACAGACAGACTTTGGCGAACAAAGAAAAAGGCGCGTTACTGGTCATGACCGCGGAAATCGCCTCGTCGTCGGGAATCTCTCGCCGGCCGGTACGAAGGCCGCGCGGCATCTGCACAGCCATAACCGGGTTAAACTGCACGTGCCGGTCGGCTATCGCCTTCATAAAAATCATGTTCAGTATATCGCGGTGCATCTGAACGGTGCGCCGCGAGTATCCGCGCGCGCCCAACTGGATTAAGCAGGCGTCCACGTCCGCCGTTGTTATATCCTCAAGCGGGAGCTTCCCGTACTTTTCGAGCAGACGCCGGAGCGGCGCCTTGTATGCCTCGGAGGTCTTGTAGCTTACGTGTTCCCAGTGCTCACGCTGCCAGGCGTCGGCCGCCTCTCTGAAAGTGTAGACCTCTT
>CASFAA010000202.1 GCA_949292505.1 uncultured Oscillospiraceae bacterium
ATCTGGTATTTCTCGAGCAGCTGGTCGTACTCGGTGAAGCCGTACTCTTTCATCAGGCGGCCGGTGACCGTGCCGACGGCCTCGAAGGCGGCGGGGATGCGGTCTGGCCTCTGGCGCTGCATGACAGCGCGCACGCGTTCCTTTGACGTCATAGCGGTGGTGCCTCCTCCACATTGTTCCTCGTGTTCTCCGTCCGGGACGGAGCTTTGTCTTCATTATAGGGGGGCAAGGCGAAATGCGCAATGGCACATTTTTTGCATTTGAGGAACTGTTTTTGCGCTTTTCCCTTTGTCCGGGGAGAAAACAGACTGTGCTATTCTACAGAACCGGCGAAAACGGATAAAATCGCGCTACTCTCCGCGCCGGAGAGTGCGTTTTTCTCCAATGATACTGGAATATTGTCCTTGTGCATCCCCCGGAAACCACTTATAATGGGAACTGAACAGAGGAACAGAGGAGGGGAAACCACCATGTACCGATTGATTATTGCGGACGATGAATTCATGATCCGGCAAAGCCTTGCCACCCTCGTGGACTGGAAAAGTCTCGGCTTCGAGGTCGTCCTGCTGGCCCGGGACGGGGAGGAAGCCCTGCAGGCTCTCTCCGGGGCGGACGTGGTGCTCAGCGACGTGCAGATGCCGAAGCTCACCGGCCTCGACCTCGCGCAGCGCGTCTTCGAGGAGAAGCTTCCCGTGCGCGTCGTGCTCATCAGCGGCTACCGCGAATTCGAGTACGCGCGGCGCGCGATCGCGTACAATGTGAGCGAATACCTGCTCAAGCCCATCGATCTCAGCGGCGTGAAGGAGGTTTTCGGGCGGATCCGCGCCGACCTCGACAGCGAGCGGGCCGAGCGCGAGCGCCAGCAGTCGTACCGCGACGAGCTGCAGACGTACCGCGCCGCGGCGATTGAGAAGTTCTTCGAGCTCGCGCGGCTCGGCCTTTTTAAAGAGGAAAAGGACGCGTCGGCGTACCTTAACCGCTTCGGCCTCTCCGCGGCGCTCTCCCCTCTCCTCGTCTATCCCTACCGGCTGCGGATCGCGCAGGGGAGCCGAGAGGAGCCAATCCCGCAGGAGGTCGCGGCAAACATTCTCTCCATGCTCTTTGAGCAGCACGGCTTCCCGCTTGCGCCCATCCTCTTTCCCGACGGGGAGGACGGCTGCGAGGTTCTGCTGCTGGCACAGCCCTCCCTGCCCGACGAAAAGCGCCGGGCGCTTTGCCTTGACACGGCGCACGCCTTCCGCGACGTGTGCGCCGCCGACGCCGTGCTCGAGACCGCCGGCCCCGCGCAGCCGCTCCTCGCCTTCGCGCGGGCTCCGGGCGTGCCGGACGCGCGGAGCCGCCTCGACGACGAGAGCTATCTTCTCGCCACGGCGCGCCAGCATCTCATCATCCTCAACACGGCCTCGGAGCCCGAGGAGGTCTGCGCGAGCCTCACGGAGCTGTTCCATCTGATCACGAAGGGGGACAGCGAGGAGGAGCGGCGGCGCAGGGCAAGGCAGCTGCTCGCAGTGCTGTGCGGGCTCGTGGAGCCTCAGCTGCCGAATTTCACCTCGCTCTTCGCGTCGAGC
>CASFAA010000203.1 GCA_949292505.1 uncultured Oscillospiraceae bacterium
GCCCAGAAGACCGAGGACGTCGTCGGCCCCTACGAGCTGCATGACTTCTTCCTCTATTACCTGCTGCGCTTCGGCTTCGGCCCCGGCAAGATCTACCGGCTCGCCCTCTGCGCGTTCGACGGCGCGTATGAGCCCGCCGTCGTCAAGAAGTGGCTCGCCACCTTCTTCCGCCGCTTCTTCACGCAGCAGTTCAAGCGCTCCTGCCTGCCGGACGGCCCGAAGGTCGGCACCGTCGCCCTCTCGCCGCGCGGCGACTGGCGGATGCCGAGCGACGCCTCCGCCCGCCTCTGGCTTGAGGAGATCGAAGCGCTGTGACCCCCCTCGGCCTCTATCTCCATGTCCCGTTCTGCGCGTCGAAATGCCCCTACTGCGATTTTTACTCGCTCCGCGGACGGGAAAACGACTGGGATGTGTATACAGACTGTATTATTAGCAGAATAAAATCCTATCAGGATTTGAATTTGCCCGCCGACACCGTTTATTTCGGCGGCGGAACGCCCGGCCTGCTCGGCGCGAAGCGTCTCGGCAGGATGCTTGCCGCCGTGCGGGAGGCTTTTGCCCTCGCGGCGGACGCCGAGGTCACGGTCGAGACGAACCCCGGCGTCGGGGACGAGAGCCTCTTCCCCGGACTCGCGGCGGCGGGCGTGACGCGGCTGTCGCTGGGGCTGCAGTCGGCGAACGCGGACGAGCTGCGGCAGCTCGGGCGCATCCACACGGCGGAGCAGGCCGCGCGGGCGGTGGAGCTGGCCCATCGCGCGGGGATCGGGAACGTGTCGCTCGACCTCATGATCGCGACGCCCGGCCAGACGCGGGAAAGCCTGCTGCGCTCGGTGCGCTTCTGCGCGGAGGCGGGGGCGAGCCACGTCTCGGCGTATCTGCTCAAGATCGAGCCGGGCACGGTCTTCGCGAAGTGGCGGGACAAGCTCTCCCTGCCGGACGAGGACGAGGTCTGCGCGCTGTATGAGGCGGCGTGCGCGTCGCTCGAATCGCTCGGCTACGCCCAGTACGAGATTTCCAACTTCGCGCAGCCGGGGCGGGAGAGCCGCCACAACCTCAAGTACTGGCGGTGCGAGGAATACCTCGGCTTCGGCCCGGCGGCGCACTCGTTTTTCCGGGGACAGCGCTTTTACTTCCCGCGCGACCTCGCGTCCTTCCTCGCGGGCGGCGCGCCCGCGGACGACGGCCCCGGCGGGGATTTCGACGAGTTCGCCATGCTCGCGCTGCGCCTCGCGGAGGGACTGCGCGAGGACAGCTGCCTTGCGCGGTTCGGCCATCCCATCCCGCAGGCCGTGCGCCGCCGCGCCGCGCCGCTCGAGGGCGCGGGGTACTGCCGCGTCACGCCGGAGGGGATTGTTCTCACCCGCGCGGGCTTTCTCGTTTCCAACGCCGTGATCGGTGCGCTCCTCGCCTGAGCCGCCGCACGGCGTTTTTTCGTCCTCCTGAAAATTTTTTCAAATGGCGTGAATGGATTCGCCGCGCCGGGACGTATTGCAGATGAAACCAATCAAACAGGAGGAATTTTCTCATGAAAA
>CASFAA010000204.1 GCA_949292505.1 uncultured Oscillospiraceae bacterium
CTGCGCGTGCGCTTCCTGCTGGCCGTGCGCCCCGGCGGCGTGCTCGAGACGGGCTTTGAGCCGCTTTTTGTCGGCCGGCACATGCCGCACGCCGTCAAGTCGGACATCGGCATCTCGTCGGGGGGCCTCAATGACCGCGGCGTGACGTACCTGCTCGCCCCCGGCGCGCAGGCGGCCTCGTTCGATGGCGAGGCTCTCCCGATGGCGGACGCGTGCAAAGCCGCGCGGTACGGCGCGGCGCTCGTCTCCGCGTCGTGGGAAGGCGGCGCGGGGATCGACGTGCTCATGCGCCGCCGCGGCTGCGTCCGCTTCGAGGAAGCGCCGGAATTTACCCCCGGAGCCGTCGCGGACGACCGCGACGCGCGCTTTGTCTACACCGGCGCATGGAGCGACGTGGACGACCCGACAGGCGACCTCTGCGGCACGCTCCGCTTTGCCCGCCGGGAGGGCGACTGCGCCCGCCTGCGCTTTGCGGGCACGGGCGTGCGCCTCTTCGGGCCGCTTGACATGAACGGCGGCCTGTGCGAGGTGCTCGTCGACGGCGAACCGAAGGCGCAGGTCAGCCAGTATCTGGAGAAGGTCGACTTCCCCGGCGTGAGCCGCGGCTACGAAAAGCGGCCGCGCCGCCTGCTGGCCGAGGTTTCCGGCCTGCCGGAGGGGGAGCACGAGCTCACCGTGCGCGTCCTTGGGAAAAGCGTCCCGGGCGCGCAGAACACCTACACGATGATCGACTACGCCGTTCTTGAGGGGGCGGCGTATCCGCGCGGCGTGTGGCTGCACGCCGAACTCGACTGCAATTTCAGCCGCCTTGTGCGCGGCTGCGTCCGGCGGGAGCGCGTGCAGCTGCTTCCCGGCGACCGTGACGGCTTCTCCCTGCGCCTCTGCGCGGGGGAGGCGAAAGGAGGAGCAAAATGAGCACAGAAACCTGGGATTGCGTGCCGCGCCTCGCGCCAATGCCGCTGTGGTGCCGCGGCGAGGACACGCCGAGCCTCTGCCTCGACGGCGCGTGGGAAGCGGTCGACGCGGAAAACGGCTCCGTCCGGCCGGTGGAGCTTCCGTTTGATATGGGCATCTGGCACCGGCAGGGGCTGATTTCGCGCCGCTATACCTGCCGCCGCACGGTCAGCGTGCCGAAGCAGGCCGAGGACGCCCGCCGCGTGCTGCGGTTTGAGGGCGTGAACGGCGCGGCGCGCGTCCTCATCGACGGGCAGGAAGCCGCCCGCCACGAAAACGGCTTTCTGACGTGGAACGTGGATGTGACGGATCTCACGGCAGGCAAGCGCCGCTTCACCCTCGAGGTGGAGATCGACGAGACGGTCGAGCGCGTCAGCGCGTACAACCACGGCGGCATCTTGCACAGCGTCTATCTGCTTTTGCTGCCGTGCTCGTATGTGAGCGCGCTGATCCTCACGCCTTTGCTCGACGACGATTTTGCCGCGTGCGTGCTGCGCGCCGACCTCGACGTTGCCGGGCTCGAGCCGCGCCATGTGCCGGGACGCTTCTCCCTCCGGTACCGGCTCCTTGACCCGGACGGCCAGCCTGCCGCTTCCGGCGAGGAACCGCTCTCCGTGCGCCACGGCGGGTACTATACGCTGCGCGTGCCGGTGGAGCGCCCGCGCCTGTGGGACGCCGAGCACCCGAACCTCTACACATTCGAGGCGGAGCTGTGCCTCGACGGCGCGCCGATCGAGCGTGTCGCGCGCCGCACCGGCCTGCGGAAAATCGAGCGCGCCGGCTGCCGCCTGCTCGTCAACGGCAGGGAAGTGAAGCTGCGCGGCGCGTGCCGCCACGAAATCACGCCGCGCCGCGGGCACGCCGTCTCCCGCGAGTGGATTCGCCGGGACGTCGAGCTGTTCCGCGAGGCGAACCTGAACTACATCCGCACGTCGCACTACCCGCCGAGCGAGTATTTCCTCGACCTGTGCGACGAGGCGGGCATCTACGTCGAGGACGAGCTCGCCCTCGCGTTCATCGCCCGCACGCTTCCCTATACCCAGCGGGACCCGGAGGAGCGCGAGCGCTACCTCTCGCACTTCACGGAGTGCTTTGCGCGCGACTGCTGCCATCCGAGCGTCATTATCTGGTCGCTGTGCAACGAGTCGTTCGGCGGCTTCAACTTTGACGCGCTGAACCGCCTTACCCACCGTCTCGACCCGACGCGCATGACGAAGTTCAGCTACCCGATGACCATCGCCGAAGAGCACGAGCCGGTGGACATCTGGAGCGTCCACTACTCGGAGTTCGACGCCGACCTCGGCAAAAAGCACGACAACCTCAGCCTCGGCGGGCAGGCGGGGCGCGACCATCCCGTCCTGCACGATGAGTTCGCGCACGTCGCGTGCTACAACCGCGAGGAAATGCGCCGCGACCCGGCCGTCCGCGTCTTCTGGGGCGAGGGGCTGCGCCGCTTCTGGGACGCTGTCTGGAGCACCGACGGCGCGCTCGGCGGCGCGATCTGGGCCGGCATCGACGAGACGGACATCTACGACGGCGGCAATACGCAGCTCGAGTGGGGCATCGCCGACGTGTGGCGGCGCAAAAAGCCGGAATGGTACATGACGCGCAAGGCGTTCTCTCCCGTGAAGCTCTTTGCCGCCCGGTGGAAGCCGGAACAGAACCGGCTTGTCCTCGCCCTTGAGAACCGCTTCTGCCATACGGATCTCGCGGAGGTAAGTCTCGCGTGGCGGTGCGGGGAGGAGTCCGGCACGCTTGCGCTGCCGAAGGCGCGCCCCGGCGAGGCCATCCGCGCCGTGCTGCCGCTGACGGTTGCTTCCTCCGCCCCGGCGCTGCGCCTCTCGTTCACCGACCCGCGCGGCGTGTGCGTCGAGGAAACGGAGCTGCGCCGCGCCGCGCTGCCCGCCCTGTTCCCGGAGAGCGATCGCGCCGTGCCGCGCGGCCCGCTGACGATCGCGGGCGAGGACGCGGCGGTATGCGTTTCCGGGGACGGCTTTGCCGCCCGCTTCTCGAAGGAGACGGGCCTTCTTCTGTCGTTCACCTGCGGGGACGAGGCGCTTCTCACCGGCGCGCAGAGTCTCAATGCGCCGTATTTCCAGCTCGGAGACTGGATTCTGAACGAGTTTTCCTGTAAGATGGAAGGGGACCGCGCGGTCGTTGTCTCGCGCGGCGCGTACCGGGACACGCTCGCGCTGACGTGGACGGTCACGGTCTCCCCGGACGGCGCGCTGACCGTCTCCTACCGCGTCGACGCGCTCTTTGCGGAGCTGCCGCGCAATCTGAAGCTGCGCGTCGGCGTGGACGGCGGCGGCCTCGACGAGCTTGGCATTGCCTTCCCGGCCTCCGCGAAGACGGACGGCTTTGCGTTCGCCCGCGTGATCGACGAGGACGCGGAGGACGACTACGCGTGGTACCCCGAAGGCCACCTGGCCCGCAATTTCGGCGAGGCCAAACGCTCCGCGCCGCAGGGCGCATGGGGCGAGCCGCCCGTGGGCGCGTGGGAGGACGACCGCCGCGACGACATTCTCGACGGGAAATACGCCCCGCTTGACCGCGGCACGAACGACTTCCGCGCGACGAAGAAGAACGTCCGCGAGGGCTGGCTGCTGCTCGGCGATTCGCCCGCCGCGCTTGGCGTGGGCGAAGGGACGCACGTCCGCCTGGAGACGATGCAGACGGCGTTTGTTCCCGCCGGATCGCCCGAAATCCGCACGACAGGGACGTGGTACACGCTCGAGGACAAAAAAGGCGGCTGCACGGAGCTGTGGGCGCGCAATCCGGGCGACGCGGCGGAGCTGACCTTCACCGGCACGGGCGTTGTCTGGGTCGGCCCGCAGGACACGACGCTCGGCATGGCGCGCGTGTTCATCGACGGCGTTCCGGCGGCGGAGCGCGTGAGCCAGCGGTCGGCGGGCTGTGACTTCTCTTGCTCGTCGGTGGGCTTCGATAAAAAATACGGCCTCGCGCTGTTCTCGGTGGAGGGGCTTCCCGCCGGGGAGCATACCATCCGTGTGGAAGCGCTGGGCAAGAAAGCCCCCGACGCGTCCGATACGTATATTGTCATCACGGGCTTCCGCGTGATAGACGGGAAAAAGCCGGAGCCTGTGTGGCTGCTGCTGAATCAGGAGTTCGCCTATCCGCATATTTCCTGGGGAAATTACCGCAAACCGCCGATCCTGCTGGAGGTTGGGAGTACGGGAACCGTGGTGCTGCGCGCGGGCCGTGCGGCCAAGGGAACCGCCCGCGAGGCGGTCGAAAGCCAGCTTCAAAAAATGCAGGCTGTAAAATAAAAAAAGTGAAGTTTTCGCCGGCCTTTTTCAAAAGGCCGCCGTGTGCCGGTGGCACACAAACACGGCGCCGACCGGAGCGGCAGCGGAGACCGCGGGGTGAAGGGGCGCGGCGTGCCGGTGGCACGCGAATTAGCGCCGACCGAGCCGGCAGGCGAGACAAGAGCCCCTTCAAACAGTCCGCGAAGCCGCCTCTATTCTGCACCCAGCCGCTGAATTTTAATTTTCCGGTTTTTCAAACCGCAAAATTGAAATTCAGATGCCGTCCAAAGGACGGCATTTTTCCGGACGATTCGCACGGAAGCAGCCGGGAGTAAATCGTTCGGGGGAAAACGCTTCGCTGTTCCCCCTGGCTTTTTCAGGGCTTCGCAATAGATCACCGTGAGCTGTGTGGTCGGGGCTCTGCCCCGCGCCCCGCAAGCCTTTTGAAAAAGGCTTGCGCGAAAACTTCACGTTTTGATCCTCACCGTTCGAAAGGAGCTTTCATCATGATTTCACTGACCGACAGCCGTGTCGCGCCGTATCTCACGCCGTACCGCTGCCCGGAGCCCGTCCTCACCGGCTCCGGCGTACCCGGCGCGTTTGACGAAAAGGCCGTGGACATCCCGTTCGTGTTCCGCCACAACGACCGCTTTTATATGCTCTACACCGGCTTTGACGGCGTCGGCTACCAGTCCGCCCTCGCCGTCTCCGACGATCTGCTCCACTGGACGCACAAGGGCGTGATTCTCCCGCGCTGCGCCGGGAGCGGCCGCTGGGACGCGGTCGGCGGAGCCGCGACCTGGATCATCAAGGAGAGCGACCGCCTCGAGGATGTGCCGCGCCTGAAGAAAATTGACGGGAAGTACTGGTTTGTCTATCATTCCTATCCCCAGACGGGCTACGAGAGCGGCCCGGCGGAGATCAGCCTCGCGTGGTGCGAGGACGAGGAGCTGCTCGACTGGCATCCGCTCGACGCGCCTGTCTTTTCGTGGCGCGACGGCGCGGATTGGGAGTCCGGCGGCCTGTATAAGGCGTGCATTATCTCGCACGAGGGGCGCTACTGGCTCTTTTACAACGCGAAAAACCGTGCCGAGCGCTGGATCGAGCAGACCGGCCTTGCCGTCTCCGACGATCTCTTCCACTGGGAGCGCTGCCCGGAGAACCCGCTGCTGCGCGTGAACCCCGCGTCGTGGGACGAGCGCTTTGTCTCCGATCCGTACATTGTGCGCGACGGCGATACCTGGCTCAACTTCTTCTTCGGATACGGCAAAATGTACCCGGACGGCCACACCCATGCGCAGGAGGGCCTCGCGTTTTCGGATGACCTGATTCACTGGGAGAAGGTGCAGGAGCCCATTCTCCCGTACGGCGAGCCGGGCCGTCCCGACTGCGGCCATACGCATAAAGCGTCTATTCTTAAGTGGAACGGCGTTCTGTACCATTTTTACTGCGGCACGCGTCCCTCGCGCGAGGGCGACCCCACCAGCGCGTACGGCGAGTTCCGCACCATCTGCCTCGCGGCGAGCGAGCCGGTCTGGGAAAAGGAGGGAAATGCATGAAACGTCTCTCGGAGGCCATGCGCGGCGAGGGCGTGAGCCATATCCGCCCGTTCTTCTGGATGAAGGGCGAGGACAACGCCACCATCCGCGACGAGCTTGACCGCGTCGAAGCGTGCGGCATCCGCGAGGTCTGCCTCGAGTCGCGGCCGCACCCCGATTTCTGCGGCCCTGGCTGGTGGGAAAACCTCGACTTCCTCCTCGCCGAGGCCGAACGGCGCGGGATGCGCGTCTGGATTCTCGACGACGACAAGTTCCCGACCGGCCACGCGAACGGCGGCTTTGCCCGTCAGCCGGAAAAGAGCAAGCTTTACCTCGGCGAGCGGCATATGGATGTGTTCGGCCCGTGTGAGGGCGGCTCTGTCCTCGTCGAAAACTTCCTGCCGCCGGACGGGAGGCTCCTTGCCATTCTTGCCGTCGCCAAGCCGGACGGCGAGACGCTCGCCGTCGACGGCACGCGCGTCCTGAACCTCACCGATACTTTCCTCCCTCACAGAGATCCCCTCTTTGGGGGAGGAAAGCACACGCTCCACGACGGCTTCGTCACCTTCGACGTTCCCCCCGGGCCGTACCGCCTGTTCATCCTCTTCACGACGCGCACCGGCGGAGGCCGCGAGCAGTACATGAACCTCATCGACGAGGAATCCGTGCGCGTCCTGCTCGACGAGGTGTACGAAAAGCACTGGGAGCGCTACCGCCGCTATTTCGGCACCACGCTCGCGGGCTTTTTCTCCGACGAGCCGGAGCTCGGCAACGTGAAGGGCTATCCCTTCGACTGCGCCCTCGGCCAGCGGGACATCCGCCTGCCGTGGAGCGCGGCGCTCGAAGCGCGGCTGCGCGATCTGTGGGGCGAGGATTTCCTGCGTTTTCTGCCCGCTCTTTGGTACGAGTCCGGCGCGCACACGCAGCGCGTCCGCACCGGCTATATGGATGAGATGACCCGCCTGGTGCAGCATTGCTTTACGGAGCAGGTCGGGAATTGGTGCGCGGCGCACGGCGTGGAGTACATCGGCCACATCATCGAGGACGACAACGCCCACACCCGCCTCGGGTGCAGCATCGGCCACTATTTCCGCGAGATGGCGGGCCGGCACATGGCCGGGATCGACGTGGTGCATCACCAGATCGTCCCCGGATTCACCGAGCCGGTGCACCAGTGGATCGCGGGCGACCGCGACGGCGAGTTCTTCCATTTCGGCCTCGCGAAGCTCGCGAGCAGCGCCGCCCATGTGCAGAAGAATAAAGAGGGCCGCGCGCTGTGTGAGATCTTCGGCAACTACGGCTGGGCGGAGGGCAATTCCCTCATGAAGTGGCTCACCGACCATATGCTCGTGCGCGGCGTCAACGAGTTCACGCCGCACGCCTTCTCGCTGCGCTACCCCGACCGCGACTGCCCGCCGCACTTCTACGCGCGCGGCAACAACCCCGCGTTCCCGTGCTTTGCCGTCCTCATGCAGTACATGAACCGCGCCGCCCATCTGCTCTCCGGGGGCGTTCCCCTCGCGGACGCCGCCGTTCTCTACCACGCCGGAGCGGAGTGGAGCGGCCGGAGCTTCCAGTATTTCCAGAAGCCCGGCCGGGCGCTCATGGAGCACGGCCTTGACTACGACGTGGTTCCCGCCGACGCGTTTGAGGAAGCGCGCTGCGAGGACGGCAGGCTCGTCCTCGGGCAGGAGCGCTATCCCTGCCTTGTGCTGCCGGGAAGCGCGTGCGTCGACCGCCGCGTCGTCTCGTTTGTCCTCTCGTGCAATGTCCCCGTGTTCGTGACGGGCGAAATTCCCACCCGTGACCTGAACGGCGAGCCGCTGCCGGACGCGTTCCAAAGCCGCGTGCGCGCCGTGGCGCTCTCGGAGCTGGCCAGTGCTGTCGCCGCGCTCTGTGAGCCGGACGGCTTTGCCATACACACGGACAGCCGCTTCCTCCGCCGCTTTGCCACGGCGCACGAGGACGGCCTCGCCGTCATGCTGATGAACGAGTCCGTCACGGAACGCGCGTCGTTCTCCGTCTCTCCCGGCGCGTACGGGAGCGGGGCCGCCGTGTTCTACGACCCGTGGACGAACCGCGCCGAGCCCTTTGCGCTCGCCCCCGGCGAGACGCTCACCCTCGACCCCGGCGAAGCGCTGTTCCTCTGCTTCTCCCCGGAGACGAAGGCCGAGGAACCCGTCCCGCGCCGGACAAAGACCGAGGCGCTCGGCTGCGGCTTTGCCGTCTCCCTCGCGCCTGTCCTCTCTGAGGACTTCACGCCGGCCTTCACCGTCGGCGCGGACGAAAAGCTCCCGAACCTCAACGGCGCGGATCGTTTCCCCGGCTTTGCCGGAACCGCCCGCTACGAAGCGGTGTTCTCCGTCGCGGAAAAGGGCGGGCAGCGCTGCCTGCTGTGCCTGCCGCGCGCCTCGGACGCCGCCCGCGTGTGGCTCAACGGCGTCGACTGCGGTTACCTCGCGCATTTCCCCGGCCGGGTGGACGTCTCCGCGGCGGTGCGCGAGGGCAAGAACACGCTGCGCATCGACGTGACGAACACGCTCGTCTGGACGCGCAAGGACGGCGCGTCGACCCATCTGCTCATCCCCCCCACCGGCCTGACGGCGCGTCCCGCGCTCGAATGGTACGGTTCGCTTTGAAAAAAGCAAGCTTTTTCTCAAAGCAAACCGTGCTTTTTCATACAAGCAAAGCTTGCTTGTATAAAAAAGCGATTTTGATCAGGAAAAGCATAACTGACGCAAAAGGAGAGTGCACACATGAAAGAAGCCGACCGCATCTACTACGGCGGAGACTATAACCCCGACCAGTGGGATGACAAGACCATTGACGAGGATATGCGCCTGTTCCGCAAGGCCGGGATCAACCTCGTGACGCTGCCCGTCTTTTCGTGGGCAAAGCTTGAGCCCGACGAGGGCGTGTACAACTTCGGCTGGCTCGACCACCTTCTCGACAAGCTCTGGGAGAACGGCATCCGCGTCTGCCTCGCCACGCCGACGACCGCCCAGCCCGCCTGGCTTTCCACGCGGTACCCGGAGGTGCTGCCCGTGGATATCGCGGGCAGAAAGCGCACGCACGGGATGCGCGTGTTCTTCTGCGTCAACAGCCTCAAGTACCGCGAGCGCGCCGCCGCGATCGCCGGGGAGATGGCCAAACGCTACGCCCATCACCCCGCCCTCGCCATGTGGCACGTCGCCAACGAGTACGGCACCTACTGCTACTGCCCGACGTGCCAGGCGAAGTTCCGCGTCTGGCTCCGCCGCCGGTACGGCTCCGTCGACGAGCTCAACCGCCGCTGGAACACGACGTTCTGGGGACGCATCGTGACGAGCTTCGAGGAGGTCACGCTCCCGACCGAGCTCAACGACGACTACCGCTTCAACCCCGCTATCCAGCTCGATTATATGCGCTTCGTCACCGACTCGACGGCGGAGTGCTTCCTCAACGAGTACCGCGTGCTCAAGAGCTATAACCCCGACATCCCGATCCAGACGAATATGTCCGGCTACATCAAGAAGCTCGACCAGTTCACCATGACAAAGAACCTCGACGTGGTCGGCTGGGACAACTACCCCTGGCCGGACGACCCGCCGTACTTCGTCGCCATGAAGCACGACATCATGCGCGGCCTCAAGGGCGGGCAGTCGTATGTGCTCACCGAGCAGTCCCCGAACCAGCAGAACTGGCAGCCGTACAACCTCCTCAAGCGCCCCGGCGAGGTGCGGCGGCTGTCGTACCAGGCGATGGCGCACGGCGCGGACACCTGCCTGTTCTTCCAGATGCGCCAGTCCGTCGGCGGGCAGGAGAAGTTCCACGGCGCGATCATCAGCCATTCCGGGCGCGAGGACACGCGCGTTTTCCGCGAGTCGTGCGCGCTCGGCGCGGAGCTGCAGGCCATCGGCGGCGCGTTCCTGCGCGGCCGCACGCCCGCCCGCGCGGCGATGCTCTTTGACTGGAACAACTGGTGGGCGCTTGAGCTGACCAGCGGGCCGAGCAAGGATCTCGACTTCCTCAAGACCTTCTCGCTCTACTATGAGACGCTGTACCGGCAGAACGTCGCCGTCGATATTCTGCCCTTCGACGCGTCCCTCGAGGGGTACGACCTTGTCGTCGCCCCGATGCTGTATATGTTGAAAGACGGCCTCTCCGAGCGCCTGCACGACTTTGTGAGGGCGGGCGGCACGCTCGTCGCGACGGTGATGAGCGGCGTGGCCGACGAGAACGACCGCTGCATCTTCGGCGCGTACCCCGGCAAGCTCCGCGACATTTTCGGCCTCTGGGTCGAGGAGACGGACGCGCTGCGCCCGTATGAGAAAAACGAGCTCGTCCTCCATGCGGACGGCTTTGCAAAGCCCTCGTACGAGTGCGGCTTCCTGTGCGACCTCATCCGCACCGACGACGAAGGCCCGGAGGGCGGCGCGGAGGTGCTCGCCTCCTACGGGAAGGACTTCTACGCCGGCCGCCCGTGCGTGACGAAGAACCGCTTCGGTGAGGGCACGGCGTACTACATCGGCACGCAGCCCGAGCAGGGCTTCCTCGACGAGCTGATGGCGAAGATCTGCGCCGGCCGCGGCCTGCGCGGCCCGTACGCGGCGGACGAGGGCGTGGAGATCACGCGCCGCGTCTCCGACAAGGGCGAGACGCTGTTCTTCCTCAACCACAACAAGGCTCCCGCCAAGGTCGAGCTCGGGGACGACGTCCTCGAGAGCCTCACGACGGGCGAGCGCCGCACGGGCAGCGCCGTTCTTCCGGCGGGCGACGTGTGGGTCATGAAAAAGCTCTGAGAAAGGAGAATCCCGGATGGAGAACACGGCGCTGTTCCCCGCCCTCGGCGGCTTCGCCCACGGCGGGGACTACAACCCCGAGCAATGGCTCGACCGCCCCGACATCCTGCGCGAGGACATCCGCATGATGAAGCTCGCGGGCGTCAACTGCGTGACGCTCGGCGTCTTTTCGTGGTCGGTCTGCGAGCCGCGCGAGGGCGAATTCCACTTTGACTGGCTCCGGGAGGTGATGGATTCCCTCTTTGAAAACGGGATCTACACCATCCTCGCCACGCCCTCCGGCGCGCGCCCCGCGTGGCTCGACCGCCAGTACCCCGAGGCCATGCGCGTCTCGGCGCAGGGCGTGCGCAACCGTCACGGCGTGCGGCACAACCACTGCATGACCTCCCCGAAGTACCGCGAGAAGGTGCGGATCATCGACCGCGAGCTCGCGCGCCGCTTCGGGCGTCACCCCGGCCTTCTGATGTTCCACGTCTCCAACGAGCTCGGCGGCGCGTGCTGGTGCGACCTGTGCGCCGAGAAATTCCGCGATTACCTGCGCGACGTTTTTCACGACGACATTGAGGCGCTTAACCGCGCGTGGTGGACGACCTTCTGGAGCCACCGCTACGCGTCCTTTGACGAGGTCGAGCCGCCGTACGCGAACGGCGAGGGCAGCGTCATGGGCCTGAACCTCGAGTGGAAGCGCTTCACGACGCATTCGATGAACGATTTCCTGCGGTTCGAGATCGGCGTCCTGCGCGCCGAGTGCCCCGACGTTCCCGTCACGACGAACTTCATGACGCTCTACAACGGCCTCGACTACCGCCGCATGGCCCCGTCCGTCGACGTGGTTTCGTGGGACAGCTACCCCCGCTACGAAAACGACTATGAGAGCCTGTACGAGACGATGGCGGAGAACGCCTTCCATCACACCGTCATGCGCTCGATGAAGCGGGACAAGCCCTTCATGCTCATGGAGAGCGCGCCGGGGCTCGTCAACTGGCACGAGTTCAACAAGGTCAAGCGCCCCGGCACGCATTTCCTCGCCTGCCTGCAGGCGATCGCGTGCGGCTCCGACACGGCGCAGTATTTCCAGTGGCGGAAGGGACGCGGCTCGTTTGAGCAGTACCACGGCGCGGTCGTCGACCACCTCGGCGCGGACGACACCCGCATTTTCCGCGAAACCGCCGAGGTCGGCGCGGCGCTCAAAAGGCTCGCCCCCGCCGCCGGGACGCTCGTGAAGGCGAAGGCGGCGCTTATCTTCGACTGGGACGCCCGCTGGGCGATTCAGGACGCGAAGGCGCTCGCCGAGTCGACGAAGCGGTATGAGGAGACGTGCATCGGCATCTGGAAGGAATTCCTGCGCATGGGCGTGGAGATGGACGTTGTCGCGTCCGACGCCGACCTCACGCCGTACCGCCTTGCCGTCGCCCCGATGCTCTACCTGCTCCAGCCCCGCACGGCGGCAAACCTGCGCCGCTTTGTCGAGAACGGCGGCCAGCTTCTCGCGACGTACTTCACCGGCTGCGTCGACAAGGACGCGCTGTGCTACCTCGGCGGCTTCCCCGGCGACGGCCTCGCGGAGCTGTTCGGCGTCGTGAGCGAGGAGATCGACACGCTCTATCCCGCCGACCGCAACGCCGTGCGCTGCACAGAGCCCGGCTGGGGCGAGTGGGAGGTGCGCGACTACGCCGAGACGCTGCGCGTCGCGGACGCGGAGGTGCTCGGCTCCTATGCGTCCGACTTCTACGCCGGGACCCCGGCGCTTACCCGCAAGGCGTTCGGCGCGGGCCATGCGTACTATATGGCCGCCCGCTGCACCCCCGCCGCCATGCGCCCGCTCTTTGCGCATATGCTCGCTGATGCCGGGATTTTGCCGCGCCCGCTCCCGGAGGGCGTCGAGTTCCACCTGCGCGAGGGCGCGTCCGGCGCGTACGCCTTCTACCTCAACCACGGGGCGGAGCCCGCCTCCCTTTCGGGCGAGACGGGGGTCGAGCTCCTGACGGGCTTGCCCGTCTCCGGAAGCTTCACCATCCCCCCAAAACACGCTGTCGTAATTTTTCGGCACAAAACAAAGAGATAAGTTAATGAAATTGACGAGCAGCCTCTGATCTTGCGGAGGCTGCTTTTTTCTTGTCAATATTTTTATACTAAATTAAAGATTTCGTTAAATATTCGATGAAATGTGGAAAATAGTTCAGCACTATGCTATAATTTAGCCATAAATTATTCCCGATTTATAGGCGCGGTTTTCTTGAGGGAAGAGAGCCTGCGCAGGAAAGGACGGGAGACACATGAAGGGGAAGAAACTTTTAGCTGGACTTTTATCGGTCATTCTGGCGTTCAACAGCAACGCAGCGGTACTCGCAGTAGGGGAAGACGGCGGATCTGTTTCCGATCCTCCCGCGCCTCCCGCGGCGCATACGGTGACGATCGAAGCGTCA
>CASFAA010000205.1 GCA_949292505.1 uncultured Oscillospiraceae bacterium
GCCCTCGCCGGGAAGTCGAGGAGCCTCAAAAACCAGGTGCGGGTGCTGTGCTCGCAGCTTTGCAAGTGGGCGCAGAGCAACGACATCATTCCCCGCAACTACGCGGAGACTTTAGACGTCGGCAAAAACACGACGCGCGAGAAGGAAATCTTCACCCCGCAGGAGCGCGACGCCATCGCGGCAGCCGCCCCGTTCGACCCGGCAGCGCGGATTGTCATGATTCTGATTTACTCGGGACTCAGAATCAATGAGCTTTTCGGCGTCCGCAAGGCCGACGTGCACCTTGACAGCCATACCCCGCACATGATCGGCGGCGAGAAGACGGAGGCTGGGCGGAACCGGATGATCCCGATCGCCCTGCCCATCCTACCCCACGTCCGCGCGCTGATGGAGCTTCCCGGCGAGTACCTTGTAAGCAACTCGCAGGGCGGGCAGAAAAGCTACCACAACTTTCGCGAGCGGGAGTATTATCCGCTGTTGGAGCGGCTGGGAATCCCGAAGCGGACGCTCCACACCACGCGGCACACCTTTGCGAGCATGATGGTCGAGGCCGGTGCGCGCCCCGAAGACCTGCAGAAAATCATGGGTCACGCCGATTACTCCGTTACTGCCAACATCTACACCCACGCGAACGCCGACCAGCTTACAAGGGCGATCCGGCTGCTTGGATAGTGACAAAAATTGCTGCCGTTTTTCCGTCTTTGCCGGTAGCCACGCAAAGCTCATTTCGGATATAAATTTTCCGGTTGCTAACACGTTGCTAACAAATGTCGTTTTCAGGCAATAATAAAAACCGCACCTGACGCCGAAAAACGGCTATCTGATGCGGTTTTTGCTTGGTGAACCATCGGGGATTCGAACCCCGGACACCCTGATTAAAAGTCAGGTGCTCTGCCGACTGAGCTAATGATTCATATATTTGGTTTTTAGTTATGCGCTCCGGTGGAAGCGGCTGCTTCGCCGGCCTGTCCGCGGACTCCACACGAAGACGGGGCTGACGTGCGCTCTCAGCCGTCGAGCTTTGATTTTCCGGCGCCGTGCGCCGTAAAATTGAAGCTCGAACGTGAACCGGCGCGCCGGTTCACAGGTGCTCTGCCGACTGAGCTAACGATTCCTAATCAATATCTATATCCAAAAAGGCTGCGCGTATACCGGGCCTTTGGCAGACTGCTCCGCCCGGTTGAAGGGGCGGCAATGGCTGGGCTGGCGCGATTTGAACGCGCGAGATGACGGAGTCAAAGTCCGTTGCCTTACCCCTTGGCTACAGCCCAATGATAAAAGGGCCGCAAGACGGCGAATTTCGCCGTCTTGCGCCACATCACTTTCGTATGGGGTGGAAGATGGGACTCGAACCCACGGTCTCCAGAGCCACAATCTGGCGCTTTAACCAACTAAGCTACATCCACCATATATAAAAACAGAGTCCGCAGAGCGGGAGCTCTGTCGTTTTGCTGCCGCACGGAAAAGGCGCGTGCACGGGCGCCTTACCCGGCGAACAAACAGACAAAACTGTGGCGCGCCAAAAGGGACTCGAACCCCTGGCCTACTGCTTAGAAGGCAGTTGCTCTATCCAGCTGAGCTATTGGCGCATATCGGCTTGTCCCGAGGGACAAAGGACGCAGGCAAACACGGGAACCGCTCTGCCTCGCGGTGGAGCGGGTGATGGGAATCGAACCCACACGACCAGCTTGGAAGGCTGGGATTCTGCCATTGAACTACACCCGCATTTTGCGACGGCTATTATTATAGCATACGACCCCCGTCCTGTCAACAAGAAAAGAAATATTTAGCGCGGAAATTCGCCGCTTTCACGCAAAAAAGCCCTTCCACGGCGCACCGGGAAGGGCTTTCGGACTGTTTACGCTTCGGGGAGCGTTTTGAGAAGGATCTGCTCGCCGTCCGAGGTGACGAAAATCCCCTCGGGCAGATTGTCGCAGCGCTCGATGAGCAACTCGGCCAGCGCGTCCTCGACCTTTCTGCGGATGAGATTGCGCAGGTCGCGCGCGCCGCTCTTGCCGCCGACGGCGTGATCGGCGAGCCAGGCGGTCGCCTTGTCGTCGTACATGAGGTTGATCTGCTTCTCCTTGAGGGCGGTCGCGTACTCGTCAAGCATCAAGGCCGCAATCCTGCGGAAATCCTGCGCGTCGAGCGAGCGGAAGATCACGATCTCGTCGACGCGGGCAATGAACTCGGGACGCAGGAAATCGGACAGCGCCTTCATCGCGCGGTCGCGGCTGACGTCCGCCTCCGCCTTCGCAAAGCCGAGCGCGCTCTCGCGGCGCTCGCTGCCGGCGTTTGACGTCATCACAAGGATGGTGTTCTCAAAATTGACGTTCCGACCGTGCGCGTCCGTGACGCGGCCCTCGTCGAGAATCTGGAGCAGGATGTTGAGCACGTCCGGGTGCGCCTTCTCGATCTCGTCGAACAGCAGCACGGAGTACGGGCGGCGGCGCACCTTCTCCGTTACCTGACCGGCCTCGTCGTAGCCGACGTAACCCGGAGGCGAACCGATGATGCGAGAAACGGAGTGCTTCTCCATGAACTCCGACATATCGAGGCGGATGAGCGTCTCAGGCGTATCAAAAAGCTCCTTGCTCAGCACCTTGACGAGCTCCGTCTTGCCAACGCCCGTCGGCCCCACAAAGATGAACGAGGCCGGGCGGCGGCGCGGGCTGATCTGAATCCGGCTGCGGCGGACGGCGGCGGCCACGGCGGCCACGGCCTCCTCCTGGCCGATGATATGGCGGTTGAGCTCCTCCTCAAAATTCGCGAGCTTCTTGAGCTCGTTTTCCTGAATCCGGGAGGCCGGGATACCCGTCCAGAGCTCGATGACGCTCGCGAGATCCTCCTTCTGAACCTCCGCGCCGAGAGCGGCGGGCGCGAGCTCCGTCTCTCTTTCCTTGAGCTGCACCATTCTCGTGCGCAGCTCGGCGAGCTTCTCGTAATCGGGCTCAACGCCGTCCGCTGTGAGCTCCTCCTCCTGCGTCTGGAGGCTGTCGAGCTCCGCGGCGGCGGCGTCATAATCTGCCATCTGCTTGTTGCGCAGGGCGGCGTGCGCGCAGCTCTCGTCGAGGAGATCGATCGCCTTGTCGGGGAGGAAACGGTCGGTGATATAGCGCTCCGAGAGCGAGACGGCGCTTCTCACGACGTCGTCGGGCACGCGGACGCGGTGGAACCGCTCGTAATACGAGCGAATGCCCATCAGGATGTTCGTCGTCTCGGCGAGCGTCGGCTCGGCCACGGTGACGGGCTGGAAGCGGCGCTCAAGGGCGGCGTCTTTCTCGATGTACTTTCTGTACTCGACAAAGGTCGTCGCGCCGATAACCTGAATCTCGCCGCGCGAGAGGGCGGGCTTTAAGATATTCGCGGCGTTCATCGAGCCCTCGGCGTCGCCGGTGCCGACGAGGTTGTGCACCTCGTCGATGAACAGGATGATATTCCCCTCCGCCTTGACCTCGTCGACGAGCCCCTTGATGCGGCTCTCAAACTGGCCGCGGAACTGCGTGCCGGCGACGAGCGCCGTCAGGTCGAGCAGGTGGATCTCCTTCTTGCGCAGCCGAGCCGGGACGTCGCCCGACGCGATGCGCAGCGCGAGCCCCTCGGCGATGGCCGTCTTGCCAACGCCGGGCTCGCCGATGAGACAGGGGTTGTTCTTCGTGCGGCGGCTCAGAATCTGCACCACGCGGCTGATCTCGCGCTCGCGTCCGATGATGGCGTCGATCTCCCCGGCGGCGGCCTTCGCCGTCAGGTTCGTGCAGTATGCGTTGAGATGGCGGCGCTTCGTGCGCGCCTTGTCGCGCCTCAGCTTCTGGCCCGCCTCCTGCTGGGGCTGCTCGGGCTTTGTCTCGCCCTGGTTCTTCCCCATGCCGGGGAAGATATTCTGCAGAAAGCTCGGGAAGGTGGCCGCGCCTCCGGGACTGAAGGGACTCGCGTCCTCGCCCTGATCCTCCCCCTCGCCGTCGGGGTTCATGAGCTGGCCGAGCTCCGTCTCCATCGAGGCGAGCTGCTCCTCATTCATCCCCATCTTCTCGAGAATATCGTTGACGGGCTTGATCCCGAGCTCCTTGGCGCACGTCAGGCAAAGCCCCTGCGGGTCTCCGGAGCCGTCCGTCGGGGAGATGAACACGACGGCGGGCCGCTTATGGCATCTGGAACATAACATCATGAATCGTCCTCTTTTCCGGCGCTGCGATTGGGCCCTTGCCCGTCACGGCTCGCGCCTCGCTTTGATATCCGCCTTCAGATCGATTGTGTCCTTCGGATCCGTCGAGTGAAGGAGGGTAAGAAAAATACGGAAATAGCGGTACAGAGCGTACAGCATGAAAATCGCGGTGATGGAGAGCAGCGCGACGTCGAGCGGCAGGATTTTGATTTTCCAGATCCCGCGCAGCGCGACGATCACGCCGAAGGAAACGTAGAACAGGATGGTCCCAACCTTGCCGTACCACATCGCACCGCTCGGGCGCTTCTTCGCCTTCAGCACAAGATAGCTGCCACCGATGAGCATGAGCAGCTCCTTGAGAACAAAGACAGCGAGCAGCGGCACCAGGATCGGGTAATCGACGGCGAGGCACACGGCCACCGTCGCCTGGGTCAGCTTATCGGCAATGGGGTCGAGCATCTGGCCGAGCTCCGTAAACTGGTTGAAGCGGCGGGCAATCTTCCCGTCGAGCATATCGGAAAGCCCCGACAGCACAAGACAGACAATGGCCGGGACGATTTGTCTGGTGCAGTAAAAATAGACGAACGGCCCGATGAGCAGGATGCGCAGAAGCGTGAGCGCATTCGGCACGTTGATATTCTTGTTGCGG
>CASFAA010000206.1 GCA_949292505.1 uncultured Oscillospiraceae bacterium
TTTGAGGCGGCGAAGGAGCTTGGCGTGCACGCCGTACAGGCGCTTTCTCTCCCCGGGAAGACCGCTCCCCGGGCGGCGGCGGAAATCATTCGCGACACGATTTACAATATGATGGAGGAGTGAGAGCTATGAGAGAACTGACCCTGGGATTTGCCTTGTGCGGCTCGTTCTGCACCTTCTCGCGCGCGATGGACGAAATGCGGCGCGTCGCGGCGGCCGGGTACCGCCTCGTCCCGATTATGTCGCAGAACGCTTATGAGACAGATACGCGTTTCGGCCGCGCCGCCGACTTTATCTGGGAGGCGGAGGATATCTGCGGGAGAAAGGTCATCCATACCATTGCCGGGGCGGAGCCGCTCGGCCCCAAACGGATGATTGACGCGCTCATCGTTGCGCCGTGTACGGGGAACACGCTCGCGAAGCTGGCGCTCGGCGTCACTGATACGCCCGTCACGATGGCGGCGAAGTCCTGCCTGCGCATCGGGCTTCCGGTCGTTCTCTGCGCCGCGACGAACGACGCGCTCGCGGCGTCCGCTCAGAACATCGGGCGGCTGATGAACGTGAAAAACGTGTACTTTGTTCCGCTGCGCCAGGACGATCCCGCGCAGAAACCCTCGTCTGCCGTCGCCGATTTCAGTCTTCTGCTGCCTGCAGTGGAGGCGGCTCTGCAGGGCAGACAGCTGCAGCCAATCCTCTGCGCGCCGGCCAAACCGGCAGAGGAGAGCTGAGCGTCCTGAACTTTCTGACGCCGTCCCCTTGCCAGCGGGTGCGGAACATGATATGATAAAAAACGGAGCCGGAAAGCCTGTCTTGGCGAACCGGCGCGAATAGCAAGGGAGTGTTGAAAATGAGTGAGTATCGCAACGATACGAAATGCATCCACGCGGGCTACCATCCCGGCAACGGCGAGCCGCGCGTGCTGCCGATTGTACAGAGCACCACGTTCCGGTATGAAACCTCTGAGGCGATGGGACGCCTGTTTGACTTAGAGGATCCGGGCTTTTTCTATACCCGTCTGGGCAACCCGACGCTCGATGCGGTGGAACAGAAGATTGCCGCGCTTGAGGGCGGCGTCGGCGCAATGCTGACCTCATCCGGTCAGGCCGCCACGATGATTGCAGTGCTGAATATCTGCCATGCCGGCAGCCATGTCGTCAGCTCGAGCGCCATTTACGGCGGTACCTTCAATCTGCTTTACAAAACGCTTGCGGAACTGGGAATTGAGTGCACGTTTGTCAGCCCCGACTGTTCGCCGGAGGAGCTGGAGGCTGCGTTCCGCGAGAATACGCGCTGCGTGTTTGCGGAGACGCTGTCGAATCCCTCTCTGAATGTGACGGATCTCGAGCTGTTTGCCGAAAAGGCGCACGCTCACGGTGTCCCGCTGATCGTCGACAATACGTTCCCGACTCCGATGAACTGCCGTCCGTTTGCGTTCGGCGCGGATATCGTGACGCATTCCACGACGAAATATATGGATGGCCACGCTGTACAGGTCGGCGGCTGCATTGTGGACAGCGGAAACTTCAACTGGGAGAACGGCAAGTTCCCGATGCTCACCGAGCCCGATGAATCATACCATGGGATTACCTACGTCAAGCAGTTCGGCAAGGCTGCCTACATCACGAAGGCGCGTACGCACCTGATGCGCGATATGGGCGCGCAGGCGAGCCCGATGAACGCCTTCTTGCTCAATCTCGGCCTTGAGACGCTTGCCCTACGCATGGAGCGTCACTGCTCCAACGCGATGAAGGTGGCGGAGTATCTGGAGAATCACGAGAAGATCGGATGGATCAACTATCCCGGCCTTCCCTCCAATCCGAATTATGCGCTCGCGAAGAAATATATGCCGCACGGCACCTGCGGCGTCATTTCCTTCGGCATCAAGGGCGGCAGAGAGGCCGCCATGCGCTTCATGGATTCTTTGAAGCTTGCCTCCGTCGTCACGCACGTCGCCGATCTGCGCACCTGCGTGCTGCATCCGGCGAGCACAACGCACCGTCAGATGACGGAGGAGCAGCTCCTCGAAGCCGGCATCAGCGCCGACCTTATCCGGATGTCCGTCGGTATTGAGAACATCGACGATATCCTTGAGGATATTGCGCAGGCGCTTGAAAAGGCGTAACAAAGACAGAGAGCATGATATGCCAAACGGCCTCCCCGGTTTTCCGGGGAGGCCGTTTTCTGGTGCGTTTTATTCTGTCAGAAATTTAGCGGTTTCCTCAAACAGGATTTCACGCTCCGGGCCGAGCGTGCAGACGTGCGGGCTTTCCGGCAGTTCGAGGAAAACCTTTTTCCGCGAGGAGGTTTCCGACAGGATCCATTCCGTGCTGCGCGGGTGGATGGTACGGTCGCGGCCCGCAATGACGTTCATGAGCGGGCAGTGAACGCGGGGCAGACCCCTCCGCGCGAGCAGCATCAGGTGCCGGAGATCGGAGAGGCAGTGTACCGGCGTCTTGTCGTAGGTGTCGTTGTACTCATAGAGAAAATCTGGGATCACTTCATCGCTTTTTTCCGGGTCGACAAAGAAGCGGATGAACGGCCAGAGGGCGTCAGCGAAAATGATCTTCTCGTTGTACACGGAAAGCGCGGCGGCGACGGCGGCAACACGCCGCACCGGCCTTGTTTCCGCGAGGAGCAGCGACAGCGTACCGCCCATCGAGAGGCCGACGACGCTCACGTCGCCGCAGCTGCGCGAAAGCTTATCAAACGCGTGCTGCGCTCCGCGAAGCCAGTCGTGCCAGCGGGTTTTTGCCATGATCTCCGGCGTTCTGCCGTGGCCGGGAAGGAGAGGGGCCGCGACGGTACAGCCTGTCTTTGCGGCGAGCGCCTCGCCGAGCGGCCGCATGGTGCCGGGCGTGGCGGTAAAGCCATGAATCAGAAGAATGCCGTGCTCGCGCGAGCCCTCCAGGACGAACGGGCGGCACAGCGGATTGTCAATCAGCATGGACATTTGAATCACTCCTTGTGAAATCAGTATACAACACGCAAAGGGAAAAATCGACCTGTTTTTCTGATGTATTCGTAAAATATTTGTGATCTTTTCAATTTACACACGCTGTCTTCGTTCAAAAAAGACAAACATCTCCCAAAATGCGGCGGACAATATTTGTAAGTTCATACATTATTCAGAATATTCATTCTTTTATTCATTTCAAGAATGTGCTATAATACATCTGTATGTCAGGGAGGAGAGAATCTTCCCCCGTCTTTGCGCAGCGTCTCTGGGGCAAAGGCGGTTTCACTGGTATGGGAGATGGAAATTGCATGGCTGGAATAGAATGCCGGAACGTCTGCGAGGGAGTGGAATTCCTCGGCGTTCGTGACGAAAAATTTAAGACGGCGCGTATGTCGGTTCACCTTTTGCTGCCGATGGAGCAGAAGGAGGCTTCTGCGAACGCGCTGCTGCCTTTTCTGCTGAGCCGGGCAAGCCGGGCATACCCCGACTTTACGAAGCTCGGCCAGCGTCTGGCGGAGCTGTACGGCGCGAGCCTGAACGCCGATGTGGAAAAGATCGGGGACGTCCAGGTGCTTTCCATCGCGGCGTCCGGTCTTGCGGACTGCTTTGCTCTCCACGGGGAAGCGGTGTCGGACAGTCTTGCTGAGCTTCTCTGCGGCGTGCTGTTCGATCCCCCTTTGGAGGGTGGACTTTTCCCGCAGGACGGCTTCGAACAGGAGAAGCGGCAGACGATCGAGCTCATCGAGACGGAACTCAACGACAAGCGCGTCTACGCGCGGCAGCGCTGTGAGGCTGTCCTGTGCGAGGGCGAGCCGTATGGGCTGAACCGGTACGGCTCCCGCGAGGATGTCGCTGCGCTTCAGCTTTCCCGCATGACGGAGACATGGAACAACGTCCTCCGCCGCGCGCGCGTGCTGATTCTGGTTCTCGGCAACTGCGAAATAGAGCCGCTCTATCAGCGCTTTCGCGACGCCTTCCGCGAGCTGGACAGGGATGTTCTCCCGGCTGTCGGGACGGTCAACCGCCCTGCCCGCGGCGAGGTGCGCGAGGTGCGCGAGACGCTGCCCGTCGCGCAGGCTAAGCTCGTGATGGGGCTGCGCACGCCCGTCGCGCAGCCGCAGGACAGCGTCCCGGCCATGCGCCTCGCCGTCGCGATACTCGGCGGCACGCCGAGCTCGAAGCTGTTTTTGAATGTGCGGGAAAAGCAGAGTCTCTGCTATTACTGCAGCGCCTCGTACAACAGCATGAAGGGGATTGTACTCGTGCAGAGCGGCGTCGAGGAGGAAAATCTTGAGAAGACCCGCCGGGCCATCCTCGAGCAGCTTGACGCGATGAAGCGGGGAGACTTTACAGACGAGGAGATCGCTGCGGCGAAGATGAGCATCCTCAACAGCTACCGCACCTTCTCCGATTCGCTCGGAGCAATGGCGGGCTGGTATCTCACACAGGCGCTCACAGGCAGGCCGCAGACGCTGGAGGAGGCCGCCGCAGCGATTGAGGCCGTCACGCGCGAAGAGCTCGTCCGCGCCTCGAACCAGATTGTGCTTGACACGGTCTACAGTCTTTCGGGAGAGGGGAACGCGAATGCATGAGGGAATGATGGAACACGTCAGCGAGCGCACCGGAGACCGCTACTTTGAGCTGCGGCACGCCTCCGGCCTGCGCATCCTGCTGTATCCGAAAAATCAAAACAATTCGACATACGCCGTCTTTGGCACGCGGTACGGCTCCGTGGATACCACCTTCCGCGTCGACGGCGAGGAGCTGTTCTCCGTGCCGGAGGGCATCGCGCATTATCTCGAGCACAAGCTGTTCGAGAGCGAGGACGGCGACGCCTTCTCCCGCTATGCGAAGACGGGTGCGTCGGCGAACGCCTACACCTCGTTCGACAGCACCTGCTACCTGTTTTCCTGCTCCGATCATTTCGAGGAGTCGCTCGAAATCCTCCTCGATTTCGTCCAGAAGCCGTACTTTACGGAGGAGACAGTGAAAAAGGAGCAGGGAATCATCGGGCAGGAGATTCGGATGTATGACGACGACCCCCAATGGCGCGTCATGTTCAATCTGCTCGGCAGCCTCTACCACTATCACCCGGTGCGCATCGACATCGCCGGCACGGTGGAGAGCATCGCACAGATCACGCCCGAGTCGCTGTACCGCTGCTACCGCACCTTCTATAACCTGCACAATATGGTGCTGTGCGTGGCGGGAAAAATGGATATCGACAGAGTTCTCGCCATCTGCGACAGGCTCCTGATTCCAAGCCGTCCGCAGAAGATCGAGCGAGTCTTTGAGAAGGAGCCGCTCGAGGTGGTTCGTCCCCGCACGGAGCAGAAGCTCTCCGTCGCAATGCCGATGTTCCAGCTTGGCTTCAAGGAGCCGGCGGGGGACGCGCGTGTGTCCGACGAGGACTCCGCGGCGACCGATGTGCTGCTCGAGGCGTTTGCCTCCGACTCGTCGCCGCTGTTCCGCCGCCTGCTCGACGCGGGTCTGATCAGCGAGGCGACATTCGGATACGAGTATTTCGAGGGTACCGGCTATGCCTCCGTGATTTTTTCGGGGGACTCGAAGGATCCCGACAGGACTGCGGAGGAGATCAAAAAGGAACTCCGCTTCATTCGGGAGAACGGTCTTTCCGACGAGGCCTTCGAGCGGGCGAGAAAATCCATTTACGGCAGAAGCGTCGCGGCGCTCAACAGTGTGGAGAACATCGCGAACAGCATGGCTGCCATGGCGTTTTCGGGACGCGAGCTGTTCCATTATCTTGACTGCGTGGCGAACCTGACAAAGGAGGATGTCCTCCGCCGCCTTGACGTGCAGCTCAGGCCGGAATACAGCGCGCTCTCGGTTATCCTTCCCCTGTGACAATCCGGCGGGCTGCCTGAACCGCAGGGGGCAGCCCGCTTTGCGGCAGAAAAATTGCGGAGAAACGGTGGAGACAATTCTATGTATGATGTAACATTCCCCAATCTCGGCCTCGAATTTGAGGTGAATCCCGTCGCCTTCCAGTTCGGTCCGATTCAGATTGGACCGTTCGAATTCGGAACCGTCTACTGGTACGGCATTATCATCGCGCTCGGCCTGATTCTCGCCTTCCTCTATGCCAGCCTGAGCTGCAAGAAGATGCGCATCAATGAGGACAAGCTGATCAACTGCGTCATTGCGGGCGTGATCTTCGGCATGATCGGCGCGCGGCTGTACTATGTCATTTTCTATCCCGGCGATACATACCGCAACGATCCGCTCCAGATCCTGAACATCCATCAGGGCGGCCTCGGCATCTACGGCGGCATCATCGCGGCGCTGATTGCGGGCGCCGTTACGGCAAAGATCTGCAAGATGAAGGTCGGCGCGGTGCTCGACGTCGCATCGCTTGGCTTCCTCATCGGGCAAGGCATCGGCCGCTGGGGCAATTTCATCAATCAGGAAGCCTTCGGCGGCGCGACGGATCTGCCCTGGGGCATGATGAGCTCCGCCACGCAGGCTGTCGTACCGGACAGCCCGGTGCATCCCTGTTTCCTCTATGAGTCCATCTGGTGCCTTCTCGGATTTGTGCTGCTGCACATCTTTACGCGCCGGCTGCGCCGCTTTGATGGGCAGACCTTCCTGCTCTATGTCGTCTGGTACGGTCTCGGCCGCTTCTTCATCGAGGGCCTGCGCCAGGACAGCCTGATCATTCCCGGTACGACGCTGCGCGTCTCCCAGGTGGTCGCACTGGTCTCCGTTCTCGCGGCTGTGGTGCTGCTTGTCGTCTTCCGCGGGAAGACCTCGCTCTCCGGCTGCGGCGCGAAAGCCGTGATGGCGATGAACGCCGTGGTCGACGACGTTCCCGCTTCGGAAGCAGCTTCCGCCAGCGCGGAGGAGGACGATGGGACGAGCACCATTTTCGGCGATCTCAAGTTTGACGATGCGCTGATCACCGGCACTGGCGCCGACGGAAAGCAGTCGCAGGAGGAAACGCCCGCCGCAGAGGAGACCGCGGAAGCAGTGGAAACGGAGGACGAGAAGACCGGACAGCCGCAGGAGGACGCCTCCGCGGAGAATGACGAGGAGGAGAAGACAAATGGCTAAGCTGATTGACGGAAAGGCGGTTTCGGCATCCGTCCGCGCCCAGGTGGCGCAGGAGGTCGCCGCGATGAAGGAGAAGGGTGTCACGCCTGGTCTCGCGGTTGTGATTGTGGGAGACGATCCCGCGTCCCGCACCTATGTGAACAATAAGAAGAAGGCGTGCGCGGAAACGGGCATCTACTCTGAGGAGTACGCGCTGCCCGCCTCCACGACGCAGGAGGAGCTTCTTGAGCTCGTCCGGACGCTCAACGGGAAGCCGGACATCCACGGCATCCTCGTGCAGTCGCCTCTGCCGAAGGGGCTTGACGAGGAGGCCGTCATCGAGGAGATCAACCCGCAAAAGGACGTCGACGCCTTCCATCTGCAGAACGTGGGCCGCATCATGATTGGAAACTTCCATTTTCTGCCCTGCACGCCGGCTGGCGTCATCGAGCTGATTCGCTCGCAGGGGATTGAGATTGCGGGAAAGAGCTGCGTCGTCATCGGGCGCAGCAACATTGTCGGCAAGCCGATGGCGATGCTCCTGCTGCACAACAACGGCACCGTGACCATCTGCCACAGCAAGACGAAGAACCTCGCGGCAATCTGCCGGGAGGCCGACATTCTCGTCGCGGCGGTCGGCCGCCCGAAGTTCGTTACCGAGGACATGGTCAAGCCCGGCGCGGTGGTCATCGACGTCGGTATGGATCGCGACGAGAACGGCAAGCTCTGCGGCGACGTAGACTTTGCCCATGTGGAGCCGAAGGCCGGCTACATCACGCCCGTTCCCGGAGGCGTCGGCCCGATGACGATCGCCATGCTTCTGAGGAACACCATTACCGCCGCGAAGCTGCAGTCCGGACTTAAGGATTGACGCACGCAGCGGGCGGGATGGGGATGAAAGACAATTGAGCAAAATATTGAATGAAATCCACTGTCCGCAGGACTTGAAAAAACTCAGCGCTGCCGAGCTCAGGCAGCTCAGCAGTGAGATTCGCTCGCTCATCATCACGACGACGTCGGAAAACGGGGGACACCTGGCCTCCAATCTTGGCGTGGTCGAGCTCACGATCGCGCTGCACTACGTCTTCCCGACCCTCAACGACAGGATTGTGTGGGACGTCGGCCATCAGGCTTACACGCATAAGATTCTGACGGGCCGCAGGGAACAGATCGGCACCATCCGCAAGGAGGGCGGGCTTTCCGGTTTTCCGAACCGCGCGGAAAGCCCATACGATCCCTTCACCGTCGGACACGCGAGCACGTCCATCTCGGCGGCGCTTGGCCTGGCGGAGGGGAAACTCCTCGCCGGAGAGCCGGGAAACGTCGTCGCCGTGATTGGCGATGGAGCCCTCACCGGCGGAATGGCGTACGAGGGGCTTAACAACGCGGGGCGTTTCCCGGGAAATTTCATGGTAGTGCTCAACGATAACACCATGTCAATCTCGGAGAACGTCGGCTCCATCGCGGGCTATCTCGCGAGCATCCGCACGAAGCCCGGCTATCTCCGCGCAAAGGGGAGAATCGAGCGCTTTCTCGACCGCGTCCCGCTGATCGGCGCGCCGCTGCACCGCGGAATTTCCCACGCGAAGGCGACGCTCAAAAAACTCCTCTACCACGGGACGCTGTTCGAGGATATGGGCCTGCGCTACTACGGGCCGTTCGACGGCCATGACATCGAGAAGCTCATCGAGGTGTTTGAAAACACGAAAAACATCCCGAGTCCTGTCCTGATTCATGTTATGACGAGCAAGGGAAAGGGCTACTCCTTTGCGGAGCAAGATCCGGGCGCGTTTCACGGAGTTTCCCCGTTCGACGTCGAGACGGGAGAGACGCCCTCCTCGAGCGACAGCTTTTCCTCCGTCTTCGGTTCCTGCCTCTGCGAGCTCGCCGAGAAGGATCGCCGCATCTGCGCGATCACGGCGGCAATGGAGCTCGGGACGGGCCTTTCCGGCTTTGCGGCCCGGCATCCCGACCGCTTTTTCGACGTCGGCATCGCGGAGGAGCACGCGGTGACGTTTTCCGCGGGCCTCGCCGCGACGGGACAGCTCCCCGTCTGCGCAGTCTACTCAACCTTCCTGCAGCGCGGGTATGACCAAATCCTGCATGACGCCGCGCTGCAGAACGTTCATCTTGTCCTCGCCGTCGACCGTGCTGGCATTGTGGGCGAGGATGGCGAGACGCATCAGGGCATCTTTGACGCGGCGTTTCTCAACACCATCCCGAACCTGACGGTGTTTTCCCCCGTCACCTACGACGACCTGCGCGCCGATCTGCGCAGGGCGCTGTACGAGTGCGGCGGGGTCGCTGTGGTGCGGTATCCGCGCGGAAGGCAGCTCTTTAAGCCCCACGATTATCTGTCCTCCCGCAGCCTCTACGGGCAGCGGGATGGGGAGACGGCGCAGGTCGCTCTCGTGACGTACGGCAGGCTTTTTTCCTATGCGTATCAGGCGTGCGAGGCCCTCCACGCAAAGGGGCTTGCCGTTGCAGTATACCGGCTGGATCCCATTTCTCCTCTTTCTGAGGAGACTGTAAAGCAAATTGCCTTTGTAAAGGAAATCTTCTTTTTTGAGGAGGGGACGGAACAGGGCGGCGTCGGCGAACATTTCGAGGCGCTGCTGAACCGTTCCGGATGGCGCGGCGCCTACCATCTCAAAGGGATTGAGGGCTTTGTCAAGCACGCTCCGATGCTGGAGACGCTGAAAAAGCTCGGCCTCGACGCGAATGGTATGGCTGAATTTGTGGAATCGGAGTGCATGACGTGGCAGAAAAGAAACGATTAGACAGCCTGCTGTGTGAGAATGGGCTCGCGCAGAGCCGTGAGCGGGCAAAGATATTGATCATGGAAGGACTCGTCTATGTTAATAACCAGAAGGCCGACAAGCCCGGCGACACCTTTCCCGCCGACGCGTCGATCGAGGTGCGCGGGAAGGGGCTGGCCTATGTCAGCCGCGGCGGCTTAAAGCTCGAGAAGGCGATGCGGTCGTTCCCGATTTCCCTCGAGGGGAAAACAACGATGGATGTCGGCGCGTCGACGGGCGGCTTTACCGACTGTATGCTGCAGAACGGCGCGGTGAAGGTTTACGCCATAGACGTCGGTTACGGGCAGCTTGCCTGGAAGCTGCGGAGCGACGAGCGCGTCGTCAACCTCGAGCGGACGAACGTCCGTTACCTGACGGCGGAGCAGGTGCCCGAGCAGGTCGACTTTTTCAGCGTCGACGTCTCCTTCATCTCGCTCGCCCTCGTTCTCCCGGCGGTTCGGTCGTTCCTCAAGGAGGGCGGCGAGGCGGTCTGTCTGATTAAGCCGCAGTTCGAGGCCGGAAAGGGCAAGGTCGGGAAGAAGGGCGTCGTGCGCGACAAGGCCGTACACCGCGAGGTGATTGAGAAGGTGGTCTCGCTGGCGCTTGAGGCCGGCTTCTCGCCTCTCGGGCTGACGTATTCTCCTGTCAAGGGGCCGGAGGGCAATATCGAGTACCTGCTCTACCTGCGCCGCGACGAGATTCCGCAGGTGGGAGAGCTTCCCGATATTGCTGCCCTCGTCGAGGAGTCCCACAGGAAGCTGAACGGCGGTGACGGCGCATGAAGGTGCTGCTCGTGCCGAATCTGACGAAGACGGACGCGCTTCTTCACACGGAGAGCGTCGCGTACCGTCTGCGATCTCTCGGCGTGTCGTGCATGATGCCGCCGAAATATGGGGCGTCCTGCGCCGGTCTTCCCGTGACCTTCTGCGCGGCGGACGAAGGGCTCGAGGCCTGCGACGTCGTCATCGCCATCGGCGGCGTCGGCACGATCATCCATTCTGCCAAGGAAGCCGCCGCTTACGGCAAGCCGGTGCTTGGCGTCAACGTGGGGCGGCTCGGTTTCGTCGCAGGACTTGAGACAAATGAGCTTGACCGTCTCGAGCGGCTGATTTCCGGCGACTATTTTGTCGAGGAGCGGATGATGCTCGAGGTGATTCTGCGCCGTGAGGGCCGGGAGGAGTCGTATTACGCGCTCAACGACGCGGTGCTGTCGCGCGGCGCGCTCTCAAAAATCCTTGATTTCCGCGTGCTGCTCAACAATGCCAACGTCGGCGATTACCGCGCGGACGGCCTGATTGTCTCCACGCCGACGGGCTCCACGGCCTATTCGCTTTCCGCCGGAGGACCTGTCATCGACCCGGCGCTGCGCTGCCTTCTGCTTTCGCCAATCTGTCCGCACTCGCTGTTTACGCGGCCTGTCGTCTTTGGGGAGGACTCGCGCCTTCGCATCCAGGCGAGTTCGAGCGAGGAAGGGGTCAACTGCTATCTGACTGTGGACGGTCAGGTTGCCATTCCTCTTCAGAACGACGAGCCGGTGCGCTGCCGCGCCGCTGCGCGGACGGCGAAGCTTTTGAAGCTGAAAAATACCAACTTTTATGAGGTGGTCAACCATAAATTGGCAGAGAGGAGAAGCTGAATGAAAAAGCGACGTCATGAAAAAATTCTCCAGATCATCAGCAACAACACCGTCGACACGCAGGAGGAGCTGCTCCGCCTGCTGCGCGAGGAGGGCTTCGACGTGACGCAGGCGACTGTGTCCCGCGACATCAAGGAGCTTCGCCTCGTGAAGACGCAGACGGGCAGCGGGAGATATCGCTATACCGCCCCGAAGGACGGCAGCCGCGACATTTCCTCACGCTTTTACTCTCTCTTTTCCGAAAATACGCTTTCCGTCCAGAACGCGTGCAATATGGTCGTCATCAAGAGCCTGACAGGCATGGCGCAGGCCGTCTGCGCCGCGATGGATTCCCTTCACTGGGACGGCATCATCGGCACGCTGGCCGGAGACGATACCATCTTTGTCGTAACGAAGGACGAGGAATGCGCGCGCCGCTTTACCGAGGAGCTGCGCCAGATGTTGGGGTGATTCGCCATGCTTTCGGAGCTGTATATTGAGAACATCGCCGTCATCGAGAAGGCCGGCATCCGCTTCGGAAAAGGTCTCAACGTGCTGACCGGCGAGACGGGCGCTGGTAAATCGATCGTCATCGATTCCATCCACGCCGTGCTCGGCGAGCGCACGTCGCGCGAGCTGGTGCGCACCGGGGCGAAGTCCGCCTTTGTGAGCGCTGTCTTCGAGGAGCTGCCGCAGCCCGTATTCGACACGCTCGAGGAGCTCGGCTACGAGACGGAGGACGGCTCCCTTCTTCTACAGAGAACGATCTCCGCAGAGGGCAAGAACGTGTGCCGCGTTAACGGAAGACCGGCTACCGTTGCCGTCCTGCGCGAGCTTGGCCGCCTTCTTCTGTCGATTCACGGCCAGCACGACGCCTATGAGCTTTTGTCCCCTGATCTTCACCTGACGTATGTCGACGAGCTCGCAGGCGAGGACGAGCTGCTTTCCCGATACCGCGCCGTCTACCGCGAGATGGAGCACGCCCGCCGCGAGTGGGAGAAGCTTCAGATGGACGAGACGAACAAGGCGCGCCGCATCGACCTTTTGCAGTACCAGATCGAGGAGCTCGAGAATGCCGGGCTCCGCGCGGGCGAGCAGGAGGAACTGACGGCGCAGAAGACGCTCTACGGCAACAGCGAGAAGGTGTCTGATTCCCTCTCCGAGGCGCGCGTCTGCCTCGAGGGCGGGGAGGAGTCGGGCGGAGCCGTGTCTGAGGTGGAGTCCGCCGCGGACGCGCTGCTGGAGGCGGCGCGCTTCCTGCCGGCTCTGCAGGAGACGGCGGAGCGCCTGCGGGCCGTCTCCTATGAGCTGCAGGACTGCCGCGAAGCGCTGCGCGATTTCGCCGCCCAGCTCGACTACGATCCTGCCCGGCTCGAGGAGATCGAGGAGCGTCTCGACCTGCTCTACCGGCTCGGCCTCAAGTACGGCGGCACGGAGGAAAAGATGCTCGCCTATCTCGAGGAGTGCCGTGGGGAGCTCGAGACCATCACGCTCTCCGAGGAGAACGCCGCGCGCTTCGCCGCCGATTTCAAGGCTGCGAGAAAGCGGGCGCGGGCGCTGGCGGCAGAGCTCTCCGAGCGCCGCCGTCAGGCGGCGGACGCGCTGTCCCGCCGCGTACAGGAGGAGCTGCGCTTCCTCGATATGCCGAACGTGCGCTTTGAGGCGGAGCAGACGCCGTGCGAGCTCGGCCCGGACGGCGCAGACAAGCTGCAGTTCCTCGTCTCCACGAACCCCGGAGAGCCGCCCAAGCCGATGGCGAAGATTGCCTCCGGCGGCGAGCTCTCGCGCATCATGCTCGCCATCAAGACGGTGCTCGCCGCGCACGACGTCGTCGGCACCATGATCTTCGACGAGATCGACGCCGGCATCGGCGGAAGCGCCGCGGGAAAGGTTGGCAAAAAGCTGCGGGAGGTCTCCGGGAGCCGGCAGGTCATCTGCGTCACCCATTCCGCGCAGATCGCCGCGCTCGGAGGAACGCATTTCCAGATTGAGAAGCAGGTCTCCGGCGGCAGGACGTTCACCGACGTCCGCCTCCTCTCGCACGAGGAGCGCCGCGCCGAGCTTGCCCGCATGATCAGCGGCTCCGACGCGACGGAGCTGACGCTGCAGAACGCGGAGGAAATGCTCCGACGCGCAGAAAATCCTTGACAATTTCAAAATCTTCGGTATAATAATCTGTAATGGCTGAGAAGGGATGAAGTACTCCGATCCTCTCCTTTCAGAGAGTCCGCGGTTGGTGCAAGCGGGCAGGGGAGCCGGACGAAATACCTCCCGGAGCCGCCGGATGGAACGCGAAAGTCAGTAGATTCGGCCGTGTGCGCCCGTTACCGCGCATGGGTATGCTTGTACCCGTGAGGCCGCCGCCGTGAGGCTGCGGTGAACTGAGGTGGTACCGCGGATTTTCCGCCCTCTGCAAAAAACGCAGGGGGCGTTTTCTTTTGCCCCCGCACAAAACAAATTGGAGGTAGAAAAGCATGGGAGTGTATGACGAGCTCAAAGCAAGAGGACTGATTGCGCAGCTCACGAACGAGGAGAAGATCCGCGATCTTCTCAACAACGACAAGGTGACCTTCTACATCGGTTTCGATCCGACGGCGGACAGCCTGCACGTCGGCCATTTTGTCCAGATTATGGTCATGGCGCATATGCAGCGCGCCGGCCACCTGCCGATTGCGCTGTTCGGCGGCGGCACGGGCATGATCGGCGACCCCTCCGGCAAGACGGATATGCGCAAGATGCTGACCCGCGAGACGATCGCGCACAACATCGAGTGCTTCCAGAAGCAGATGGCCCGCCTGATTGACTTCTCCGACGGCAAGGCCATCATGGCGAATAACGGCGACTGGCTGCTGAACCTCAACTACATCGATTTCCTGCGCGAGGTTGGCGTGCATTTCTCCGTGAACCGGATGCTGACCTTCGAGTGCTACAAGCAGCGCCTCGAGCGCGGCTTGTCTTTCTTCGAGCTCAACTATATGCTGATGCAGAGCTACGACTTCCTCGAGCTCAACCGCCGCTATGGCTGCGTGATGGAGCTCGGCGGCGACGACCAGTGGAGCAACATCATCGGCGGCGTCGAGCTGCTGCGCAAGAAGGAGGGCAAGGAGGTCTACGGCATGACCTTCACGCTCCTCACGACGAGCGAGGGCAAGAAGATGGGCAAGACGGAGAAGGGCGCCGTGTGGCTTGACCCCGAGAAGACGTCTCCGTTTGAGTTCTACCAGTACTGGCGCAACGTCGACGACGCCGACGTTATTCGCTGCATGAAGATCCTCACCTTCCTGCCGCTCGAGGAGATCGAGCAGTACGCGAAGCTTGAGGGCGGCGAGCTCAACCGCGCCAAGGAAGTGCTGGCCTTTGAGGTGACGAAGCTCATCCACGGCGAGGAGGAGGCCGTCAAGGCGCAGAACGCCGCGCGCGCCCTCTTCGGGGCCGGCGTGAGCGCCGACGATATGCCAACCGCCGCCGTCCCGGCCTCTCTGTTTGAGGGCGGGGACGCCGGCCTGCTCGACGTGTTGCTTGCCGCGAAGCTGATTCCCTCCAAGAGCGAGGGACGCCGTCTCGCGGAGCAGGGCGGCCTGATGGTCGACGACCGCAAGGTCGAGAGCGCCGCCGAGCGCATCGATCGCAGTGCGTTCGAGAAGGGCTACATTCACGTCAAGAAGGGCAAGAAGGTTCATCTGAAGATTACGATCGAATAATGGGATAGAAACAGTTCGGCGGCAGACCTCGCGCGCGGGGCCCGCCGCCGTTTTATTTACATGGATTTTACCAATCCCGCCTTCGGATATGGTAAAATAACTGCAGACGGGTTGCAGCGCGCGAAGTGCTCACCGCAGGTGCGGTACCGTATTCGCAGACGGGCTGCAGCGCGGGCAGATTAGTTTGCTGCTTTCACCTGGCCCCAGCGGCCCGTGGCCGCAATGCGCGAAGTGCCCACCGCAGGTGCGGCCTGTGGCCGCAGCGCACGAAGCGCCCACCGCAGGTGTGCTCACCGCAGGTGCGGTACCGTATTCGCAGACGGGCTGCAGCGCGGGCAGACAAAGCCGCTGTTTGCAGCCAGCCCCGGCGGCCCGTGGCCGCAATGCGCGAAGTGCCCACCGCAGGTGCGGCCTGTGGCCGCAATGCGCGAAGTGCTCACCGCAGGTGTGCCCACCGCAGGTGCAACCTTTCGCTGGAAGGCAGAATAAGACGGGAGAAGCCCGTCGGAGGGATGAGGGAATTGAATGGAATCAGCTTGTAAACGCGCCGCGCCGTATTTGCTTGCGCCTGCGGCGACTCTGGCGCTTCTTTCCGCCGTATATCTCAGCTTCGGCCTGTTTCCCTTCGGGGACAATACGCTTTCCTGGTGCGACATGGACCAGCAGGTGCTGCCGCTTCTGATGGACTTTAAGGACATCCTGCTCGGGGACGGCTCGATGTTCCTCAACCTCCAGAACGCCGGCGGCATGAACTTCTGGGGCGTCTTTCTCTTTTTCCTGTCGAGCCCGTTCTCCTTCCTCGTGCTGTTCGTGGAGAAGGCTGACTTTTACGCCTTCGCAAACGTGCTCGTCGCGCTCAAGATGGCGGTCTGCTCTCTGACGGCCTTTGCGTTTTTCCGCAGCCGCTTCCGCGAGCTCGGGACAGCGGGACAGGCGATGCTCGGCGTCCTGTACGCGTGCTCCGGGTACGCGCTGTTCTATTACCAGAACGTCGTCTGGCTCGACGTCATGTATCTGTTCCCGCTGTTCGTCCTCGCATTGCTTCGCCTCGCGGACAGGGAGAAGCCCATCGCCTTCGTGCTGGCGCTGTCGGCGATGCTGGTCGTGCATTTTTATCTGAGCTATATGCTCATCGTCTTTCTGCTGCTGGCCTGCGGCGTCTGGATGTTTGCGCTGCCGCGCGAGCGGCGGGGAAGAGCCGCCGTCCTGCTGGGACTGTCAGCCTTCGTCTCCGCCCTGCTTACCGCGCCCGTCTGGCTGCCCTCGCTGCTGCAGTACGCCGCCTCCGCCCGGACAGGCAGCCTCTTCGATAACCTGCGTATCGGCAGCTTCCTGACGCGCCTGAATACGACGCTGCCCGTCCTTCTGAGCACGGCCGTGCTCGGCGCTTCGCTGGTGCTGACGCCGCTGTACTGGAAAAAGGCGGACGCGCGGATCCGCGCCGTCTACGCGCTGTTTCTCCTGATGATTGTTCCCGTCGTCATCGAGCCGATCAACAAAATGTGGCACACCGGCAGCTATCAGGCGTTCCCTGTGCGGTACGGTTACATCACAACGTTCCTCGGACTCGTCCTTCTCGCCTTCCTCCTGACGAAGGGCGTTCCGGAGGAGAAAAACCGCCTGCTCAACGCGCCCGCGCCGCTGTTTGTCGCGATGCTGGCGCTGGCGCTGCCGTTTGTAGCGGCCTGCCTCCTCCTGACGCTCCGCTTTGAAGAGATCTCCGTCTACACCACGACGCTGTGGGGTTCGGACGAGTCGCTGCAGCTGCTCTCCGGCTTTTTCTTTGTCGCGGCGATGGCAGGCGCGCTGTTCGTCCTGTTCCGGCGCGAGCGGCTTCTCGGGCGCAGGGCGGTGCTCCTCTTCCTCGGCCTCCTGCTGTGCGTGGAAGCGCCGTTCCAGCTTAGCGTGTACCTCGGCTCGGCGGCGTCCCCGGCGGACGGCTACGCGCAGGAGCTTGACCTCGCGGACCGCATTGACGATGACGGTCTGTACCGCGTGAAAAACGAGAAAAAGTATTTTGACGCGAATCTCCTCGGCGGCCTCGGCTACCCGACGCTTAATCACTACACGTCGCTGACGTCCAGAAGCTATATGTACGCCATGAAGAAGCTCGGCTATTCCTCCTACTGGATGGAGGTCAACTCCAACGGCGGGACGGCCCTGACCGACGCGCTGCTCGGAAACCGGTACACGGTCTTCCGGCTCGACGATGTCCCGCAGGGGAGCGAGACGGTCTACCAAAACGAGCGATACGCCATTGCGAAAGAGCCGTGTGCGCTGCCGTTCGGCTTTGTCTTCAACACTGAAAACGTCGGGGAGCTCGCGCCGCTCTCGGAGGAGCTCTCCCGCATGGAGCTGCAGCAGTGGATCTTCTCCTCGCTGTTCGGCACGGAGGAGCAGCTCGTCACCGAGTACGAGCCGCTCGACGCGTACAACCTCACCGTCTCCCGGGAGGAGAAATGGGAGCTGACGCCGCAGCTCGAAAACGGCCGCGCCTTCTTCTACTACGAAATCGCCGTCAAGGGGACGCAGACGCTTTATTTCGACTGCTTCGACGAGCTCCACAACTACCTCTACGAGGCGATCAACGATTCCTTCCACGTCTTCGTCAACGGAGAATGCGTGGAGCAGGATTACCCCTCGCAGAAGAGCAACGGCCTCGTCGATCTCGGCACCTTTACCGACGAGACGGTCGTGGTGCAGGTGGAGCTGCTGCGCGAATGCTCCGCGCGGTCGTTCGGCGTGTACGGCATGGATCTCGGTGTGCTGGAGGACGCGCTCTCCGCCGTCGGGGGAGACGGCCTGCGCGAGGAGAACGGCGTCCTGACAGGTACGTTCACGGCGAACGAGGGCGACTTCCTCTTCGTCCCCGTTCCGGACGACGGCGGCGTGACCGTGACCGTCAACGGGGAGGAGTCGGAGGCTGTGCAGGTGTTCGACTGCTTCCTCGCCGTCCCGCTCTCCGAGGGGGAGAACACGGTGACGGTTTCTTCGTTCCCGCCCGGCATGGGAGTCGGACTTCTGCTGTGCGTTTTCGGCATTGCGGGGACGGCGCTGCTGTATCTCGCGCTGCGCAAAGGCTGCCCCGCGTGGCTGCGCATCCTCGAGAAGCCCGCTGTTGTTGTGCTGGCAATCCTGTCGGCGGGCGTGTTCCTCACCGTCTATGTGATGCCGGTCGCCGTTTATTTTCTGACCTGAATGAAAATGCGACCATAATAGAAAAGCCTGCCGGAACCCGAAGCATAAAGCAATGGTTCCGGCAGGCTTTTTTCATCCGGCGGCGCGCGCCGGGAATCGGACAGGGGGAAGGGCGTTTATTCCTTGCAGGCCGCGTCAATCGCGGTAAACGTCTTGAGGAAATCAGCCTCGGTGACGAGAATGGAGATGTCGACGTCCGAGGTGGTCACAATGCGAAGGTCGGTTCCCGCCCTGGAAGCGGCGGTGAAGACCTTGGCGGCCATGCCGGGGGTGTCCTTCATCTTCTCGTCGTAGACGTTGATCTTGGAGTTTCCGCCGCTGATGATCGGCTTGATGGCCTTTTCGCGAAGCTCCGCGAGGAAGCCGAGAATCTCGCCGAGGTCGTCGTCGTTGATGGTGAACGAGACGTCCATGTTCGAGCCGTGATTCGGCGCAAGCGAGATCATGTCGACGACGACGCCGAGCTCGGAAATTCTCGTGAAGACTCTGCCGCAAAAGGCGACGTCCGGCGGGCAGTTCTGAAGCGTGACAAGCGTGATGCCGGTCGAGGACGTGACGGTCGTCATGGATATTACCTCCTTATTCTTTCAGAAGATCAGACATTTGGTACATACCCGGCTCCCTGCCGCTGAGGAAGACGGCCGCGTTGACAGCGCCCGCCGCGAAAACCTCCTTCGACTGAGCCGAATGGGAGAGCTTGATCACCTCGTGATGTCCCGCGAAGATCACCTCGTGCTCGCCGACAATCGTGCCGCCGCGCACGGAATGGATGCCGATCTCGTTTCTGTCGCGCTTTTTCCGCTGGGAGTGGCGATCGTACATATAGCGCATCTCGTCCGGCTCCACCTCGCTGATGGCGTCGGCGAGCATCAAAGCGGTGCCGCTTGGGGCGTCGATTTTCTGGTTGTGGTGCATTTCCACAATCTCGATGTCGAAACCTTCGCCGAGCACCTGCGCCGCCTTCTTCGAGAGCTCGATCAGGAGGTTGATGCCGAGCGACATATTGCCGGAGGAGAAGATCGGAATCTCCTTCGAGGCCTCCTGTACCGCGTCCTTCTGCTCCTTGCTGTAGCCGGTCGTGCACAGTACGAGAGGGAGCTTATGCTCCTTGCCGTAGGCGAGGAGCGAGTCAAGGACGGAGGGGTGCGAGAAGTCGATGAGCACGTCGGCCTCGCCCGTAAAGTCAAAGACAGAGGGAAATACGGGAAAACTCTCCTGTGCGCCGGCGGCGAGGTCGACGCCCGCGACAATCTCGCAGTCGCTCCGCTCCGCGGCAAGCGCCGTGACGGCGCGGCCCATTTTCCCGCAGCATCCGCTTAATAGTATCCTGGTTTTCATGAAAACATCCTCCGCATCAGGGAAATTCTCAGATCATGCCGTGTTTCTTCATGACGGCTGTCATCTTCTCCTTCGCCGCGGCGCCCATCGCGGTGAGCGGGAGGCGGCAGGGGCCGGCCTCCATGCCGAGAAGGTTCATGGCCTCCTTGACCGGGATCGGGTTTACGTCGAAGAACAGCGCGTTCATCAGGTCGAGCCAGTGGAGGAACTGATGCAGCGCCTCCTCCTTGTCGCCCTCGAGATAACCAAGCACGATGTCGTGCATCTGGCGGGGCAGGACGTTTGAGAACACGGAGACGACGCCCTTGCCGCCGAGCGCAAGAATCGGAATCACCTGATTGTCGTTGCCGGAGAAGACAGGCAGATCGTCGCCGCACAGAGCGATGGTTTCCGCGATGGCGGAGATATCGCCGCTCGCCTCCTTCGTGCCGATGATTTTCGGGTGATTCGCAAGCTCGCGGTACGTCTCGGGCTTAATGCTGCAGCCCGTGCGGGAGGGGACGTTGTACAGCAGGACGGGCAGCTCAATCCGGTCCGCCACATAGGTGAAGTGGCTGACAAGTCCGGTCTGATTCGCCTTGTTGTAATACGGCGTCACAAGCAGGACGGCGTCCGCGCCGATGTCCTGCGCGCACAGTGCCAGCTCGAGGGAGTGCGCCGTGGAGTTGCTGCCCGCGCCCGCGACGACGGGAACGCGGCCCTTGCCCTTCTGCACGGCGATGGAGACGAGCTTTTCGTATTCGGACGAGGACAGCGTGGGCGTCTCGCTCGTCGTCACGCAGACGAACAGGGCGTCCGTCCCGTTGTCGAGCTGAAAGTCAAGCTGGCGCTCAAAGGCCTCGTAATTGACGGAACCATCGGCGTAAAACGGCGTCACGAGAGCCGTGCCGGACCCGGTAAATAAAGGCTTTTTCATGAGTCCAAACCCCCAAAAAGATTAGTCCAGATACCCCTTGGCGCAGAGCAGCTCCGCCATGAGGACAGCGCCGCCGGCCGCGCCGCGCAGCGTGTTGTGGGACAGGCAGACGAATTTGATGGTGTACTGGGTGTCGGGGCGGAGACGGCCGATGGAGACGGCCATGCCGTTCTCGAGCGTGCGGTCGAGGCGGCTCTGCGGGCGGTCATCCTCGCGGAAATAGTGGAGGAACTGCTTCGGCGCGCTGGGCAGGCCGAGCTCCTGGGGAGCGCCCTTGTAGTTCTCCCAGCGCTCGATGATCTCCTCCATCGCGGCCTTCTTCTCGAAGGAAGCGAACACTGCGGCAGTGTGTCCGTCGGACACCGGAACGCGCAGGCACTGTGCCGTGATGGACGGGGCGGAGGCGTTCACGATAACGCCGTTCTCCACATGGCCCCAGATCTTCATCGGCTCCTGCTCGGACTTCTCCTCCTCGCCGCCGATGTAAGGAATGACGTTGTCGACGCTCTCCGGCCAGGTTGCGAACGTCTTTCCGGCGCCGGAGATGGCCTGATAGGTGCAGGCGAGAACCTTCGTGACATTCAGGTCGAGCAGCGGATGGATAGCGGGGACGTAGCTCTGCAGCGAGCAGTTCGACTTCACGGAGATGAAGCCGCGCTTCGTGCCGAGGCGCTTGCGCTGGCTCTCGATGACGGCGGCATGGTCAGCGTTGATCTCCGGGATGATCATCGGGACGTCGGGCGTGCCGCGGTTCGCGGAGTTGTTGCTCATCACGGGGCACTCGGCCTTCGCGTAGGCCTCCTCGAGCGCCTTAATCTCGTCCTTCTTCATATTGACGGCGCAGAACACGAAGTCGCACAGGGCGGCGACCTTCTCCACATCCTCGGACGCGTTGAAGACGACCATGTCGGCCATGGAAGCCGGCATCGGAGCCGTCATCAGCCAGTGATCGCCCACGGCCTCGCGGTACGTTTTGCCCGCGGAGCGCGCGCTGGCCGCGAGGGCGGTGACATGGAACCACGGATGGTTCTCCAGCAGGGTGGCGAAGCGCTGGCCGACCATGCCGGTCGCGCCGATGATGCCTACACGATACGTTTTCATTTCTTTCATGCCTCCAGTTGTCTTCTTTTCCAGAATATTCAGACGGAATAATGATGGTGCATCCTCCGGGAAGAAGATGACGCGTCGGAATCGGAGAGGAAATAAAAAAACCGGTTGAAAACCGGTCATCAATTTACTATAATAAATACTATTCAGGCCCTCCGCGAAGCGAAAGCGTCTGGATAGCGCTCCATCATACTAAATGATGACAGTCGCCGCATTGTTCATGCCGACGACCAGGGGCCGCTTGCCGGGCGGACGCCTTCGGCGGCGTTACCTTTCCGCCCTCCGTTTGACGGCCTTGGCTGGCCAGGGAAAGCGTACTGATTAAAACCGCACCTCTATCCGGATTCTGATTCAATTATTCTGCAGCGTGCCGGCAGGGAAATACGTTTTCCGTGCGGCGCTGCCTTCATCATACCATGGAAAGACATAGGTGTCAATTTAATTTTCAGATAAGGTGATATTACTTGAAAACTCAGATGAAAACGAGCGATTTCTACTACGATCTGCCGCAGGAGCTGATTGCGCAGACCCCGATTGCGCCGCGCGACGCGTCGCGCCTGCTCGTCCTTGGCCGTCAGTCCGGGGAGCTCTGCCACCGCCATTTCCGCGACATCGTCGACTATCTCGAGCCCGGGGACTGCCTCGTCCTGAACGATTCCCGCGTCCTGCCCGCGCGCCTGTTCGGCGTCAAGGAGGACACGGGCGCCCATGTGGAGTTTCTCCTGCTCACGCACCGCGAGGGAGACGACTGGGAGGCGCTGGCCGGTCCGGGCCGCCGCGCGAAGCCCGGCTCCCGCTTTTCGTTCGGCGGCGGCCTGCTGCGCGCCGAGGTGCTCGACGTCCTCGAGGGCGGCAACCGCCTGCTGCGCTTTTCCTATGACGAGGACAATTTCTACGAGCTCCTCGACAAGGTCGGCACCATGCCGCTGCCGCACTACCTCACGGAGGAGCTCAAGGATCAGGAGCGGTACCAGAACGTCTACTCCCGCGAGCGCGGCTCCGCGGCGGCTCCGACGGCGGGGCTTCATTTCACGCCGGAGCTTCTCGAGCGCATTAGGGAGAAGGGTGTGCGGATCGCCTTCGTGACGCTTCACGTCGGCCTCGGCACGTTCCGCCCCGTGAAGGTGGAGAACATCGAGGAGCACAAAATGCATTCGGAGCACTACGCGCTCACCGCGGAGAACGCCGCGCTCATCAACGCGGCGAAGGCGGAGGGTAAGCGCGTCATCGCCGTCGGCACGACGAGCTGCCGCACGCTCGAGACCATCGGCACGCGCGAGGGCTGCATCCGCGAGAGCAGCGGCTGGACGGATATTTTCATCTATCCGGGCTACGAATTCAAGGTGCTCGACGGCCTCGTCACGAACTTCCATCTGCCCGAGAGCACGCTCATCATGCTCGTCTCGGCGTTCGCGGGGTACGACCACACGATGCGCGCCTACCACACCGCCGTGCAGGAGCGCTACCGCTTCTTCAGCTTCGGCGACGCGATGCTGATTCTCTGAAACCTGTTTATCCTAAACCGCCCGGAGGCCGAAGCAGCTCTCCGGGCGGTTTTCTGTCCGCGCTCGAAGTCTTCGGAGAAAATAACGCCGCAAATTTGCGTTTCTTAGAAGAAAACTGCATAAAACTGTTGTGCGATGCTGTACTTTTATGATAAACTATGAATAAATTCAGTAACGGGAGGCGTTGCGCAATGGAGAAAAAGTTTCTGGGAACCGTGATTCTGCCCGGAATGTTTGACCCGCTCACAGTCGGCCACATGAATTCGCTTCGGTATCTCTCCGAACGCAGCGATAAGGTCTGCGCCGTGATCATGACCTTGAAGGCGGAGGAGGAGAAGCGCTGGATCCCCTCCAGGACGATGAAAGCGCTGATTGAGGAGGCCGTCGCGGCAGAGGGGCTTGACAATGTCTCGGTCTACATTGAGGACGAGGGCTGGCTCGCGCATTCGGTGGAGGAGCTCGGCGCGGACGGCGTGGCCCGCAGCTTCCATCCCTCCATCAACATGGAGAAGGAAATGGAGCTGATTCACGCGGTCATCGAGCTCGGCGTCCCGGTGCACCTGATTCCGAGCCAGCTGGATCTGCGCTCGTCTGAGATTCGCGTCCTCGCGGAGGAGGGTTTCCTCGACGAGATCGCCGAGCAGGTGCCGGACGCAGTGTTCCGGTATCTCAAAAAGAAGGATTGAAAAAAGCGGGAGCGATTTGCTCCCGCTTTAGGCTGTCGAAAAAGCTGAAAAAGGGCAAACGTGAAGTTTTCGCCAGCCTTTTTCAAAAGGCGGCGGGGTTTGGGGCGGAGCCCCAAAATAGTTCGCGAAGCCGTAAAAAAGCCAGGAAAAACAGCGAAGCGTCTTTTTCCGGACGATTTGAACCGGGCCGAAAGCTTCCGATTTTATGCAGCCCACCCTTTTTCGACAAGCTCAAGCGGGAGCGATTTGCTCCCGCTTTTTTTACGGCCTGATTCGGAAGGTTTTCGGCGCGAGCCGGTAGACGAGGACGCACGCGGCGATGCAGTACAGCACGCAGAACAGGATGCACAGCGCGCCGAACAGCAAAATCGGAATCCGCTGCATCATCAGGAAATAGCAGACGAGATACGTCGCCATCAGCACGAGGCGGTAGGTGCCGCTCTTGAGCTCCGTCCCGGCATTGTACGGCTGCAGCAGATAGTATATCGTCAGGTAATGGACGGAGAAGAACATACTCATCGAGAGGATGGAGACGAGAAGCACAACATAGTTGAGCGGATTGTCCGTCCCGCCGGAGAGATAGAGCAGCGCGGGCAGCCCCAGGCCGATGACGGCGGCGGGCAGCAGGTTGATCTTCATAATTTCGCGCAGCCGGATGCGGAACAGGCGCAGCACCATGTCTGGCTTTTTGTAGAAGGGGTATGTCAGCAGGCTGTGGTCGCAGTTGAGAAACAGCGCCTGCGTGAAGCTCGTGCCGCGGTTGATGGCGTACATGATGAAGGTAAAGTAGGGCAGATAGACGAGCAAAAGCGAGTTGACGGGCTCCTTCGCCTCCGGAAAGAAGGCCAGTCCTGCCGCCGCGAGCGCCAACAGCACGAGCGCGCCGCCCGCGATGCGCTTTGCGGATTTCCAGAGAATCTTCTGGTGGCGGCGGATAAACAGCTCGTTGAGGAATTCAAAGCCCTCCCGGCGGCTCGTGAAGGAGCCGTCCTCCGTGATGTATTTTTCGGTGCGCGTCTTGACCGCCTGGGTGGACGCGGCGCTCCGGTTCATGGCCTGCGGCAGGAGCCGCTGATACATACTGCGGAATTCCCGGAACGTGAGAATCCCGCGCAGGGAGACAAGGCCCGCGAGTATTCCGGCGGCTATCACGGCGCAGGAGACGGGCAGCGGCAGAAAAAGCCCGAACGCGGGCGGAAGATAGGCGGCAAGGAGAAGCAGCGCCATCAGGAGCCAGGTGAATTTTCCGAGCTTGTTCTCGTTGGAGACAAAGCCTCTGCGGCGATAGTCCCACAGCGAAATCTGTACGACGAGCAGCTTGCACCCCGCCGCGAAGAAGGGAAAGACAAGGCACAGCCACAGAGGAAGCCGGAGCAGGGCGCCGAAAAGCAGGAGCGAGCCAAGCATCCCGACGACGTATTTCCCGAGCGAGTACCCATAGGTGCTCAGCGCGTAGGCGCGGGCGTCCATGCGCATGAGGATGACTGCGTAATATTTGTCGCGGGTCGGGTTGAAGAGATAGGTGTTGGAGAACGCGCCGAGGATGGTCAGCGGCAGCAGGAGGTGCAGCGCGAGCGCCGCCGCGTCAAGCTCCGGCCAGGAGCTGCAGGGAAGGAACAGCATCAGGAACAGGTAGATCAGCTTTCCTGCGAAGATGGTCGCCGCTTCCCAGAGGGCGGCGAGCACGTTGGCAAAAATCTTGAGTCCGCGCACGCTGTAGAGCGAATCGGGAAGGAGGCGCTTCAACAGGGGAATCTGCTTGAGCGCGTAAAGGATGGAGTTGACGCGATAGGTGTTTTTGAGGTAATAGGAGAGCAGGAACGTATTACGCATGGGAGTCCTCCCGCAGGGCGGCAAGGATTTTCTCCTTGAACGCCTCATCGTCCAGCGCGGACTGCTCCACGAGCTCGAGCGTCCCGTGACTGAGCAGGACAATCTCGTCGCAGAGGTCGACCGCGAGATCCAGCAGGTGGGTAGAGAAGATGGTGACGCGTCCCTCGCGCATCGAGCGGAGCCGCGCCTTCATCTCCTCGGCGACCACGACGTCGAGGGACGTCAGCGGCTCGTCGAGCAGGAACAGGTTCGGCTGCGCGATCATCTGAATCAGCATCTGCATTTTGTTTTTCATGCCGTGGGAGTAATCCTTCATCAGCTTGTCGCGGTCCTCCGGCGCGATGCTCATCTCGTCGAAGTA
>CASFAA010000207.1 GCA_949292505.1 uncultured Oscillospiraceae bacterium
GGTTTTTAATCGGCCTCGCAGTAAAATTCCTCCGGGCTTCTGACCTCCACTCAGCTGCTGAAACGTCAATTTCCGGTTTTTCAAACCGCAAATTGATGTTTCACGCGCCATTCTCCGGTGTCACCGGAGAATGGTATGCGGTCGGACAGATACGTCTCCTGAGTGCTCTGTAAATCTTCCTGACCGGATCCATCTGAGCAAGCGAAAAAGGGCGGCTTTGTTGCCCCCTCTTACCTTCTCCGACAAATGGCGGTTGCGTCCTGTCATTTGTCGAAGAAGAAGCCGGAGAAGGAAAGGAATATTTTGGCTTCAGAAGGCTGTAAATGTTGCTTTATCATTCACGCAAAGCAAGCTTAGCGTTTCTGTGATAAAGCTTGCTTTTCCGTTTACGCAAAGCACGCTTTGCGTTCTGCGAGAAAAGCTTGCTTTTCCGTTCACGCAAAGCACCCCTTCCCTCATCGGCAGCCTTCTCCCCTGTTTGACCTTTTTCTCCATTTGCAGTACAATAGAAGAAACGCCGCACACCGCCGCCCCCGGCGATCCGTGCGGCTTGATCATTTTTTAACAACCGGCGGTCCCCCGCCGTGAAAGGAGTCGATCCCATGCCGTCCGCAGCTGCGCCCGTCTCGGGCAGAAATCCGCTCGGATATGAGAAGATCCCCGTCCTGCTGCGCCGATACGCGATCCCCAGTATCATCGCGATGGTGGTCAGCTCGCTGTACAACATCGTCGACCAGATCTTCATCGGGCAGGGCGTCGGGTATCTCGGCAACGCGGCGACAAACGTCGCCTATCCCCTGACGACCATCTGCCTCTCCATCGCCCTGCTCATCGGTATCGGCGGCGCGTCCCGGTTCTCGCTCTCCCTCGGCGCGGGGGACGACAAGAGCGCCCGCCGCGCGGCGGGAACGGCTGTCGCGATGCTCGCGGCGGGCGGCGTGCTGTACGCCGTCCTCATCGAGCTGTTTTTGACGCCGCTCATGCTCGCCTTCGGCGCGACGGGCGAGGTGCTTCCCTATGCGCAGGAGTATACGCGCATCACCGCAATCGGAATGCCGTTTCTGATTCTGACCAACGGCGTGAGCAACCTTGCCCGCGCCGACGGCAGCCCCCGCTTCTCGATGGCGTGTATGCTCCTCGGCGCCGTCATCAATACCATCCTCGACCCGCTCTTTATCTTTGCGTTTCAGCTCGGCATCGGCGGCGCGGCGTGGGCGACGGTCATCGGACAGATGGCCTCGTGCGCGATGGCCCTCTCCTACCTGCCGCGGTTCCGGCAGGTGCGGCTGACGCGCCGCAGCTTCCGCATTCCGCCGCGCGAGGCGCTGCGGATCGCCTCCCTCGGGATGAGCAACAGCCTTAACCAGCTCGCGCTGACGCTCGTGCAGATTGTGCTCAACAACTCCCTGACGTATTACGGCGCGCTCACCGTCTACGGCAGCGACGTCCCGCTCGCGAGCTGCGGCATCGTCATGAAGACGAACGCGATCCTCATCGGCGTGATCATCGGCCTCTCGCAGGGAAGCCAGCCGATCATCGGCTTCAACTACGGCGCGAAGCAGCTCCCGCGCGTCTGGGGGACGTACCGCCTCGCGGTGACCTGCAGCCTCGTCATCTCGGTCGCCGGCTGGCTGCTGTTCCAGCTCTGCCCGCAGCAGATCATCTCCCTGTTCGGCACGGGATCGCCGGAGTATTTCGAGTTCGCCGTGTGCTTCATGCGGACGTACCTGTTTATGGTGCCCGTCAACGGCGTGCAGATTCTGTCCTCAAACTTCTTCACCGCCATCGGGAAAGCGCCGCGCGGCGTCTTCCTCTCGCTGACGCGGCAGGTGCTGTTCCTCATTCCGCTGATCCTGATTCTGCCGCTTTTCCTCGGCCTCGACGGCATCCTCTATGCCGCCCCGATCGCCGACGCCGTCGCCTTTGCCGTCACCGTCGTGTTCATGCTCGCCTTCTATCGGTCGACGAAAAAGCTCCCAGCCGTTATTTGACCCTCGCCGTGAAGATCTTCGCCCCGCCGCCGAGCGGGTAGACGCCCGTCTCCGAGCCCGGCTCGCCGACGGCGGCCAGGTGCCAGAACGTGTCGTTCCCCTCGCGGCGGCACCGGATCGGCCACACGACGCCGGGCGTCCCGGGCAGCAGGGTGACGTCCCGCCCCGTGATTTTGACCGTGTGCACGGCGTACCGCGCAATCTCGACCGTGCCCGTCGTGTCGCTCGCGAAGTCCGCGCCGGAGCCGGGCGCGAGGCCGTTTTTCCCGGCGGCGCGCAGCAGGGCGGGGTAGTCGAGAAAGCCGGTGTTGAGGTCGACGTTCCCCGCGATGCCCGGCACCTTGCCGGTGCTCGTCGTCTGGCGCAGCCCGGCGCGCGGGTCAATGGCGGATGCGCCGTAATCCGCGACCCAAAGCTCGTATGGGAGCAGAGGCCCCATGTCGAGACGGTTCTGCATATAGTCGCGGTTCGTGTACACGCCGCCGCGCCAGCCGAACGACTCGATCGCGGCGAGGAAGGCCGCAATGACGGCGGTGCGCTCGGCGCGCGTCGGATCGCGCCCCGTCTGCGATTTGACATACCGCTCCGTGTCGTACTCGTAATCGTAGTAGATGGGATAGGTGAATTTTCCCCAGTACGGGGCGAGGACGTCGCGGCACGCGGCCGCCTCGGCGACGGCCTCCTGCACCGTCGCGGCGTAGCTGAACCAGTACGCGCCGACGTCGAGTCCGGCGGCGAGCGCGCCCTGCGCGTACGCGTCAAAGCACTTATCCTTCTGCGCCGCAGTGTTCCCGAACCCCGCCCGCAGAATCGCAAAATCGATCCCGGCAGCCTTCACGGCCCCCCAGTCAATGGACTTTTGATAATAACTGACGTCAATTCCGTTCATGAAATCACGCCTCCTTCCTCTTCATCGTATGACGAAGGGAAGGGAGGCGTGTTTTTTCGCTCCGCTGAGCAGACAAATGTTGAACGGGCATATTGTTCGCAGCGCCCCCTTGGCGCAACCGCCCCGGACCTTCCGCCAAAGGGGGCTTTGGGCGTGCGGCGGACGGGAGGCCCTTTGCGCCAAGGCAAAAAACAGCATCCCGGAAGCGCAGCGCTTCCGGGATGCTGCGGAAATAACCTCATATTCGCCGCCGCTTTACATTTTCCGCAGACGGCGGTATCATAGACTTAAAGCTCCTCGCACGCGGCTTTGCGGGCGTTGATGGCGTGGAAAACCGCCATATCGAACTTCGGCTCGCGGGCGTAGGTGTACAGGCCGTTCGTCTCCTGCTCGACGTCATACAGCTGCGTGTAGCAGAAGCCGAACATATTCGGGTTGTCAAGCAGCGCGTCGGTCAGGCCGCGGTAGCGGGCGATGAACTCCTCCTCGGTCTGCGGGCCCTGGCCGTAGCCCCAAGCCTTGTCGACGCTGCCGTCCGGGTTCCACTTGATGCCGCCGTACTCGCTGAC
>CASFAA010000208.1 GCA_949292505.1 uncultured Oscillospiraceae bacterium
TCTCCCCTCTTTTTTTCCGCCCGTCAAGGCTGGGAGACGGTGTAAAGGGAGTAAAAATACCCCCTTTCCTCCATGAGGGCGTCGAAGGAGCCGCGCTCCGCGATCGTCCCGCCGCGCAGGACGAGGAGCTCGTCGAAACGGCGCAGGAGCGGCGCGTCGAGCGCATGGGTGACGACAACGCGCGTCAGGCCCTCGAGATCGAGAAGCGAGGACGTCACCCGGAAGGCCGTCTCCCGGTCGAGGGAGGCGGTGGCCTCGTCCGCGAGGAGGACGGGCGTCCTGCGCAGCAGGCTGCGGGCGATGGAGACGCGCTGGCGCTCGCCGCCGGACAGGGCGTTCCCGTTCTCGCCGCACGGGAAATCGAGGCCGCGCCGCTGCGCGAATTCCCCAAGCCCCGCAAGCCGGACGGCTCGCTCCACCTCGGCGGCCGGGACGTCGCAAAACAGCGTCACATTGTCGCGCAGGCTGCTCTGGAACAGAAACACGTCCTGCCGGATGAGGGAAACGAGGCTGTAAAGGGAGGAGGCGCTCACGTCCCGCAGCTCCGTGCCGTCGATACAGATTTCGCCCGTATAGCTGGGGAAGGCGCGCATCAGCAGGCCGAGGAGCGTCGACTTGCCGCTCCCCGACGCGCCGACGACGGCATAGCTTTTCCCCGCCTCGATCCGTGCGGAAAGATGCTGCAGGACGGGCTCGCCGCCGGGGTAGGAGAAGGAAACGTCCCTGAGCTCCACCGCGCTGCGCAGGACGGGCGAAAGCGCCTTCCCGCCGTCCGGCGCGCGGGCGGCGAGCGCGCCCTCCAGCTTCTGCACGAGCGCGAGCGCGGCTTTGCGGTTCGCGAAAAAGCCGGGCAGGACGGAGATCGGCTCGAGCAGAAGCCCCATGAGCTGCACGAAGACGAACACCACGCCCGGCGTCAGGGAGCCGGAGAGTGCCAGCGCCGCCCCGGTGAGCAGAATGCCGAGCTGCGCCGCCGCCCCGGAGAACGCGGACGCGGTGGAAATCACCGTGTTCAGCGCGCGCCGGCGGCTCTTGGCCTTCTCGGCGGCGCGGCAGCTCTCCGAAAACAGGCGGAACGCCTGCGTCTCGGCCTTCATGCTCTTGAGAACGGCAAAGCCCGCGAGGCAGTCGCGCAGCGCCGAGACAAAGTTCTCGTTCCGGCGGGAGACCTCCCGCTCCGCCGGGGCGAGCCTTCCGCCCGTGAGGACGGCGGCGAGCGCGGGCAGGGCGGCAAAGAGGGCGGCGGCGAGCGTCATGATCGGGCTGTACCACAGCATCAGGGCCAGCGCGCCCGCGAACAGCAGCAGATCCGTCGCGCAGTCAAAGAGCTTTTCCAGATAGCTCGTCTCGATCGTATTCGCGTCGTTCGAGAGGGCGGAGAGGTAGAGCGAGGTGTTCTCCTCCGAGAACGCCGCCGCGCCCTTTTTCGTCAGCGCGCGGAAGGCCTCCTCCTTGTACTGCGTCATCGCGCGGCAGAGAAAGCGCGGCTTCGCGAAGCAGGTGACGGCTCCCGCCGCCAGAATCCCCGCCAACACCGCGGCGCAGATCCCGACGAGCTGCGGGAGCGTGTACCCGACGGGCACGCCGGAGGCGAGGTCAAGAAGCTGCTGGAGCAGCACGGAAAGGAGCAGATTGAGCGCCGCCATGAACGCGGAGACGGCGAGTACCGCGCAGAACAGGAGGCGATTGCGCCGGAAAAACGCGCGGCGCAGTCCGTCACGTTTTTTCATGCCGCCACTCCTCCCACAGCGGGCGCAGCAGCGCCGCGGACTCGCTGTTTTCGTCGATCAGCCGTTCGACGCCCTGCGCCGCCGTCTCCCCGATATCGTCGAAGGCGGCGGGAAGCGGATCGCCGCAGCAGAAGCGGACGGCGGTCACGCTGTAGCAGGGGGCCTCGTCGAAGCGCCGCGCCGCCTCCCACGCCCGGCGCAGCGCGTTTTCCGCGTCCGCGGGCCTGCCCAGCGAGGCGTACAGCTCCGCGCTTACGGCGAACAGCGAGGCCTCGAGTTTTGTAAAAAACGAGCTGCCGCCCGGCTCCGTCAGCGACGTGAAAAAGCCCTGCGCGCCGTCGAGAAGCTCCAAAACCTGCTGCGTCTCCTGCGGCCCCTCGGCCGCGTTGGCGAAGCCGAACACGAGGCGCGCGAGGTTCGCCGCCTCCTCCAGCAGGGCGCGGAACAGATAGCGCCTGGCTTCGTCCTTCCGCTCCGTGAGGGAGAGCGTCGCCCCGATGCTCAGATCGTTGACGCCGCCGTCGTTGTGCCGCTTGAGCTCGCGGACGCCCTCCTCCTGCTCGCCGAGCAGAATGTGCGCGTCGGCAATGGCGCGGCGGATCGAAAGCTCCCCCACCTCCTCGTCCGTGTTCTGCGAGAGCAGCGTCAGCGAGCGCTCCAGCAGCTCGATGGCCGTGCGGAGGTGCTCCGGCTCGGATCTGACAAAGCCAAAGCAGCTATAAAAGGTGGCGGCGTGGTAAACGGCCTCGAACGAGTTCGGAAAATTGCGCAGCAGGCGGCGCGCCTCCTCCTCGCCCTCCTCAAAGCGGCGGGCGTCGCGCAGCTCGCGCAGGCGGCGCAGCGAGACGGGCAGCGCGCCGTCCCGCGACTGGTAGCCGATCAGCGCGTCGACCGACGTGCCGAACAGCGCCGCCAACTCCACGAGCGCTCCGAGCTCCGGCACGGATGCGCCGGACTCCCATTTCGAGACGGCCCCCACCGTCACGCCGATCGCCTCGGCGAGCTTTTCCTGCGTCATGCCCTTCTCAATTCGGTATGCCTTAATCTGCGGGCCAAGCTTCCACTCCATTGCGCATTCCCTTCCTTTCGCTTTCAGCATACCATGCTTTCCTTTGCGGGGGAAGACACCGGCTGGAAAGTTAGGAAAGAGTTTTCTTTCCTGATGGGAAAGAGAGGGAGAGCAGGAAGCCCCCGCGGCCGCGGGGGCTTTCTCTCTCTCTTTATTTCATTTACGGCAGCTCCTTCAAAATGCGTCCGTATTCGAGCATCGGGGCTTCGCCGTAGTCGCGGGCGTAGGCGGCGTTGAGGCCGCAGCCGAACGACGTGACGCTCTCGAACCCGCGCGAGGCGTAGAACGCGGCGTCGCGGCGCAGCACGCCCTGATAAAACGGCAGCTCGCCGAACGGATGACGCCAGTTGTAAAACCGCGAGTTGTCCATCCAGTACTCGAGCACCTGCGCGTCCTTTGTGCCGAAGACCTCCAGAAGCTCCCGCAGCGGGGCGGTCTGGCAGACGTTCTTCCAGCAGCTCGGATCGTCGAGCGCGAAGGCGGAGTCCCGATCGATCGGCGCGTACTCGAGGAAGATTCCCTCCTCCGGCCTGATTTTCCGCGGCGCCTGCAGGGTGTTCTGGTACGCCAGGAAGGAGTGCGTCGCCTGCGGATCCACCCGGCGGATGCCCCGCAGGATCCGGTGATACAGGATCAGCGCCTGATCGGACGGGGACAGCTCCCGGCATTTCTCGCAGTGGCAGAATTTCCCGGAATCGCTCGTCCAGAACGAATAGCGGTGGCTCGTGGTGTACGGCGCGAGCTGCTCCGCCAGCGCCTCGGCCTGCCGCTCGATGTGGTCGAGCGCCTCCCCGCAGGAGGGGCAGCAGTTGAGGTCATTGCTGCGCACGCCGCACTCGTCCATGCGGTACCAGTCGGGGTGCTCCCGAAACCCGTCCCGCGGCAGGAGCAGGTGCATCGCGTGCACCTCGAATTCCAGATCGATCCCGCGACCGGCCAGCAGCTCCGCCCTGCGGCGGAAGCCGTCCGTCCTGATCTCGCGCAGCAGCCCCTCGAGCGAGCGCATATCCTCCGCCGGAATATCCGGGATCGGGTGCAGGCCCAAAACCGTCAGCCCCATCCGCGCGGCGAGATCGATCCAGTACTCGCCGAAATCAAACGACCAAATCAGCATCCCTCTTCGTTTCATCCAAACTCTCTCCTATTCTTCTCAAATGAACTGCTTCCAGTCCGTGTACGCTTCGTTGGAGTGCAGCATCGCCGCGGCGATCGCCCCGCAGACGCCGGCCTTCTCGGCGAGGGCGGTGCAGCGGATCTCCGGGGGAAACGGCACGCTCGCGCGGATTTGCGCGTCGATCCGCTCCCGGAAGGCGCCGTACAGCGCGCAGCCGAGCCGCCCCGCGATCACCAGCAGCTCCGGGTCGACGACGGCGATCGCGTTGACGAGCGCCATGGCGAAATAGTCCGGCACGTCCGCGGCTCCGGGACACGTCCCGCTCTCCTCCAGCTGCCGGAGGACGCCGCGCAGCCCGTCCTCCGACTCCCCGCCGGCGATCTGTTCTCCGATGAGTCGGCTGGGAAGCAGCCTTTCGAGCGCGCCCTCCTCGGTGAACGCCTGAGGGAGCCTGTCCTTTTCCAGCGTCATGTACGCGATCTCCCCGAACGCGCCGTGCCGGCCCCGGATCAGCGTGCCGTCCATGATGGCCGCCGCGCCGAGCCCGACGCCGAGATCCACATACAGGACGCTGTCGAAGCCTCTGGCCGCGCCCTTCCAGCGCTCCCCGACGGCTCCCAGATTGACGCTGTTTTCGATCACGATGTCCATGGAGAACTCGTCCCTCAGCTTCCGCATGAGATCCCTGCTCCACGTCTCCGCGAAGGGGGCAAGGCGCAGGCTGTCCGTCTCCCGATCGTAGATGCCCGGCGTCCCGACGCCGAGACAGGCGACGTCGGAAAGCGGCGCGCCGGCGTCCTCTGCCGCCCGGCGGATCTCCTCCGCCGCCTGCCGGACGACGTCCTCCCCCTGCCGGATCTGCCTCTGCCGGAAGGACAGGATCTCCCCGCCCATGTCGGCGCACATCACCCGGATCCGGTCCCGCCCGATGTCCGCGCCCGCGAGATAGGAGAAGCGCGCGTTGAACGCCAGCAGCGTCCCCTTCCGCCCGAGCGCGTTGTCCGCCGCGCCGAGCTCGCAGATCCGCTTCTCCTCCAGCAGCCTTCCCACGTTGTACGACACCGCCGGGAAGCTCAGGCCCAGCGCCCGCGCGAGGTCCGCCTTCGACATCGGCCCCTTCTCGCGCAGGAGGGTCAGAATCGCGTTTTTGTTGATCGCCGACGCAATCTCGGAGCTTCGTTTCATCGCTCGTCCGCCTTTCTCAGAATTTGTCCACCAGGTACCAGAAGACGGGCAGCGGGAACCAGCCGCGCGGGACGGGCAGGTTCAGGAAGCGGCTGCGCTCGGTGAGCAGCAGGGATTGCGCCTCCATCTTGCCGAGCGCCGGCGCGCCGGGATCCGCCCGCCGCTCCACGGA
>CASFAA010000209.1 GCA_949292505.1 uncultured Oscillospiraceae bacterium
GACAAACGCGTCCTCGCTGCCGCACAGATGCTCCGCGAGCGCGACGGCGGCGTCGTTCGCGCTGACAATCACGGTCGCCTTGAGCAGATCGTTGACGCTCATCGTCTCGCCCGGCTCGAGCCAGATGTCCGAGCCGCCCATTGAGGCGGCGTGCTCGCTCGCCGTGACCATGTCGTCGAGCGCAATCGCACCGCTGTCGAGGCCCTCCATCACAAGCAGCAGCGTCATCACCTTTGTGATGGAAGCGCATGGGCGCTGCTCGTGCGCGTTCTTCTCAAAGAGCACCTTCCCCGTCGACGATTCCATCAGGACGGCGGCGGGAGCCGAAATCTCGTCCGCCGTCAGGGCCGCCGCGCGCGGCGAGCACGAGAACGCCGCGATGCCGGCCGCCAACAGGCAAGCCGCAAGCCTTTTTCCCTTCATTTCCGACACCTCCTTGCTGATACAAGGGTATGCGGCGGAAATGGGAAAAAGACCTGCGGCTTTCCGTCACCGCCTGACCGGGATGTCCCGGGAGGCGAGATAATCCTTGAGCTGGGGAATCGTGATTTCGCCGAAGTGGAACAGCGAGGCGGCGAGGACGGCGTCCGCCTTCCCCTCGGTGAACGCGTCGTAGAAGTGCTCCATGCTTCCGGCTCCGCCGGAGGCAATCACCGGGATGCCGACGCGGCTGGAAATGGCCGCCGTCAGCTCGAGGTCATAGCCCGTCTTCTGGCCGTCGCAGTCCATGCTCGTCAGCAGGATTTCACCCGCGCCGCGGCGCTCCGCCTCGACGGCCCACTCGACCGCGTCGCGGCCCGTGTCGATCCGGCCGCCGTTGAGGTACACTGTCCAGCCGCCGCCCTCGGGACGGCGCTTCGCGTCAATCGCGCAGACGACGCACTGGCTGCCAAACTTGTTGGCGGCCTCCGTCAGCAGCTCCGGGTTTCTCACCGCAGCGGAGTTGACGGAAACCTTGTCGGCGCCCGCGCGCAGCAGCACGGTGAAGTCCTCGACGGAACGAATGCCGCCGCCGACGGTAAACGGGATAAAGACCTGCTGCGCCACGCGGGAAACGATGTCGATCATCGTCCCGCGCGCCTGATGGGAGGCGAGGATGTCGAGCAGGACGAGCTCGTCCGCCCCCTGCTTATCGTAAGCGGCGGCGGCCTCGACCGGGTCGCCGGCGTCCCGCAGATTGACAAAGCTCATCCCCTTGACGACGCGGCCGTCCTTGACGTCAAGGCAGGGAATAATTCGTTTCGCGTACATCGACCTTCTCCTCCTTTACAGCATCGCGGCAAAATTCCGGAGCATGGCGAGGCCGGTTTTGCCGCTCTTTTCGGGATGGAACTGCACCGCGTTCAGCTTCCCGCGGGAGACCGCTGCGTCGATGCAGACGCCGTAGCCCGTCTGGGCCGAAACGATGGACGGGTCGCTCGCGTGCAGATAGTAGGAGTGCACGAAATAGACGTAGGGCTCCTCCTCAAGGCCGGCGAACAGGCCGCCCTTCTTCCGGAGGGCAAGAGAATTCCAGCCCATGTGCGGAATCTTGAGGCCCTCGCCCGCCGGGATGCGCGTGATGCTCCCCTTGAGCACACCGATGCCCGGAACGCCGGGAGACTCCTCGCTTCCCTCAAACAGAAGCTGCAGCCCGAGGCAGATGCCGAGGAAGGGCTTGTCCGCGGCGATGAACTCCCGGATTGGCTCGACCATGTGCACCTCGCGCAGCGCTGCCATCGAGTCGCCGAACGCGCCCACGCCCGGCAGGACGGCTGCGTCCGCCCGCAGGAGCTCTGCGGGATCTTTTGTCACCTTCGTCGGGACGCCGAGATAGTCAAAGGCCTTCTTGACGCTCTGCAGGTTCCCTGCCCCGTAATCGATGATCGCTATCATTCTCTCTGTTCCCCCTCCTTCCGCGCAAAACGCTCATGCGAGCGCGGAATCAAGAATATAGCTATTCTATCACGCTTTTTCTTCCTTGGCAACGAGAAGTGCGTCCCCGCAGGAAAAACCTCTCGTTTTTGCCCAAACCGCTTGACTCCGGGATACGTTTATACTATCATATTTATTTGTGCTATCTCACATCATGAGGAGGAGACGAGACAACATGGATATTGTATCACTGGCCGGCATTGCCGTCGGCCTCGCGATGGACGCGTTTGCCGTCTGCATCACAAACGGGGCCGTCTGCAAACGGGAAAACGTCAACGCGCGCTTCGCGCTGCGCCTGGCGGTAAGCTTCGGCTTCTTTCAGGCAATGATGCCAATGATTGGATGGCTGATCGGAAAGGCCGGCGAGAGCCTTATCTCCTCCGTCGACCACTGGATCGCGCTGATCCTCCTCGGCTATCTCGGCGGCAGGATGATTTACGAATCGGTAAAGAAACGCAAGGCCGGCGAGGAGGAGGAGTGCCGCATCGACAGCGTCAGCTTCCGCACGCTGATGGCTCTATCCCTCGCGACGAGCATCGACGCGCTGGCGACGGGCATCATCCTTCCCTCCGCCGTCGGCGCGGGCTCTCTGCCGCTCATGCTCACTGCCGTGGGCGCTATCGGCCTTATCACCCTCTGCATTGCGTTCGCGGGCGTGTTTCTCGGAAAAACCTTCGGCACGCTGATTGCCGGAAAAGCGGAAATCCTGGGGGGCGTCGTCCTCATCGGAATCGGCGTCAAAATCTTCGTGGAGCATATGTTTTTCTGAGAGAAATGCAGCCTATTGCTGAAAAAAGCGGTACGGTTTTGAGCCGTACCGCTTTTTTGCGCCCTGATTTCCGAGGATCAGGGCAAAGAAAAAGCCGGCGGGAAAAACCCGCCGGCCGAAGCGGCACACGCCGCCGATCAGTCCTCGTGATTGGGGTCGTGACCGCAGCCGCAGCCGCAGGAATCGTCCTCCTCACAGTCGTCGATGTCGAACTCGAGGGGAACGCCGCAGTTCGGGCAATCCATCCGGCCGTCGCAGATGACGTCCTCGGAGAGGCAGATAGTCTCATTGCAGTTCGGGCAGGTGATCTCGTAGTAGCACTCGTCGTCGCCGAACTCCTCACCGTCCTCGTCGTCATCGTCGTCGTCCTCGTCCTCACAGCCGCAGTCACAGCCGCAGCCGTAGACCTCCTCCTCGAGGGAACCGAGATCCTCATCCACCTCGTCGAGCTGGGCGGAGACGTCCTCGAGATCGCTTTCCACGTTGGAAACCGTCTCGGCCATCTCCTCGAGCAGATCGATGATGGCATTGAGCACCTTGACCTCCTTCTGGGAAGCGTCAAGCTCAAGTCCCTCCGCGAGACCGCGGATATAAGCAACCTTCTCGGTGATCGTCATAAGAGAAACCTCCTTCTTTCGGTCGTCCCTGCAGTCAGACTCAGGCACGCTCCATATACTCGCCGGTGCGGGTATCGATGCGGATCATCTCGCCCTCGTTGATGAAGAGCGGGACCTTGATCTCAGCGCCGGTCTCCAGCGTGGCGGGCTTTGTCGCGTTCGTGGCGGTATCGCCCTTGAAGCCGGGATCGGTCTTCGTAACCTGGAGCTCGACAAAGTTCGGGGGCTCCACGCCGAACACGCTGCCCTTGTAGGAGAGCACCTTGCAGACCATGTTCTCCTTGACGAACTTGAAGTTGTCGCCCATTACGCTCGCGTTGATCGGCAGCTGCTCATACGTCTCGTTGTCCATGAAATAGTAGAGGTCGCCGTCGCTGTACAGATACTCCATCTCCTTGCGCTCTACGAAAGCGGTCGGATACTTATCGTTGGGGTTGAAGGTTTTTTCGGTAACCGATCCGGAGATCACGTTGCGGATCTTGGTGCGGACGAACGCGGCTCCCTTTCCGGGCTTGACGTGCTGGAACTCAATGATGGAATACACGTTGCCGTCCATCTCGAACGTGACGCCGTTTCTAAAATCGCCTGCAGTAATCATATTTTAAATCCTCCAATTTAGTATTTCCTTATCCTAGTGTATAATATCCCGTGCGTTTTTTCAAGAAAAATTTTGAAATGGGCGCAAGAAAGTATTTTTCCCCGCACTTACAGGATAATCAGGTCTTTTCTCGACTTCGTGATGTCCTCGCAGCCATCCTCCGTGACGACGATAAGATCCTCGATGCGAAGGCCGAATTTCCCCTCCAGATAGATGCCGGGTTCGACGGAAACGACCATGCCGGGCTGCGCAAGCGTCGTGCTGCCGGCGGCGAAGCGCGGCCACTCGTGGATCTCCACGCCGACGCCGTGGCCGAGCGAGTGCTCGAACGCGCCCTTGTACTCCGCCTCGAGAATGTCGCGGGCAACCTTGTCGACGTCGCCGCAGACGACGCCGGGGCGGATGAAGTCGATGGCGGCCAGCTGCGCCTTGAGGACGAGGTCGTACGCGTGGCGCTGCTCGTCGCTGACATGGCCGACGGCGACGGTTCTCGTCATGTCGGCGTGATAGCCGTGCAGCAGCGCGCCGGTGTCCATGGTGACGAAATCGCCGTCCTCGATGACCTTGTCCGACGGGACGCCGTGGCACAGGGAGCCGTTTTTGCCGGACACCACAATGAACTCAAACGAGACGCCCTCCGCGCCCTGGCGGCGCATGAAAAACTCAAGCTCGAGCGCGACCTCGCGCTCCGTGCGGCCCGGGCGGATATAGTCGAGGATGTGCGTGAAGGCGTCGTCGGTGATTCTCTGCGCCTCGCGCAGCTTCTGAATCTCCTCGGGCGTCTTGATGGTACGCAGCGCCTCGAGCGCGGCGTCGAGGGACGGTCCTGTTTCGAGGGCGATCCCCACCTTCGAGAACGCCTGCTCAAAGTCGTGCGCCTGCCGCAGGGAAACCTTCTCAAACTCCACGAAGACGCGGCGGACGCCGTCCTTCTCCATCAACTCGCGCAGCGTGTCGTTCATTCGCTTGATGCAGACAACCTCGCTGCCGGTGACGACGCGGCGCGCCGCCTCCGCATAGCGGAAATCCGTCAGGAAATATGCGTTTTTCGCCGTCACCAGCACCGCGCCCGCAGAGGACGGGAAGCCCGTCAGATAGAAGCGGTTTTCCGGAGACACGACGAGGGCGGCACAGTCCGCCTCCTTCTCGCCGAGAAACGACTGGCGCAGGCGATCAATCGCAGAACTCATAGCTGGACTCTCCTTTTATTTCAACAGATATTTGAGCGCTTCCAGGCCGAGGAAGTAGCTGTACTTTCCAAACCCGGAAATCTGACCGGCGCAGACAGGGGAAATCACGGACTTATGCCGGAACTCCTCCCGCGCATAAATATTGCTCATGTGCGTCTCGACGAACGGGACGCTGACGGCGGCAATCGCGTCGCGCAGCGCATAGCTGTAATGCGTCAGCGCGCCCGCGTTCAGAATGACGCCGTCGTATTCCGTGCGGGCCGCCTGGATCTTGTCGACCAGGTCGCCCTCATGGTTGCTCTGGAACACGTCGCAGGAAAAACCGAGGCTCTCCGCGTACTCGACAACCTCGCGCTCCACGTCGGCAGCGGTTTCCTCGCCGTAAACGCCCTTCTCCCGGATGCCGACCAGATTGAGGTTCGGCCCGAGCAGCAGCAGTACCTTCTTTTTCATGCATGATCTCCTTTCGTCCAGACGTCCCAGAGGCCGAGCCGCTCGGCCTTCCGGCGGACGGGTTTTTCCAGGGCGCGCCGCCATCCGAAGCGGAGGATGCTCTCCTCCCCTTTCGGGACGACAAGGATGGACTTGACGCCTGTAAGATTCGCCCCGAGAATGTCGGTGTACACCTGGTCGCCGACAGCCGCGGTCTCCTCCCGGCGCGACCCCATCGCGCGCATCGCCCGGCGGTAGCCCGCCGGGAACGGCTTGAGCGCCATGGATGCATACGGCAGGGAAAACTGCGCGGCGAACGGCGCGATCCGCTTCTCAACGTTGTTTGACACAATCGTCATCCGAATCCCCGCGGCAGTCAGCTCGCGCGTCCACTCCACCGCGCCGGGGAACGGCTCCTGCGAGCCGTGACCGGAAAGCGTGTTGTCCGCGTCGAGAATCAGCGCGCGGATTCCGAGCGCGCGAAGCATTTCGAGCGTGATGTCCGTGACCTGCTCCACGCAGGCTGTCGGTAGAAGTATCGCCATACCCATGTCTCCTTGCCTATGCCGTACGTCTCAACAAAAAAAGCGGGCGAAGCTCGCCCGCTTTTCAAGTGAGATTGTTCTCTCCGCAATGTTTACTTATACTTGCGCTTACGGGCTGCCTCAGACTTCTTCTTGCGTCTGACAGAGGGCTTCTCATAAGCCTCTCTCTTGCGAACCTCTGCAATAACGCCAGCTCTAGCACACTGCTTCTTAAATCTTCTGAGAGCGCTTTCCAAAGATTCGTTGTCTTTGATTCGAATTTCAGCCATTTATTTCCCTCCCATCCGCCGCACGGCAGGGGTCTTTGTAAATCACATTACATAAAAAATATTATAATGACGCAACCCCTATCTGTCAAGGGATTTTTTCAAAAAATCAAAGAATTCCGGGAAAAATGATTCCTGAAGCCGCGGCAAAACAAAGAAGGAAGGCGTCACGTCTCGGTCATCATATGGATGATTGTCTTATCGGTTTCCCGCATTCCCTCTCGCGCGAGCTCATAGACGTTGCGGATGGTGTTCTCGACGCCCTTGACGACGATGCCGTCTCCGCCGTAGAACTGGCTGTCGTGCATTTGCATCTGCATACCGAGCAGGCCGGACTCCACGGCGGAGGCGATCTTCGCCGCGCAGCTGGCTTTCGCGCCGTCGCAGATCATGCCGGAGTTGATGGCGAGGGCATTCACGACAGTGTGCGCAATCTCGCGGTACCGGCCGCCATAGAGATACGTTACGCCGGCCGCCGCCCCGCAGCCCGCGCTCGTCGCGCCGCAGTAGGCGGAGAGCGGGCCGATGCCCGTCTTGAGGTGGATGGTGACAAGATTGGAAATCACCAGCGCACGGAACAGCATATCCTCCGACGCGTCGAGCTCCTTCGCATAGATGATAACAGGCAGCGACGCGGTGAGGCCCTGGTTGCCGCTGCCGGAATTGATGACGACCGGAAGCTCGCAGCCGTTCATGCGCCCGTCGGAGCCGGCGGCGGCGTACGCCTTCGCGCGGTTGTGAACGCTGTTGCC
>CASFAA010000210.1 GCA_949292505.1 uncultured Oscillospiraceae bacterium
GCGGAGCCGCTTCGCCGGTGCGCTCGACGCCGCCGGCGCGCTGCTCGAGCTCCTCGCGGACCTTTTCCGCTGAATCCCGCAAGAAAGGATGAATCCGCCGATGGAAAAAAAGCTTTTTGTGAATCAGGAGCAGCTCCGGGAGATTGTGAAGCAATATCCCACGCCGTTCCATCTGTATGACGAGAAGGGCATCCGCGCCCGCGCCCGCGCCCTCAAGGCGGCGTTTGCGTGGAATCCGGGCTTTCGCGAGTATTTCGCCGTGAAGGCCACGCCGAACCCCTTTATCCTCAAGATCCTGCAGGAGGAGGGCTGCGGCGTCGACTGCTCCTCCCTCACGGAGCTGATGATGGCCGAGGCGTGCGGCTTCTCCGGCACGGACATCATGTTCTCCTCGAACGACACCCCGGCGGAGGACTTTCAGCTCGCAAGAAGGCTGGACGCGACGATCAACCTCGACGACCTGACGCACGTTGACTTCCTCAGGGACGTCGCCTCCATTCCGAAGCTCATCAGCTGCCGCCTGAACCCCGGCGGATATTTCTCGATTGCCAACAGCATCATGGACAACCCCGGCGACGCGAAATACGGCTTCACGAAGGAGCAGATGATCGAGGGTTACCGCCGCCTCATGGAGCTTGGCGCCGAGGAGTTCGGCATTCACGCCTTCCTCGCGAGCAACACGACGACGAACGAGTATTACCCGACGCTCGCGCGCATCCTGTTCACGTTCGCCGTCGAGCTCAGGGAGAAGACCGGCGCGAAAATCAAATTCGTAAACCTCTCCGGCGGCGTCGGCATCCCGTACCGCCCGGATCAGGAGCCGGTCGACATCGCCGCCGTCGGCGAGGGCGTCCGGAAGGCGTACGAGGAGGTGCTCGTCCCGGCCGGGATGGGCGACGTCGCCATCTTCACGGAGCTTGGCCGCTATATGCTTGCCCCGAACGGCTGCCTCGTGACGACGGCCATCCACGAGAAGCACATCTACAAGGAGTACATCGGCCTCGACGCCTGCGCCGCCAACCTGATGCGCCCCGCCATGTACGGCGCGTACCATCACATCACCGTTATGGGCAAGGAGAACGCCCCCTGCGACCACAAGTACGACGTGACGGGCGGCCTGTGCGAGAACAACGACAAATTCGCGGTTGACCGGATGCTCCCGAAAATCGATATGGGCGACCTCGTCGTCCTGCACGATACCGGCGCGCACGGCTTCGCGATGGGCTACAACTACAACGGCAAGCTCCGCTCGGCGGAGATTCTCCTCTGCGAGGACGGCAGAGCAAAGCTCATCCGCCGCGCCGAGACGCCGAAGGATTATTTCGCGACCTTCGATTTTACCGGCCTGTTTGACAAATACTGAGAGAAACCCGCCCCGGACGCAAAAGCGCGTTCGGGGCGATTTTTGTCTCATTCGTCATTTTTATGAAGACGAAAACTCGTGAAAAACGGAGGGAATGAAAGAAATCTCGAGAAAACAGGATTTCTCGCCGCGTTCTCCGCGCGCTGGCGCGATTCTTTTGCGTTTTTGCCGAAATAACAAAAATAATATTGACAAAAGTTGCTGAAGCAACTATATTGAAATCGGTTATTCAGATAAAATGACGGGCGGCGGAGCGCTTCGCCGCAAGGAGGAAGAACGCATTGGGAGAAAAACCGATCCTTTCTCTGCAGGGGATTACCGTATCGTTTGACGGGGAGACGGTTCTGCAGGACCTGAATCTCAATATCCGGGACGGCGAGTTCGTGACGCTGCTCGGCCCGTCCGGCTGCGGCAAGACGACGACGCTGCGCATCATCGGCGGCTTTGTCCGCCCCGACGAGGGCGACGTCTTTTTCGACGGCAAAAAAATCACCGGCCTTCCGCCGCACAAGCGGGAGGTCAACACCATTTTCCAGAAATACGCGCTCTTTCCGCATCTGAACGTGTACGAGAACGTCGCGTTCGGGATGCGCGTGCACAAAAAGAGCGAGAAGGAGATCCGCCGCACGGTGCACGAGATGCTCGAGATGGTCAGCCTCACCGGCTTCGAGCGCCGCAGCGTCCAGCGCCTCTCCGGCGGTCAGCAGCAGCGCGTCGCCATCGCCCGGGCGCTTGCGAACGATCCGAAGGTGCTCCTCCTCGACGAGCCCCTCGGCGCGCTTGACCTCAAGCTGCGCAAGGATATGCAGGTCGAGCTCAAGAAGATCCAGCAGGCTACGGGCATCACCTTTATCTTCGTGACGCACGACCAGGAGGAGGCGCTTTCCATGAGCGACACGGTCGTCGTTATGGACAAGGGCGTCATCCAGCAGATCGGCACGCCGCAGGACATCTACAATGAGCCGAAGAACGCGTTCGTCGCCGACTTTATCGGAGAGAGCAACATCCTCGACGGCGTCATGCACGACGATTTCCTCTGCGAGTTCGCCGGGAGGCGCTTTTCCTGCGTCGACGACGGCTTCGCCCCGAACGAGCGGGTCGACGTCGTCATCCGCCCCGAGGACATCGACGTCGCCGGGCCCTCCGCGGATACGCTGACCGGTACGGTCACGAACGTGACGTTCAAGGGCGTCCACTATGAGATCATCGTGGACGTCAAGGGCTTCAAATGGATGATTCAGTCGACGGACTATCAGGAGGTCGGCGCGGAAATCGGCCTGCGCATCCAGCCCGACGACATTCACATCATGAAGAAGTCGGAATACTCGGGAATGTTCGGCGACTACAGCACCTTCAGCGACGAGATGGAGGAGGATATGGCCGCCGCGGAGGAGGCGGAGAAGCAGGAATGAAAGCAAAGGCTGTTTCCGCCCCGTACCTGGTATGGATGGCGATCTTCATCATCGTGCCGATGCTGCTCGTGGTATATTTCGCCTTCACCGATTCCAGCGGGGCGTTCACGCTCGACAACATCGCGCAGGTGGGGCAGTATTCCAACGTTTTCCTGCGCTCGATCTGGCTCGGCGCGCTCTCGACGGTTGTCTGCCTGCTGCTCGGCTACCCGGTGGCAGCCATCGTCGCGCACACGAGCGTGAAGCGCCAGAGCGCGCTCATCATGCTTGTGATGCTGCCGATGTGGATGAATTTCCTGCTGCGCACCTATGCGTGGATGACGCTCCTCGAGGACAGCGGCTTCATCAACAGCTTTCTGTCCGCCGTCGGTCTTCCCACGCTGCACATGATCAACACGCAGGGCGCGGTCGTGCTCGGTATGGTGTACGACTACATTCCGTTCATGATTCTGCCCGTCTACTCCGTCATGAGCAAAATGGATCCCTCCGTTATCGAGGCGGCGCAGGACCTCGGCGCGGACGGCCGGCGCGTCTTCCTGCGCGTGACGCTGCCGCTGAGTATGCCGGGCGTCATCTCCGGCGTCACGATGGTGTTCGTCCCCTCGGTGAGCACCTTCATCATCTCGAAGATGCTCGGCGGCGGCGGGAACCTGATGATCGGCGACCTCATCGATATGCAGTTTCTCGGCACGGCCTACAACCCGAACCTCGGCTCGGCGATCTCCCTCGTGCTGATGGTGCTCATTCTCATCTGCATGGGAATCATGAACGAGTTTGACGACGGGGAGTCGCAGGGAGGAGGGATGCTGCTGTGAAGAAGGCTGTTTCGCGCGTCTACATGGCGCTTGTCTTCCTGTTCCTCTACGCGCCGATTCTGGTGCTCGTCGTCTTTTCCTTCAACGACACCGACACCAAGAGCCGCACCGTCTGGTCGGGCTTCTCGCTGCGCTGGTACGAGATGCTCTTTGAGGACAGGATGCTTCTTGAGGCGCTGCGCAATACGCTGATCATCGCCGTGTGCGCCGCCGTCGGAGCGACGGTGCTCGGCACCGTGGCGGCGGTCGGCATCCACTCGATGAAGTCGTGGCGCAGGAAGCTCGTGATGAATATCACGAACCTGCCGATGCTCAACCCGGAGATTGTGACGGGCGTCTCCCTGATGCTCCTGATGGTCTTCGTCGCGAATCTGTTCGGCGTGACGCTCGGCATCGTCTCGATCATCCTCGCGCACATCACGTTCTGCCTGCCGTATGTGATACTCTCCATCCTGCCGAAGCTCGGGCAGATGGATCCGCACCTCTACGAGGCGGCGCAGGACCTCGGCTGCACGCCGGTGCGCTCCTTTTTCAAGGTGGTGCTGCCGGAAATCCTCTCCGGCGTCGTCACCGGCATGGTGATGGCGTTCACGCTCTCGCTCGACGACTTCATCATCAGCTACTTCTGCAGCGGCACGACGCAGACGCTGCCTGTCTTCATCTATTCCATGACGAAAAAGCGTGTGAGCCCGGAGATCAACGCCCTCTCGACGCTGCTGTTCGCCGTGATTCTCGTGCTTCTCCTCATCATCAACATCCGCCAGGGCAAGATGGGGAAGAAGGCGGCGAAGGAGGCAAACGTATGAGGCGGAAAACGAAGCTTGCCGCCCTTTTCCTCGCCGCGCTCCTGCCGTACGCCGGAGCTCCCGTCTTCGCGGCGGAGGAGACGGAGGAGGCCGTCCCCCTCACGGGCGAAAAGATTTACGTCTACAACTGGGGCGAGTACATTGCCGACGGCACAGACGGCTCCCTCGACGTCAACGCGGAGTTCACCCGCCGCACCGGCATCGAGGTCGACTACAGCACCTTCGACACGAACGAATCGCTCTACTCGAAGCTCGTCAGCGGCGGCGCGAGCTACGACGTCATCATCCCGTCGGACTACATGGTCTCCCGCATGATCAACGAGGGAATGCTCGAAAAGCTCAATTTCGACAACATCCCGAATTTCCAGTACATCGACGAGGAATACCGCAACATGGGCTACGATCCGACGAACGAGTATTCCGTCCCGTACACCTGGGGACTCGTCGGCATCTTCTACAATAAGCAGTATGTGACGGAGGAGATCGACAGCTGGGACATCCTCTGGGAGGAAAAGTACGCCGGGAAAATCCTGATGTTTGACAATCCGCGCGACGCGTTCGGCATTGCGCAGAAGCGCCTCGGCTTCTCCTTCAATTCCACCGACGAGGACGAATGGATTCAGGCCGCCGTTCTTTTAAAGGAGCAGAAGCCGCTTCTCCAGATGTATGTGATGGATCAGATCTTCGACAAGATGGAGAGCGGCGAGGCGTGGCTTGCGCCGTACTACGCGGGCGACGCCGCGGTGCTCGTCGAGTCCAGCGAGAACATCGGCTTTGTGATTCCCACGGAGCAGGGGACGAACTTCTTCGTCGACGCCATGTGTATCCCGAAGGGCTGCCGCAACAAGAGCGGGGCGGAGGCGTACATCAACTTCCTCTGCGACCCGGAGATCGCCGCGGCCAACATGGAGTACATCGGCTATTCGACGCCGGAATCCGCCGCGAAGGAGCTTTTGCCCGAGGAGGTCGTGAACAACCCGATCTACTACCCGCCGGAGGAGGTCATCGCCAATTCCGAGGTCTTCGTCGACCTGCCGCAGGAGACGGCTCTCCAGCTCGACGCGCTCTGGGCCGAGGTCAAGATGGGCGGCCCGGGCGACTCGATGACGCTGATTCTCACGCTGGCCGGCTTTTTCCTGCTGTACGTCGCCGTGGTCGTCTATAAGAAATGGAAACGCAAACGCGAGCTTTAATAAAGGAGGAGTCAGCCTTGAAGGAACGCATTGTGATTCAGTCTGCGCAGTGCCGGGCGGAGATTGCCTGGCTCGGCGCGCAGCTTGAGAGCCTCAGAAACGCGGAGGGGCTCGAATACCTCTGGCAGCGCGACCCGCAGTGGTGGGGCGGCTGCGCGCCCGTCCTGTTCCCGATGGTCGGCGCGCTGCGCAAGGGGCGCACCGTCATCGGCGGGCGCATTTATGAAATGCCGCAGCACGGCCTTGCGCGCCGCCGCGAGTTCTCGCTGCTCTCCCACACGGAGAGCGAGGCCGTCTTTTCGCTGCGCGCTGACGAGCTCACGAAGAAGCAGTACCCCTTCGACTTCGAGCTGCAGATCGCGTACCGCGCCGAGGGCGCGTCGCTTGCGACCGTCTACTGCGTGATAAACCGCGGCGAAGCGCCGATGCCGTACGCCGTCGGCGGGCACCCGGCCTTCAACGTGCCGCTGTGCGAGGGAGAGCGCTTTGAGGACTATACCGTCGAGTTCGAGAAGGAGGAGACGGCCTCCTGCCCCGCGATTGTGATGGGCGAAGGACTGATCGATCCCTCCCGCATGACGCCGCGCCTGACGGGCACGAGCGTCATTCCGCTGACGCACAGCCTCTTTTACGGGGACGCCCTCGTCTTTGAGGGGCTCAGGTCGAAGAAGGTGACGCTGCGCGGCAAGGCGGGCCGCGGCCTGACGATGGACTTCTCGTCCTTCCCGATGCTCGGCGTGTGGTCTGCGGTGAACGACGGCCCCTTCGTCGCGCTCGAGCCGTGGTGCGGCTGCGCCACGCGCACCGACGAGAACGACGAGTTCGCCGAGAAGCGCTGGATGCGCACCCTCCCGCCTGGACAGTCGGAGGAGTTCTGCTATACGGTGACGATATTCTGAGTTTGGCCGCCTGAGGCGGGGCTGCGATTGGTATTTAGGGACGGGGCTTGGCGCGGGAAAGGGATTTTCTGCGCCGCCGTCCGGAAAAAGACGCTGCGTCTGTTCCTGCAACACCGCTTGGGGCGGTGTTGCCTGAATTTCAATTTGCCGGTTGCGTCCCGGCAAATTAAAATTCAGCTGCTCGAGGTGGGGCTTCGCACACGAGGGGTACGAGGAGTACGCGGCCATTTGAAAAGGGTGGCAGAAAACTGCTTTTACAAATAAGCAAAGCAAGCTTAGCTTATTTGTAAAAGCTTTACGTTTTGCCCTTTGTTCGCTTTTTCCATAACCTTGCCGCCCGCCTGCCGGGCGGCATTTTTCTTTCCTCACACAATCCCCTTCTCCCGCGTAGTATGGAAAAAAGGGGGGGAGAGAGATGAGGAGATACCGCCGCCGCGCCGAGGGGAGGCTCCTGCGCGTCAAGCTCGTCCTCGCCGCGCTTCTGCTTGTCCTCCTCGCCGCGTGGGTCGATTCCCGGCTCGAGCCCGTGGTGCAGGACCTGACGGCGAATGAGGCGAAGGCGCGGGCCGTGCAGCTCGTCAGCGAGGCCGTGGAAAAGAGCCTCGCCGAGCAGGAGGAGCCCGTCTCCGCCATGGTGAGCATCCAGTACGCCGAGTCCGGGGAGATCGCCTCCCTCACGACCGATATGGCGCAGCTCAACGTTCTCAAAAGCAGGCTCCTCGCCGGGGTGCAGCAGGAGCTTGGCGAAAGCGTGCACATCGATCTCGGCGTCCCCGTCGGCACGCTGCTCGGCGGCGGACTCCTCCACGGACGCGGGCCGGAGGTGCCGGTGCGCGTCACCCTCTCCGGCAACGTCGAGGCCGAGTTCGAGAGCGAGTTCACGTCCGCCGGCATCAACCAGACGAAGCATACCGTCGTCCTGCGCGTCAGAACGACCGTCTACACCTTCCTTGCCGGAAAGCAGGGCTCCGCCGAGGTGGAGACGTCCGTCCCCGTCGCGGAGACGGTGATTGTCGGTCAGGTGCCGGAGCTGATGGCGAACGTGCAGTCAAAATAGGGGAAAAGCATACGGTTTCTATACAGTTTCTTTACAATTCGGAAACAGACGCTTCGGGAGTCTTCCGCGGAAAAACCGCGCAGGGCTCCCGTTTTTTCTCCATTTCGCGCGGCTTCAGGCGGAAAAGGAATGTAAAGAAGCCGCAAAAAGCTTTTACACAGTCTTTACGGCAGCGGGAAAGAGAACTTTACAAAGGATCGGTATACTAGGACGTGTAAGAGAGAAAAAGAAAGAAAAAGAACAGGAGAAATGAAGTATGAAAAAAAGTGTGAGTTTGCTGCTTGCCGCCGTTCTGTGCACCGGTCTGTTCGCCGGCTGCGCGGGCACCGAGACCGCTTCCTCCACCGCGGGCGCTTCCTCGCAGGAGGCTGCTTCCCAGACGGAGGAGTCCAAGGCTGAGGCGTCCGAGGGCAGCGAGACCGTCGATCTGAGCGGCACTGTTTCCACGAACGGCTCCACCTCCATGGAGGAGGTCATGATGGGCCTGACAGAGTACTTCAAGGAGAAATATCCGAACATCACCGTCACCTACGACCCCACGGGTTCCGGCACCGGCATTCAGCAGGCGACCGCCGGCAGCTGCGACATCGGCCTCTCCAGTCGCGCGCTGAAGCAGGAGGAGATTGACGCCGGCCTGACCGAGACGGTCGTCGCGAAGGACGGTATCGCGATTGTCGTGAACAAGGAGAACACGGTCACGGAGCTGACGGTCGAGCAGATTACGAAGATTGCCACCGGCGAGATTGCGAACTGGAGCGAGGTCGGCGGCCCCGACATGGAGATCGCCTTCATTGGCCGCGAGGCCGGCTCCGGCACCCGCGGCGCCTTTGAGGAGCTGACCGGCACGGAAGACGCCTGCAGCTATGCGCAGGAGCTCACCTCCACCGGCGCTGTCCGCACCGCCGTTTCCACCACCCCCGGCGCCATCGGCTACATTTCCCTGTCCTCCCTTGACGATTCCGTGACCGCCCTCAAGGTGAAGGCCGACGACGCTTCCCCGGCGGTCGAGTGCACCGAGGAGACCGTCCTCGACGGAAGCTACGCCATCCAGCGCCCCTTCGTGTTCGCCACGAAGTCCGACGCCGCCCTCAGCGAGGCCGCCCAGGCGTTCTATGACTTCGCTCTGAGCGAGGAGGCTGCCGAAATCTACACCGAGGCCGGTGTCGTTCCTGCCAACTGAATGAAAGTCCCCCCTGTCATCCAGAAATCCTGAAGAGGAGTGCATTTCGTTGAAGCGTATTCCCAAGGGAGAGGGGCAGACCGGCATCGCGCCGAAGACGAAAAGCATCCGCGCGGCGTTTGAGAAGGGAATGAACGTCCTGTTCTTTCTCTGCGGCGCCGTCGCGGTGCTCTTTGTTCTGTTCATCTCCGTCTATCTGATTGTATCGGGCATTCCCGCTATCCGGGAGATTGGCCTTGCCGACTTCCTGTTCGGACAGGTCTGGAAATCGACCGCGAAGGAGCCGCAGTTCGGCATTCTTCCCTTTATCCTGACGTCCGTGTACGGCACGGCGGGCGCGATTATCGTCGGCGTCCCGATCGGCTTTCTCACGGCGGTTTATCTCTCGAAGGCGGCCAGCCCGAAGATTGCCGCCGTCATCCGCACGGCGGTGGAGCTGCTCTCCGGCATCCCGTCCGTCGTCTACGGTCTCATCGGCATGACGATTCTCGTCCCCGCCATCCGGACGGCCTTCGGTCTCTCCTCGGGCGCGACGCTGCTCGCCGCCATTGTCGTCCTCGCCGTCATGGTGCTGCCCTACATCATCAGCGTCTCCGAGACGGCCCTCTGCGCCGTCCCGAAGGAGTATGAGGAGGGCTCGCTCGCTCTCGGCGCGACGGAGATGGAAACCTACTTCCGCGTCTCCGTCCCGGCGGCCTCGAGCGGCATCGCCGCCGCCGTCGTCCTCGGCGTCGGCCGCGCGATCGGCGAGGCGATGGCCGTCATGATGGTGGCCGGAAACGTCGCGAATATGCCCTCTCTGCTCGAGAGCGTGCGCTTCCTGACGACGGCGGTCGCCTCAGAAATGTCGTATTCCGCCGGACTGCAGCGGCAGGCGCTGTTCTCCATCGCTCTCGTCCTCTTCCTGTTCATCATGATGATCAACGCCGTGTTGGCGTTCCTTCTCAAGAAGGGCAAGAAGAGCTGAGAAGGAAAGGAGAAGAACCGATTCATGGAACATAAATCCCTCAGACGCACCGTCTACGACAGGACCATGCGCATTCTGATTCGCGTCTGCGCCGCCCTGACCTGTCTTCTGCTGGCCTTTCTGATTGGCTATATCTTTGTCAACGGCATTCCGAACATCACCTGGCAGCTCCTCTCCACGGAGCCGAGCTTCCGCAGCGACACCATCGGCATCCTGCCGAACCTTGTGAACACCCTCGTTCTGATTCTCGGCACGCTGCTGATTGTCCTCCCGCTCGGCGCGGGGGCGGCGATTTATCTGACGGAATACGCGCAGAACCGGCGCGTCGTCGCGGCGATTGAGTTCGCGGCGGAGACGCTCTCCGGCATCCCGTCGATTCTGTTCGGCCTCGTCGGGATGCTCTTTTTCACGGAGCTCCTCGGCTGGGGCGGCAGCATTCGCGCCGGTATCATGACGATGGTCATTATGGTTCTGCCGACCATCATCCGCACGACGCAGGAGAGCCTCAAGTCCGTCCCGCAGAGCTACCGCGAGGCGTCGCTCGGCCTCGGCAGCGGCAAATGGCACATGATCCGCACGGCGGTCCTGCCGAGTTCCGTCGACGGCATCGTCACCGGCTACATTCTGGCCATCGGCAGAATCCTCGGAGAATCGGCCGCCCTTCTGTTTACGGCGGGCAGCGCCTCGATTCTCTCCTCCAATCTTCTGCAGACGATCAACTCCTCCGGCGGCACGCTGTCGGTGGCGCTCTATATGTATGTCTCCGAGCGCGGCGAGCTCGAGGTCGGCTTTGCCATTGCGGCCATCCTCATGCTTCTCGCCCTCCTGCTCAACCTTTCTGCGAAGGTTGCCGGAAAGAAGCTCAAACGATAACGGAAGGTGAAACAATGCAAGCAGGCACGATTATTTCCGCACAGGATCTCGACTTATATTACGGAGAAAACCAGGCGCTCAAAAAGATCACCATGGATATCCCCGAGCGTCAGGTAACGGCGCTCATCGGCCCGTCCGGCTGCGGCAAGTCCACGTTCCTCAAGACGCTCAACCGCATGAACGATCTCGTCCCCAACGTCAGAATCGAGGGGACGATCACCTATCGCGGGCAGGACATCTATATGCCGAAGCTCGACGTGACCTGGCTCAGACGCCACGTCGGCATGGTGTTCCAGAAGCCGAACCCGTTCCCGATGAGCATTTACGATAACATTGCGTACGGACCGCGCACGCACGGCATCCGCAACAAGCGCCAGCTCGACGAGATTGTCGAGCGCTCCCTGCGCGGCGCCGCCATCTGGGACGAGGTCTCCGACCGGCTGAAAAAGCCGGCGCTCTCGCTCTCCGGCGGGCAGCAGCAGCGCATCTGCATCGCCCGCGCCCTCGCCGTCGAGCCGGACGTCCTCCTCATGGACGAGGCCACCAGCGCGCTCGACCCCATCTCGACGTCGAAGATCGAGGATCTGATTGCGGAGCTGAAAAAGCAGTACACCATCGTCATCGTCACGCACAATATGCAGCAGGCCGTCCGTATCTCCGACAAGTGCGCGTTTTTCCTCCTCGGCCAGCTCGTGGAATTCGGCGATACGACACAGCTGTTCTCCATGCCGAAGGACAAGAGAACAGAGGAATACATCACCGGCCGGTTCGGCTGATACAGGAGGGTTTCCTTTCGATGAGAAATGAGTTTAATGCGGAGCTCAGTGAGCTTGGGACGCTTCTGACGGATATGGCCTCCGTTGCGGAGGAGGCCATCGATCTTGTCACGGCCTCCCTCGACCCCGCAAAGCAGGGCAGCGCGCAGGAGGCGCTCTCCCTCACGAAGAATATGGATCAGATGGAGCGCGAGATTGAGAACCGCTGCGTCAAGCTGCTTTTGAAGCAGCAGCCTGTCGCGCACGATCTGCGCGTCATCTCCGCCGCCATGAAAATGGTTACCGACCTGCAGCGCATCGGCGATCAGTGCGCCAACATCGCCGAGACGTCGCGTTTTCTCACCGCGCGCGGCGAGTCGCCGAAGCTCGAAAAGATCCGCTCGATGTCGCTGCGTTCCGGCGCGATGGTCAAGCAGGCCATCGCCGCCTATGTGACGAACGACCTCGAGGCGGCTGACCGTGTCGTCCGCCTCGACGACGAGGTCGACGCCCTGTTCCTTGAGGTGAAGGGCGAGCTCGTCGACCTCATCGCCGGCAACCGGAAGGAGGCCGACCAGGCGATCGACCTTTTGATGACCGCGAAGTATCTCGAGCGCATCGCCGACCATGCCGTGAACATCGCGCAGTGGGCGATCTACTGCGTCACCGGCGAGATTCAGCCGACAAACTGAGCGCCCGCTTGAGCCCCCTTGGAGAAGCCGCCGCCATTGTCAAGATACTTTTGCGCTGCATACGCAAGCATATACATAAGCTTGCGTATGCGGGAAAAAGCCGCGTCCTCCAGTCATCTTTCTCTTGTACATTTGCGCAAGGTGGTATATGATAGGGATGGTCCCACCGGCTGCGCGTGCGTTCTCCGAAACAGGCGCCGCGCCCGGGGAATATCGGAGAGAGAGGACGAACCGTTCATGTCAAAATTTATTGTCGTGGTCGAGGATGACGAGAGCATCCGGGAAATGCTGCGGTATTATTTTCAGTCTGTGGGGTATGAGGTGCACGCCTATGAGTCCGGCGAAAGCCTCTTTGAGGCGGAGGATTGGGCCGAGTGTCCCGTTCTGTGCATTCTGGATGTGATGCTTCCGGGTATTGACGGCCTCGAGATCCTCAAGCGGCTGCGCAGCGGCAAGGCGACGGCCGAGGTGCCCGTCATCATGCTGACGGCGCGCAGCTCGGAGATCGACCGGGTGACAGGCCTCGAGAGCGGCGCGGACGATTACGTCGTCAAGCCGTTCGGCATCATGGAGCTGCAGGCCCGTGTGAAGGCCGTGCTCCGCCGTGTCCACCGTGAGGATAAGCAGACGATTGTCTGCGGCACGCTCTGTGTCGACCCTGCCGCGCGCGAGGTGACCCAGAACGGGGAGAAGGTGGAGCTTACCTACAAGGAGTTCGAGCTCCTTCGCCTTTTGGCCGCCCACCGCGGCGTTGCGTTCTCACGCGACGATATCCTGCAGACGGTGTGGGGCTACGATTACACGGGCGAGACGCGCACCGTCGATATGCACGTCAAAGCGCTGCGCCAGAAGCTTGGAGACGAGCTCATCTCCACCGTCCGCGGCGTCGGCTATAAAATGAACTGATGCGAAGGACCGCGGCCCGGAACACCGGCCACGGTCTCTTTTCCGATCGGGAGGGTTTCTCTTTGAAAAAAAGCGTGTTTTTCGCTCTTGTCCTGATGGCGGGCGTCGCTCTCGCCCTGTTCGGCTCGCTCGCAGCCATCTTTCTGAGCCTGAACAGCTGGCAGCTCGTGCTGCTTATGATTTTCCTCGTCGTCGCAGGAGGCGCGAGCACGCAGGCCGCGCAGGCCATCGCGTCGAGAACGGCGTCGAAGCTCGCCGAGCCGCTCAAAACGGTCGAGCGCGCGGTGCATCGCCTCTGTGCCGGGAACGGCCTAGGCGAAAACTGGAATGAGGCTCTCCCGCCGGAGTACGATTCGCTCGTGCGGGCTTTCGAGAAGCTGCAGACCAGGATTGACGTCCTCACGGCGGACCGCGACAAGGTCAGCCTGATTCTTGACTGCATGGACGAGGGTGTCGTCCTCCTCGACGAGCGGGCGGAGATTCTCGTCAGCAACCGCGCAGCGCGCAAGCTGTTCCACCTGCCGGACGACGATGAGAACGTCGAGCTCACAGCCTATATCCGCAGCCGCCGTCTCAAGGAGGCGCTCGCAGAGCTGCAGCGCAGCCGCAAATCGGTTGTGCTCGACATGGAGCATCCAAGGAGAAAGGGGAGAAGCCTGCGCTTTTTCCTCACGCCGGTGGCGCGTCAGGAGTACGAGGGGCAGCCCGTCGGGACGTCTATCCTGATTTCGGACGTCACCGAGCTCAGACGGGCGGAGGGCATTCGCTCCGAGTTCACGGCGAATGTTTCCCACGAGCTCAAGACGCCGCTGACGAGCATCAAGGGTTTTACCGACATCCTTTCCTCCGGGATGACCGTCTCCCCGGAGGACCAGCAGCGCTTCCTCACGATGATCAGCGTGGAGGTCGATCGTCTGATTGACCTCATCAACGATATTCTCAAGATCTCCGAGCTCGAGAGCGTCGCTATCGCCCAGTGTGAGGAGAAATCCGATGTGCGCGCCGCCGCCTCGGAGGTCGCCGCTTTCCTCGAGCCTGTCGCCGAGAAGGCGGGCGTCACGCTCTCCGTGGAGGGCGGCCACGAGGGCGCGCTGATTCCGTATAGCCGCCTCAAGGAGCTGCTGCTGAACCTGATGGAGAACGGCGTGAAGTACAACGAGCCAGGCGGCAGCGTCACCGCCTCTATCGGCGCCGAGGAGGAGTTTGTCAAAATCACCGTGTCCGATACGGGCATTGGTATCCCCGAGGAGAGCCAGAGCCGCGTCTTTGAGCGCTTCTACCGCGTCGAGAAGGGGCGCGCCCGTAAGAACGGCGGTACCGGTCTCGGCCTCGCCATCGTGAAGCACATCGCCGTCCTCTACGGCGGCAGGGTGACGCTCGAGAGCGAGCCGGGGAAGGGCTCCGTCTTCACCGTTTGGCTGCCGCGTGCGGAGCTCGAAGCGGACGCTTCTTGACACGAGCCGTTTTCCCGCACTATAATAAGGTTCAGAACGCCGCGCCTTCCTGCCGGCGGGAAAACGGAGGAGTCTGAAATGAGACAGTGCATGGACGCCGACAACCTGCATCGTCGGCTTCGGAAGATCATCGGCCAGGTGCAGGCGATCGACCGGATGGTCGACGAGGACGTTCCCTGCGAGGACGTGCTCGCGCAGATCAACGCGGCGAAGTCCGCCCTGCACCGCGTCGGACAGGTTGTCCTCGAGGGGCACATCAAGCACTGTGTCCGAGACGGCATCGAGCACGGCGACGCCGAGAAGACGATCGATAGCTTCACCAAGGCGGTGGAGCGCTTTGCCAATATGAAGTGAGAAGTAGCCGCCGGAGCACGGTCTTCCGGCGGTTGTTTTTTTGGAAAAAGGGGAGAAAATTGCGGATCCGGGGCGTTTTTTGTTGCCATTGCTTCTGATTCGTGATACGATAATAGAATCTTCCCGCCGAAGCCGGAAGAGGGAGCGGGAGACGTGAAAAACGAATGGAGGCTGGATCATTGAAGCAGGACATGATTGTAATCCTCGATCTGGGAAGCACGGAGAACGCGCGTGTCGCGCGCGCGGTGCGTGCGCTGGGCGTGTACAGCGAGATTTACCCACATGACACGACGCTCGAGCAGCTGCGCGCCCTTCCGAACGTCAAGGGTCTGATTCTCAGCGGCGGCGAAAACCGCGTGGTGGACGGCGTCGAGATCGACGTCCCGGCGGACGTCGCGTCGTCCGATTTCCCGAAGCTGACGGTCAATCACCCGAAGGCCGCCGCAGAGGACGCCCCGGCCTGGCCGCAGGACGACGAGGCGCTCGCAGCGCTGCTCTCCGATTTCGTGTTCGGCAAGTGCGGCGCGGAGCGCAACTGGTGCATGAAGAACTTCATCGACGACCAGATTGAGCTGATTCGCCGTCAGGTCGGCGATAAGAAGGTGCTGCTCGCGCTCTCCGGCGGCGTCGATTCCTCCGTCGTCGCGGCGCTCCTCATCCGCGCCATCGGCAGCCAGCTGACCTGCGTGCACGTCAACCACGGCCTCCTGCGCAAGGGCGAGCCCGAGCAGGTGGTGCAGGTGTTCCGCCATGAGCTCGGCGCGAACCTGATCTATGTGGATGCGGTCGACCGCTTCCTCGACAAGCTTGCCGGCGTCAGCGAGCCGGAGCAGAAGCGCAAGATCATCGGCGCGGAATTCATCCGCGTCTTTGAGGAGGAGTCCAGAAAGCTCGACGGCATCGACTTCCTCGCCCAGGGCACGATTTACCCTGATATTATCGAGAGCGGCACGAAGACGGCCAAGGCCGTCAAAGCGCACCACAACGTCGGCGGACTGCCGGATGACCTCAAGTTTGAGCTCGTCGAGCCGCTCAAGATGCTCTTTAAGGACGAGGTTCGTGCCTGCGGCAAGGAGCTCGGCCTGCCCGACTCGATGGTCTACCGCCAGCCGTTCCCGGGCCCCGGCCTCGGTGTGCGCTGCCTCGGCGCCATCACCCGCGACCGCCTCGAGGCTGTCCGCGAGTCCGACGCAATCCTCCGCGAGGAGTTCGCGAAGGCCGGCCTTGAGGGCAAGGTCTGGCAGTACTTCACGATTGTGCCTGATTTCAAGTCCGTCGGCGTTCGCGACAACGCCCGCTCCTTCGAGTGGCCGGTCATCCTGCGCGCGGTCAACACCGTCGACGCCATGACCGCCACCGTCGAGCCTCTCGACTTCGCCCTCCTCCAGATAATCACGGCCCGCATCGTCACCGAAGTCCCCGGCGTCAACCGCGTCCTCTACGACCT
>CASFAA010000211.1 GCA_949292505.1 uncultured Oscillospiraceae bacterium
TTCGAGCGTAACGGGCACCGGCTCGAGCAGGAGCTGACAGTCCGCGTCCCCGCGCTGAGCCTTGAGCTTCTCGTAAAGCATCCGCTCATGCGCGGCGTGCTTGTCGATCCAGACGAGCTCGTCGCCGCGTTCGAGAATCAGATAGGTGCCGAACGCCTCACCAACGAGGCGGAACGGCGGCTTCGCGTCCTCCCGGACAGGGACGGCGGGCGTCTCCTCCGCGGGCGTCTGCTCCGGAGCCGGGGCAGGGGCCTGCGGCGCGGGCGGCAGGGCGTCCGGAACGGGAGGCAGAGCGTCCGAAGAAGGAAGCGCGGCTTCCCGGCTCTCCCCGTCTGCGGGCGGCTGTGCAGTATCGGGCGCTGGGGCAGATTCCGGCCGGCGCGAGGGGAAGAAGCTCTCCCAGGCGGCTCCGGCGGCGGACGGCGCGACGGGCCGGGAAGCAAACGGCAGGGAACGGCTGTCCCGCACCGCGCGTCCCGCGCCGAACGGGCTGGTCCGCTCGAGTTTCGGGACGGAGATCTCCGGCTCTGGTTCGCTCACAGGCTCCCGCTTCGGCTCCAGATCGAGGGAGAGCTGGCTCGCCTGCGGCTGAACGCCCGCGAAAACGGGCGGGGGCGGGGCAGCGGGGAACTGCGCCGTCTTCGGCGTGTCCTGCTCATTGAGCGCCGTCTTGACGCCATGGTAGACGCAGTCAAAGAGAGGCTTTTCGTTGACGAAGCGCACCTCGATCTTCGCCGGATGGACGTTGACGTCCACCGCGCGGCAGGAGACCGTGAGATGCAGGACGCAGGCGGGCAGCTTCCCGGCCATCAGCGTCCCCTTGAACGCCTCCTCGAGCGCGACCATCGCCGTGCGGCTGCGGACGTAGCGCCCGTTGAGGAAGAAGTTCTGCATACTGCGGTTCGGGCGGGCGGCGGCGGGCTTACTGACGAAGCCCTTGACGGAAGCGCCGCCGAACTCGTAATCGACCGGCAGAAGATTCTGCGTGAACTCGCGGCCGTACACCGCGTAAATCGCAGACTTGAGCTTTCCGTCGCCCGGGGTGCGGAGCGTCTCCTTCCCGTCGCGCAGGAAGCGGAACGCAATCTCCGGGTGGGAGAGCGCGATCTTGTCCATCACGGAGGCGACGGCGTTCCCCTCGACGACATCCTTCTTGAGGAATTTCATCCGCGCGGGTGTGTTGAAGAAGAGGTCGCGGACGACAATCGTCGTGCCGGCGGGGCAGCCCGCCTCCTCGAGCGCCTCCTCCTCCCCGCCCTCAATCACATACCGCGTGCCCTCGAGCTCGTCTCCGACGCGGGTGAGCAGCTCGACGCGCGCGACGGCGGCGATCGACGCGAGCGCCTCGCCGCGGAAGCCGAGCGTGCCGATCCCCTCGAGGTCGTCCTGGCTCTGTACCTTGCTCGTCGCGTGGCGGAGAAAGGCGGTCGGGACGTCCTCGCGCGCGATGCCGCAGCCGTTGTCGGTGATGCGCAGATACGACGCGCCGCCGTGCTTGATCTCCACCGTGACCGACGTTGCGCCGGCGTCGACCGCGTTTTCAAGCAGCTCCTTCACGACGGAGGAGGGGCGATCGACCACCTCGCCCGCCGCAATCAGCTCCGCAACGTGCTTGTCGAGCACATGAATCCGTCCCATATGCTTCTCCTTTCTCCCGGCGGCTTATTCCTTCTTCGCCAGGGTGGTCAGTTCAAACAGCTGCGTCATGCACTCGATCGGCGTCAACGTGTTGACGTCGAGAGCGCGCAGGCGCTCGAGAATTTCGCTTTCCCTGCCGGGGAGGATGGCGAGCTGGAGCGCGTCCGGCTCCTCCTCCGCCCTGCAGCGTCCCTTTGCCTTCGGCATGGAGACAACCTTCCCCTCCTCGAGCTCGGCGAGGATCTGCTTTGCGCGGGAAATCACGCGGTTCGGTATCCCGGCAAGCTTCGCCACCTCGATGCCGAAGCTGTCGTCCGCGCCGCCGCGCACAATCCGGCGCAGGAAGGTGATGTCGTCGCCGCGCTTCTTGACGGCGATGTTGAAGTTCTTTACGCCCTCGACAAGCTCCTCGAGGACAGTCAGCTCGTGGTAATGCGTGGCGAACAGCGCCTTCGCGCCGAGCAGCTTTTTGTCGGCGACGTACTCGAGAACAGCGCGCGCGATGCTCATGCCGTCGAAGGTCGACGTGCCGCGGCCGATCTCGTCAAGAATCAGGAGGCTGTCCGGCGTGGCCTCGCGGAGGATCTCCGCGACCTCGCTCATCTCCACCATGAAGGTCGACTGGCCGGAGGAGAGATCGTCCGACGCGCCGACGCGGGTAAAGATGCCGTCGGTGATGCAGACGTCCGCCGACGAGGCGGGGACGAAGCAGCCGATCTGCGCCATCAGGACGATGAGCGCGACCTGGCGCATATAGGTCGACTTGCCGGCCATGTTCGGGCCGGTGATGATGGCGACGCGGTTCTCCCCCTTGTCGAGCAGGACGTCGTTCGGGACGAACGGCGCGTCGAGCAGCTTTTCCACCACGGGGTGGCGTCCCTCGCGGATCTGCAGCCGCCCCTCGAGGTTGATGGACGGGCGGACGTACCCCTGCGCGGCGGAAACCTCGGCGAACGAGAGCAGCACGTCGAGCTGGGCGACGGCCGCCGCCGTGCGCTGGATGCGGGAAAGCTCCCCCGCCGTCTTTTTCCGCACCTCGTCAAACAGGCTGTACTCGAGCTGAACGGAGCGCTCCTTCGCGCCGAGAATCCGGCCCTCGAGCTCCTTGAGCTCCTGGGTGATGTATCGCTCGCAGTTGGCGAGCGTCTGCTTTCTGATGTAATCGTCCGGCGCTTTATCGCGGAACGAATTGCTGATTTCAATGTAGTAGCCAAACACGCGGTTATAGCCGACCTTGAGCTTCGGGATGCCGGTGCGCTCGCGCTCCCGCGCTTCAATCCGGGCTGTCAGGCTGCTGCCGTTGTCCATATCGTCCCTGAGGGAGTCAAGCTCCTCGCTGTAGCCGCGGCGAATGAGCCCGCCCTCGCGGACGGAAAAGGGAGGCTCGTCCTCAATGGCGCTGTCGATGAGGCTGCAGACGTCCTCGAGGGGATCGATCTCCCCGCGCAGATCCACGAGGAGCGCGGCGTTCACCGCGGAGAGCGCCGTCCGCACGAGCGGCAGGCGGGCAAGAGCGGCGGCAAGCGAGCGCAGCTCGCGCGCGTTCGAGCTGCCGTAAACAATTCGCGTCATGAGACGCTCGAGATCGTGGATGCCGGTCAGCGCTTCGGCAAGCTCGTCGCGCAGGGCGGCGGACTCGAAAAGCTCCGCCACCGCGTTCTGGCGGCGAAGAATCTGGCCGGGGCTGAGCAGCGGCTGCTCGAGCCAGGAGCGGATGAGGCGCTTGCCCATCGCGGTGCTCGTCCTGTCGAGCACCCAGAGCAGGGAGCCGCGCTTCTCCTTCGACCGCATCGTCTCCGTCAGCTCGAGATTGCGGCGGGCGTTGAGGTCGAGGTGCATATACTGCGCCTCGCTGAACAGCCTGAGCTCCGTCATGCGCTCAAGGCCGGTGCGCTGCGTCTTTTTCAGGTAGCCGAGCAGCGCGCCGAGCGCCGCCGTCACGAGCGGGCGATCGGTAAGGCCGAGCTCGTCGAGGCTTCTGCCGGCAAACTGGCCAAGCACCAGCTTCTCGGCCTGCTCGAAAGCGAAGTCCTCGTCCGGCAGAAGCTCGAGGCTCGCGGAGAGACGCGTGCGGATAAAGCCCGGCAGCTCCCGGAAATCAAGCGAGGCGGGATTGAGCAGAATCTCGCGCGGGGAGAATTTGGAGAGCTCGTTTTTGATGCGCTCCTCAAGCTCCCCGGAGAGCACGCAGGCGCTCAGCTCGCCGGTGGAGATGTCCGCGAAGCAGCAGCCCGCCTCCCCGTCTCTCGTACAGACGGAGCAGATGTAGTTGTTCCTCGCCTCGTCGAGCATCGCGCTCTCGAGGACGGTGCCGGGGGTGATGACGCGGATGATGTCGCGATTGACGAGCCCCTTCGCGAGCGCCGGGTCCTCAAGCTGCTCGCAGATGGAAACCTTGTACCCCTTCTGCACGAGCCGGGCGATATAATTGTCCGCGCTGTGGAACGGCACGCCGCACATCGGGGCGCGCTCCTCCTGTCCGCAGCCGCGCCCGGTGAGCGTCAGGTCGAGCTCCCGGGAGACGAGCTTCGCGTCGTCAAAAAACATCTCATAAAAATCGCCGAGACGGAAGAAGAGGATGGTGTTGGGCTCCTTCTTCTTCATCTCCATATACTGCTTCAACATCGGCGAGAGATCTGCCATTCTTCTGCCTCCAACCCAAACTGAAAAAAGCACGCGGAAGGGGCGTGTCCTTGTCCTCCTCCGCATGCTTCCCATCGATTCGTTTCATCCGCCGCGCGGAGTATGTGCGCCCGGCGAAAAGCCGGGGACGGCCTCAGTGGCAGCCGCCGCAGGAGCCGCAGTCGCCGCCGCAGCTGTGCTCCTCATAGTCCGCCGTGTCCGGGTCCGCCCCGTCGGCGCACTGGCTGATGATGGCGCTCACGCGGTTGAGCAGGGCGTCAAGCTCCTGCTTCGCAGCGTTGTACGCCTGCATATGGTCGTTCTGCATGATCTGGCCGTAGAGGAGACGGAGCTCGTTGTTGAGCTGCTGGAGCTTCTCGTCGTCGCGTTCGTCCTTGTTGGCCTCGTTGTTGATGGCCATTCTCTTGAGGTTGAAGTCGCCGATCATGTTCTGCAGCACGGCGTCGCCGTCGCAGCCCTCGCTCGCGGCGCGCATGGCGAGATAGCGCTCGTCCTTCTGCAGCTCGCGGCCGATTTCACGGGTCAGTTCGATAATATCCATTTGGGTACCTCCATCATATGATAAATATATAGAATTTGCATTACGCCAGCTCGCCCGTCAGAATCCAGTTGCGGGCGGCGGTCACACGCACGTCGGCGAAGCTGCCGACGAGGCTTTTCGGGCCGGGAAAATCGACGATGACGTTGCCGTCCGTGCGGCCGGAGAGCATTCCCTCCCCCTTCCCCTCCTCCTCGACGAGGACGCGCTGCACCGTGCCGACAGCCGACTGACAGCGCCGCGCGGCGATCTCCTCCTGAACGGTGCAAAGCTCCTGAAACCAGCGGGTCTTCTCGGCGGCAGGAACGGGGTCGTCCATGGAGGCGGCCCTCGTCCCCTTTCTCGGAGAGTAAATAAAGGTAAAGAGCGAGGTGAACTCCACCTCGCGGATGAGGGACACGGTGTCGAGAAATTCCTCATACGTCTCGCCCGGGAAGCCGACGATGACGTCGGACGTCAGGGAGAGATCCGGAATCTTCTCCTTCGCGTAGCGGATGAGGCCAAGATATTTCGCCCGGTCGTAATGGCGGTTCATCTCAAACAGCACCCTGTCGTTTCCCGACTGGAAGGGCAGGTGCAGGTGATGGCTGATGTGCTTCCCCTGCGCGATGGTGTCGATGAGCTCCTGCGTCGCGTCCTTCGGATGGCTCGTCATGAAGCGGATGCGGTAGTCGCCCGGAATCCGGTCGAGACGGCGCAGCAGCTCCGCGAAGGAGACGGGATGCTCGAGCGTCTTGCCGTAGGAGTTGACGTTCTGGCCGAGCAGGGTGATGTCCTTGTACCCGGCGCGGACGAGGGAGGCAAACTCCGCCTCAATCGCCTCGGGAGAACGGCTCCTCTCGCGGCCGCGCACATACGGCACGATGCAGTAGGAGCAGAAGTTGTTGCAGCCGTACATGACGGTGACCCACGCCTTGACGGAGCCGTCGCGGTGAATGGGCAGGCCCTCGTGAATGACGCGATCCTCGCTCTCGTCGCCGCGCGAAAAGACGCGCCTGCCGCCCGTCAGTGTCTCGAGCAGAAGCTCCGGGAAACGGTGAATGACGTGCGTGCCGAAGACGAGGCTCACATACGGGAAGCTCTTGCGGATGCGCTCGGCGACGTGCTCCTGCTCCATCATGCAGCCGCACAGGGCGATGACGACGGACGGATGGCGGCGCTTGATGTTCTTGAGCGCGCCGACGTTGCCGAACACGCGGTCCTCCGCGTGCTCGCGGACGGCGCAGGTGTTGAAGAGGATGAAATCGGCCTCCTCCGGCTCCTCGGTGAAGCCGAAGCCCATCTGCTCGAGAAAGCCCTTGATTTTTTCGCCGTCCGCCACGTTCTGCTGGCAGCCGTAGGAGTGGACAAAGGCCATGGGGCGCTCCCCTCTGGCGCGGATTTTCATGATCTGCGCGACGTCGCTGACGGCGGCGCGGTCAAACTCGAGCTGCGTGTTATCCTGCAAAGAGCTTCCTCCTAAGCGAAAAAGGGGCTCCGGGAGCCAAAAGCCGTCCGGGCAATGTAGATTAGTATATCATATTCCCCCTTTTTCTTCAAGAAAATACGCGGAAAAAATCTTTTTCCCGCGCCGTTTCGGGGCAGGAAGGATGCAGTGGGGCGGGAAGAAAAAATACCGCACAAAATTCATTGAGTATCAATTTGTTTTTTCGCAGAATTGTCAAAACGTTCATGCTTTTTCCGGTGATATATACTATAATAAAATCAGAAAGCGGGGCCGGCGCGCGGAAAGGAGACGTTTTATGGCGGAATTTCTGGAAAAAACCGTACAGTATCTGCAGGAATTTCATCCCGGCTCGGTCGTGTTCCGTCTTGTGCTCGCCATGATTCTCGGCGGCATCCTCGGGATGGAGCGCGGCAGGAAAAAGCGGCCGGCGGGTTTTCGCACTTATATGACGGTCTGCGTCGGCTCCGCCCTCGTGATGTGCACGAGCCAGTACATGGTCGGCGCTTTCGACACTGGCGACCCGGCGCGGCTCGGCGCGCAGGTGATCAGCGGCATCGGCTTTCTCGGCGCGGGCACCATCATCGTCACGGGGCGCAGCCAGGTCAAGGGGCTGACGACGGCGGCGTGCCTTTGGGCGTCGGCGTGCATCGGGCTGGCGGCCGGAATCGGCTTTTACGCGGGCGCGATCGTCTGCACGGCGCTCATTTACTTCGGGATGACGGTCATGCACCGCATTGAGAGCAGCCTGCTCTCGAAGGCGCGCGTGATGGACTTCTTCGCGGAGTTTGCGGCGATGCAGGACGTCGGCCGGTTTATCCAGATGCTTCGGGAGCAGGGAATCACCGTCAGCGATCTGCAGATGAACCGGAAGAACCACACAAAGGACGATCTCGTCGGCGTCGTGTTCACCGTCAAAATCAGCCGCCCTATCCCCCATGACAAGCTCATTGAGACGTTCTCCTCCTTTGACGGCCTCAAGTTCATCGAGGAGATCCAGTGAACGCCGCGGGCCTGTTTTTGCGGCCTGCGGCGCGATTTTTCAAATTCCGAAATTTTTTTCAAAATCCTATTGACATCCCAACGCCATAATGCTATAATTCAAAACGTCGCCAAACGAGGGCGGCGAAAAAATGAAAAATGCGCGAGTGCTGGAATTGGCAGACAGGCACGTTTGAGGGGCGTGTGTTGCATGACGTACGGGTTCAAGTCCCGTCTCGCGCACCAGAAAACCGAATGCAGAACGCATTCGGTTTTTTCTTTTTCTGTCCGAATCTTTCCCGTGGGAAGGCTTCGGATTTTTTGTCCGCCAGAAACCGGGTATTGAGAGGAGGAACGCCATGATTGAACTCAGACACATACGGAAAAGCTTTCGGGTCGCAAAACGGAACGCGGGCTTCTCGGAGGCCGTAAAGGCCCTGTTCCGCAGGGAGTACGAGACCGTCGACGCTTTGCGGGACGTCTCGTTCACCATCCGGGACGGCGAAATGGTCGGCTACATCGGGCCGAACGGCGCCGGAAAGAGCAGCACCATCAAGGTGATGAGCGGCGTCCTCACGCCGGACGGCGGCGAGTGCGTCATCAACGGGCGCGTGCCGTGGAAGGACCGCGTCGCCCATGTGCGGGAGATCGGCGTCGTTTTCGGGCAGCGCTCGCAGCTGTGGTGGGACGTGCCGGTGATCGACAGCTTCGAGCTGATCCGGGACATTTACAAGGTCGACGGCGCGTCCTACCGCAGGACGCTCTCGCACCTCACGGAGCTGCTCGACCTCGGGGAAATCGTCAAAACGCCCGCGCGCCAGCTCTCCCTCGGACAGCGGATGCGGTGCGAAATTGCGGCGTCGCTGCTGCACAATCCGAAAATTCTTTTCCTCGACGAGCCGACGATCGGCCTCGACGCCGTGTCGAAGCTCGCTGTGCGCGATTTCATCCGGGCGCTCAACCGGGAAAACGGGACGACGGTCATCCTCACGACGCACGATATGCAGGACGTCGAAGCACTCACGGAGCGCATCCTCCTCATCGGCCGCGGGCAGATTCTGCTCGACGGCTCGCTCGACGAGCTCAAGGCGCGCAGCTCGCCGCGGCGGACGCTGACCGTCGCCTACGAGGGCGGAACGCTCCCGCCGCTGCCCGGCGTAACCATTGCGGAGGACAAGCCGGGGCGCGCCGTCCTCACGCTGGACGCCGCCGTCTGCCCCGTCTCCGAGGCAATTGCGCGGATCTCGTCCAAGGTGAACGTCAAGGACTTTTCCGCCGCCGGGGAGAGCGTCGACGAGCTCGTCGCCTCGCTCTACAGGGAGTTTTCGATATGAGACAATATCTCTCGTTCTTCCGCATCCGCTTCACGGCGGGCCTGCAGTACCGCGCCGCGGCGTGGGCGGGCATCTCGACCCAGTTCGCGTGGGGCGGCATGACGCTTTTGCTGTACCGCGCCTTTTACGAGGCCAACGCCGCGGCGTTCCCGATGCCGTTCTCGTCGCTCGCAAGCTATATCTGGCTGCAGCAGGCGCTCCTCGCGCTGTTCATGTCGTGGTATTTCGACGACGAGATTCTTGGGAGCGTCGTCTCGGGCGGCGTGGCGTATGAGCTGTGCAGGCCGTGCGATCTGTACGCGATGTGGTTCGTCAAGAACGTCGCCGTTCGCCTGTCGCGCGCGGTGCTGCGCTGCGCGCCCATTCTGGTTGTCGCCGCTTTCCTGCCGGCGCCGTACGGCGTATCGCTTCCCGCCGGGCCGGGGGCGGCGGCGCTCTTTGCCCTTGCGCTCCTGCTGGGTCTGCTCGTTGTCGTCGCCTTTTCCATGCTCGTCTACCTTTCGGCGTTTTACACCGTCTCGCCGATGGGCGTGCGGATACTCGCGTCGTCCGCCGTGGAATTCTTCGCGGGCGGGCTCATCCCCATCCCTTTCTTCCCGGACGCCGTGCAGCCGCTGTTCAACGCCCTCCCCTTCGCGTCAATCCAGAACACGCCGTTTCTGATTTACACCGGCTATCTGCAGGGGCGGGAGGCGCTCGCAGCCGTCGCCGTCCAGCTGTTCTGGCTCCTGGCGCTCGTCCTTGTCGGGCGGGCGCTCATGCGCCGCGCGCTCAAAAAAGTCGTCGTACAGGGAGGGTAACGCGATGAAGCTTTATTGGAAGCTCGTTCTCATGCAGCTCAAAAGTCAGATGCAGTACAAGGCGTCGTTTTTCATGACGGCGGCGGGGCAGTTTATCGTCTCGTTCACAGCGTTTCTGAGCGTGCTCTTTCTGTTTTCGCGCTTTCACGAGGTGCAGGGCTTTTCCTATTCGGAGGTACTGATCTGCTACTCCGTCATTCTGACGGCCTTCTCGCTCACGGAATGCTTCGTGCGCGGCTTCGACGTCTTCCCGCGGCTCATACGCGGCGGCGATCTCGACCGCATCCTCGTGCGGCCACGCAGCGAGGTCTTTCAGGTGCTGACGTCGCACATCGAATTTTCGCGGCTCGGACGCCTGCTGCAGGCGCTCGCCGTGCTCGCCTACGCCATCCCGACGAGCGGGGTCGTGTGGAGCGCCGAACGGGTCGCCGCCGTCTTTCTGATGCTCGCGGGCGGCGTGGCCGTCTTCTCGGCGCTGTTCATGCTCTACGCGGGGCTGAGCTTTTTCACCATCGAGGGGCTCGAGTTCATGAACATCTTTACGGACGGCAGCCGCGAATTCGGAATGTACCCGCTCTCCGTCTACGGCGAGGGCGTGCTCAAGTTTTACACCTACTGCATCCCCATCGCGCTGTTTCAGTACTATCCGTTCCTCTATCTGGTGGGACGGTCGGACGACGTGCGGCTCATTTTTCTGCCGCTCCTCGGCTTTCTGTTCCTCCTTCCCTGCTATGCTTTCTTCCGCTTCGGCCTGAGACGGTATAAGTCCACAGGCTCCTGAGACGAACAGAGAATGCAAAAGCCCGCCGGCTGGTCCGGCGGGCTTATTCTATGGGTTGAGCTGCCAAATCATGAAGTTCAGATAGCCCGCGAAGGCGGCCCAGAGGAGATAGGGAAGCTGCAGAAGGCCCGCAAGCGGACGGAGGGAGTAGAAAACGACGATCATCGCGAGAATGACGAGCCAGAGAACAATAAGCCAGAGCAGCGCGACGCCGTATGCCTGCGCATTAAAGAAAATCAGGCTCCAGCAAAAATTCATCGCGAGCTGAACCGTCCAGAGCGCGAGCGCCTGGCGCTCCTGCAGGCTTCCCTTCTCCCAGACAAGGGCCATCGAGATTCCCATGAGGACGTACAGGATCGTCCACACGATGGGAAACACGATCGCGGGCGGCGTCAGCGCAGGCTTGTTTACCGCGTCGTACGCCTGCATGGCGTCCTTCGTGAGAAAACCGGATATGCCTCCTGCTGCAAGCGCTGCAGCCGGAAACAGGATAAAGCGGGTGATCTTTTTCATCATGTATCCTCCTTCCCCTCCATTACTATTGCCCGTTTTTCTCTTCCAGAACCGTACGCGCCGCGTTTTTGCGTGCTCTCCGTTCAGAAAAAACAAAAGGCCCGGAGCTCCGCCGTGCGGAGTCTCCGGGCCGTGCGCTCTGAAAAGAGAATTTCCTTCCCTCATTCCGGACGCAAACCATCGCTGTTTCTTTGCCCCTTGCCTCTGTTTTTCGCCTCGTACAGAGCCTGATCTGCCTTGCGATACAGCTCCGCATACGTTTTGCCGCTTGAGGAAACCGACGCGATGCCGATGCTGCAGCTCGAGGAGATGTCCGTCCCCTTCCACCGGATTTCCGCTGTCTCGCGGAGCAGTGTATCCGCATAGCCCTCAAACGCAGTCTCATCCCTGGAAACCGTCAGGGCAATAAATTCATCGCCGCCGATGCGGCCGATTCTTGCACCCACAGGCGCGTGCTTCCGCATGAGAGAGGCGATCTCTCTGAGCACATAGTCCCCCACAGGATGCCCAAACCGATCGTTGATGTTTTTGAAATCGTCCATATCCAGAATCAGCATGAGCATCTTTTCGCCGTCCTGAAGCTCGGCCAGCCTGCGCTCTCCGTAATGCTCCACAGACGTCTTGTTCAGAAGGCCGGTGAACAGATCCATCTGGATCTCCGTTTCCAGCTGGTCGACGCGCCGCTTCTGCTCCGTCACATCGGAGAGGATTCCGATGCCGAAGAACGGCTCTCCGCGGTCATTTTTCTGTGTGACGACATACATCTCAAACCACCGGTTCTCCCCTGTTTGAACGGGAAGCAGGAACTCATGCTTCTGATAGGGAAGCCCATTTTTGATGTTCTCCATGCAGACGAGAAGAGCCTGCTTGTGATCCTCAGACAGCAATTGACTGCTTTGCAGAAATTCCCGGACGTTGGTAATCTCCTCGGGATATGTAAAATAACGTTTCCACTCTTTGGAAAAACGAATCCAGTCCCCGTGGATATCCCACTCGAAGGAGATGGAGGTCTCCCGCTCAGGAGATTGCCTGTACTGCTCAACCGTCATGCGGAAATCGCGGCGCACATCGGTCAGCTCCCGCTGCACGTCCAGAATCCGTTTCTCCTGCTCAAGCTCAATGCACTGATGCCGGAATCTCACCAGATACATCAGGGTGCAGAGAAGCACCGTCACCGTGAAATTGATCACCTCGCCCGAGCTGTACATCAGATTCAGCGACAGAACAAACGCCGCATAGCACAGCCCCAGGCACGTCAGGGTGAAGGCGGGCTTGTACATACACAGGCCTGTAAACATGAACACGATGGTGGTCACTGTAAAATAGCCGATCGCATCGGCTCGGTAGACGTCGTAGAGATTAAACAGCACACTCCAGCTCAGCGCCACACCCGCCAGCACGAAATTGAGCCGGTACTGCGCTTCAACAGAGAGCTTGGCAAAGCGGTCGATCACAAGGTATGCAGAGCAGACCAGGAAAAACGAGAGATAAAAGCCAAAATAAATGCGGTTGTTAAGTGTACCGAGCTTCGTGTTCGTCAGCACCAGCACCCGGAACATATTGAACAGCTGGGTAACGACCCCGAAAACAGCCCCCACTCTGTAAAACAGGCGATTGATCGCAACGGATCTCTTGACGAAATCCTCGTGGGCTGTCTTTGGGCATATTACCGTTTCCATCTATAACATCCTCCTGCTTTTTCACAAAAGCAAACACAAACGCCTGACCTGATCATCTCTTCGCCGAGCCCGCAAGAGCACTCGGACAAGCCTGTCATGCGGTTCGCTGTGCACGCACAGCGCCCTTTACCGCGTCTATTGTACTCTATCCCCGCAAAGCGTGTCAACCTCCGGAAGGTGGAAGCTTTCCTCCACTTCCGGATGGTTGCATCCTTTGAAAAAGAATGGTATGATGGAGAAAGTGACGGGAAAAGCGCTGTTTTCATTTGGTTTTTCGGCAGAAAGAGCAGGAAACTGAAGTGCATTTTCCGTGCGCATCCGCGCGCTCTCAGGCGGTTTCTTACCGCTTTTTCAGGAAGAATGTGACGAAACAGTGACTTTTCCGACAGCCGAAACACGGGCGGACACACGCGCCTTTTTCGGCAACCGGCACGGCGCACGCCGCCAATATCTCACGGCCCGGCATGGCAAAGGAGGAAAAACGAGATGGTTCTTCTTCTGACCGGCACAACGCACACGGGAAAGACGGCGCTCGCGCAGCGCCTTCTGGAACGGTACCACTACCCCTATCTCTCCCTCGACCTGCTCAAGATGGGGCTCATCCGCAGCGGACAGACCGCTCTCACGCCCGAGGATGAGGACGAGCTGACCGGCTATCTCTGGCCGATCGTGCGCGAGGAAATCAAGACAGCCATCGAGAACGGGCAGCATCTCATCGTGGAGGGCTGCTACATCCCGTTCGGCTGGGAGACTGATTTCGAGGAGCCGTATCTTCGCGAGATCCGGTATCTATGCCTCGTGATGACACGGCGGTATCTCGAGGAGCATTTCGACGATGTGCGGCGGCACGCAGGCATCATCGAAAACAGAGGAGACGACGAGGGATATTCCAAAGACTATCTGATTGCGGACAATGAACGGCGCCTCGCGCTGTGCCGGAAGCACGGCTACCCCGTCTGCCTGATTGACGGCACATACGAGGCGGACTGGGAGCTGTGAAGGGAGGATACGGAATGGCACAATGGACGGACGAAGCCGAACACATCATGCGGGAGCGCTTCGGAAAAGACAGCCTGATTGCGCTCGCAACTGCAATTGCGGGAACTCCTTATGCAAGAACCGTAAATGCATTTTATGATCGCGGCGCGTTTTTTATTCTGACGGACGCACGTTCCAACAAAATACGGCAGCTGGCAGACAACCCATGCGCGGCAATCGCGGGAGACTGGTTCACAGGACACGCGAAAGCACAATGTCTCGGCGCGCTTGCAGCACCGGAAAACCGGGCTGTTTCTGAGAAAATGCGCGCTGTTTTCTCCTCATGGATTGACAACGGTCATTCCAATCCTGAGGATCCGAATACAGTGATTCTCCGCCTGGAGCTGACAGACGGCGTTCTTTTTTCACACGGAACCCGATACTCGTTTCCGTAACGCGGAACAATTCTAATTATGAGAGAGGGGGATTCTCATGCTGCGGAGAAACAGAAAGGTGATTGTTTTTTTTCTCGTGCTGGCGGCATTTTTGCTGGTGCTCGCGCACTTTTCCAACGATATGTCAAATGTCTGGGACTCCTCGGAATTCTTTGACGTCTACCAGCCGCTTTCCGAACAAAAATCGGTTGACGAGCTGGCGCTGACCATGCGGGAGCACGGGATCGGCGGAATCACCGACGAGCGCATCGAGGAGCTCAGGCAGCTTTCCGACGCGGCGCCGGAAGGGCTGGTATTCAGCCTCGCCGGGTCGCTCCTCACCGATGCGGGCTGCGGAGAATACGACTACGAGACGGACACATTTACTCCCTCCAGGAACGGCGTATACAGCTTCGACATGGAGATCTGGGACACAGAGAAGATGTACACCGATTTTCTCCGCGGCGTCTCCGCGCTCGGCGAGGGCGAGCTGGACTTTACGAATATCGAGGAGGATCTCAGCGGAGTCGACTGGGAGAACGGCACGGGAACGCGGAAGGTGCGCTTTGACTGGAATGGAACGACCTACACCCTCGAGACAGAGCATCAGGGCGACTGGTTCAACGCGTCCGTCGCGAACGACCTGGCGGTGATTGTCGCCTCGCAGTGCGGCGAAAAGCGTCTGTACTTTGCGAGCGACGGCTTTCAGAGCTGCTATGTCTTCTTCCGCGACAAGGCCTGGGCGAACTCGTTCCAGGAGGCCACGGGCCTTGCGCTCTGCGAAAGCTTCTGAGAAAACAAGGCTGACGAAAACGAAAGGGAAGGATTTGCATGAAGGTATTGCTTGTCAACGGGAGCAGCCATCTCCACGGCTCGACCATGCGGGCGCTTGAGGCGATGATTGGCGTGTTTATGGCGGAGGGCGTGGAAACGGAGGTGGTGCAGCTCGGCGGCGCGCCTCTCGCGGACTGCCTGCAGTGCGAGCGCTGCCGCAAAGCGGGAAAGTGCGTCATCGGCGGGGACGGCGTCAACGACTTCGTCGAAAAGGCGGCGTCGTGCGACGGCTTTGTCTTCGCGACGCCCGTCTACTACGCGCATCCGAGCGGACGGATTCTCACCTTCCTCGACAGAGCCTTCTACTCCTGCGGCGGCGCGCCGTTCCGGCACAAGCCGGGCGCGGCGGTAGCGGTCGCGAGGCGCGGCGGAGCGACGGCGTCCTTCGACGTGCTCAACAAATATTTCGGGCTCTCGCAGATGCCGGTCGCGGGCTCGACGTACTGGAACATCACGCACGCGCTGACGGCGGAGGACGTCCCGCACGACGAGGAGGGTCTGCAGACGCTGCGCAATCTCTCGCGCAGCCTCGTCTGGATGATGCGCTGCTTCGCCGCCGGACGGGACGCCGGCATTTCCCCTCCGCAGGCGGAGTCGGGCGCGTGCACCAACTTCATTGACCGGGGCGGCAGACCGTATCCTCCGGAGGAATGCTGATGTCCAGCATATGGATTCGCCTCATGGAGGCCGAGGATTACGACGAGGTGTTCGCGCTCTGGCTCGCCACGCCGGGCATGGGGCTCAACACCACAGACGACAGCCGGGAGGGAATCGAACGGTATCTGCGCAGAAATCCCTCCACCAGCTTTGTGGCGGAACTGGACGGCCGCATTGTCGGCGCTGTTCTGGCGGGGCACGACGGGCGGCGGGGCTTTCTGCACCACACCGCTGTTCTGCCTGAGTTCCGGAACCGGGGAATCGCCTCCCGTCTGGTGGAGGCCGCCCTGTCCGCTCTGGAGCGGGAGGGCATTCAGAAGGCTGCGCTTGTCGTCTTCGGGCAAAACGAAGGCGGAAACGCATTCTGGGAGCACGCCGGCTTCACGGCCAGAACCGATCTCGTCTACCGCAACCGCAATATCCACGAGCTGAAAAAAATCGAGACGTGAAACCCGCGCGGAATTCCGGCTGCCTCGTGTCCGGCAGAGGAAAGCGCCGCAAAGCCGCACGCGAAGGAAAGGAAGCCATTCATGACGAGGGACGACTATACTCTTTGGGAAAGCCATATGCTCTCCTGTATGCAGGACAGCGCGCATGACCGCGAGCACGTGTACCGCGTACTGTACGGGGCGCTGGAGCTCGGAAAGGACGAGCCGGGCGTCGACTGGGACGTGCTCGTCTGCGCGTGTCTTCTGCACGACATCGGGCGGCAGGAGCAGTTTCGGGACGCTTCGCTCGACCATGCGTCCGTGGGCGCGGAGAAGGCTTACCGCTTCCTGACGGAGCACGGCTACGGAGAAGCGTTCGCAACGCGCGTGCGCGGCTGCATCTTTACGCACCGCTTCCGCTCGGAGCATCCGCCCGAAAGCCTGGAGGCGAAGCTCCTCTTTGACGCTGACAAGCTCGACGTCTGCGGGGCGCTCGGGATGGCGCGCACGCTCCTCTACAACGGCGAGGAGGGCGAGCCGCTCTACTCGCTGCTGCCGGACGGGCGCGTCTCGCCGGGCGAGGGAGACAAGGAGCCGTCGTTCTTTCAGGAGTACAAGAAAAAGCTCGAGGGGATTTACGGCCGCTTTTTCACTGAAAAGGGAAGGGTTCTCGCCGGAAAGCGTCAGCAGGCCGCTGTGAACTTCTATGAGGCTCTTCTGCAGGAATCCTCCTCCCTGTACGACGCGGGGCGCGCGGGACTGCGGGCGCTGTTCGGCGAGGAAATTGCGCTCGTCCGCCTCCAGGACAGACCGGAGCTCCGGGAGCCTCTCGCCCGCTGGTTTCACACGAAGTGGGGCGTTCCGCTCGAGGCGTATCTCGAAAGCATGGACGACTGCCTCGCCGCCCGGAGCGCGGTTCCGCAGTGGTACGCGGCGCTCGACGGCGGCACAATCGCCGGAGGGCTCGGCGTCATCGAGAACGACTTCTACGACCGAAAGGATTTGACGCCGAACGTCTGCGCCGTCTATGTGGAGGAATCGTACCGCTGCCGCGGCATTGCGGGGCGGCTTCTGCAGCTCGTCTGCCGCGACATGAAGGAGCGCGGCGTCGGGACGCTGTATCTGCTGACGGACCACACGTCGTTCTACGAACGGTACGGCTGGGAGTTCTTCTGCATGGCGCAGGGCGACGGCGAGGAGATGCCCTCACGGATGTACCGGCATACGGAGCAGTGAAAAGAGCAAAAAAGGAGCTTTTCCCTATGAGATAGAACAAACGGGCAGGCCGCGCGGGCCTGCCCGTTTGTTTTTGCCGCGTCAACGCAGCTTCTTTTTAATGTTTTCCAGCACGCGGCTGTCCGGCGTGCGGGAGCTTTCGCGGATGGCGCGAACCACCTGCGCGCGGCTCGGGGACGTCCGCCCCGCGACGATGTGACCGGTCGTCGTCTGCGCGGCGCGGGAAGCCTTTGCGCGTCCTGCGAGGAAAAGGCCGGTCAGCGCGAAAAGGACGAAGGCCGCGGCGGGAATCCACCAGGAGGACGAGCGCGCCCTGTCTGTGACGCTGCCATACTCCTCCCCCACGCCGGCCGCGGCGACAGGCGCTCCCTCGACGGCCTCCACGACGACCATATCGCCGTACTTTTCCGCAAACAGGGCCTCATACTCCGGCGCCTTCTCCACCGTCACGCTCACCATGACGCGCGACTCGAAGCCGCTCTCCCCGAAGCCCTTCGCCTCGCCGCCGGCAGACTGCCAGCCGATCCCGCAGGACACCACAGCTCCTCCGAAATACTCGCGGACAATCTCATCACACGCCGCCGCCATCTCGTTGTGGGAATAGACGCCTGTGCCGAAGCTCACGCGGGAGGAATCCTCGAGGAGGGCAAGCAGCTCCGCCTCGCGCTCCGGCGTATCCTCCAGCAGCAGGATGCACATACTGCCTTCTCCGTCCGTGCTGTAAACGGAGCAGACGTCGTCAGGGTAACCGTTCTGCTCCCAATCCGCGTAGAGCTCCGCGGCGTTCGCGTACTGTGCCGCGGCAGAGGCCGGGAAGGCCAGAAGCAGGGCGCACAGCAGCAGGGAAATCATTGAAAACAGTCTTTTCATACCGCACCTCCTGTCAGCAGGGAACGAAGCCTCGCAATCGCCCTGTGATACCTCCACAGCGCCGTCCCGAGAGGCAGACGGAGAATCCGCGCCGTCTCGCGGAAGGGCAAGCCGCCGTTGAGGTGCAGGGTGACAATCTGGGAATCCACCGAGGGAAGCGAGGCTATCGCGTTCTCCAAATCCAGCTTCAGCTCCACGTCTCTCTCCCCCGACCGCGCGGTCGCCTCGACCTCCTCGAAGGAAACGGCTGGTTTTCGTCTCCTCGCGCAGTCAATCGCGAGATTGTGCGCCGTCTGCAGCAGGTACGCGCGCGGGCTTCGAACATTCTCCGGGGGAGGCGAGAGATAGAGCTTGACGAAGACCTCCTGCAGGACGTCCTCAGCCAGCGACTCGTCGTGCAGGATGCGGAGAATCACCGTGTAGGCCGGGGTTTTCAGCTCCTCATAGATTTCCTCAAAGGCCGTCATATCGCCGGAGCGCAGCGCCGCAAGCCGGGCGTTCCAGTCGTGCCGTTCCATCTCTCCTCCCCCTTTCATTTTCTATGACGTTTTGGGACGCGCTGTTGATCGGGCTTCGGACAAAAAATCGGAAAGGGCGCGGCAAAACGCCATGCGTCCTTTCCGTGATTGCGCGTTTCCTCCTTCGCGTGCTATAATACAAATAGTTTGCCGCGCGGGAAAATGGCGAACTTCTTTCACCGGACTCGGCGGCGGGAGGAAGCGGTATGCCTTCGTGCATTAAAGCTTGCCGTAAGCGCTCGTCCAGCCGGCGGCCGCGCGGAAGAAAGCGTCATAGCCGTGGCGACGGATAAAGTCAAAGGACTGGCGGTATTTCCCGTACTTATAGCCGGTGTGGCTGTGGAAGGCGAGACGCGTTGGGCAGGCCTCGCAGTCCGGGCAGTCCGCGCAGGAGACGAGACCGCGCCCGAGACAGCAGCGCTTGATGGCGCAGCGCGCTTTGCCGAGGTCGCGCGCGCCGCCGGCGTAGCCGGTTTTGCAGCCGGGGCACGCGCCCCCGAATTCCCGGCAGGTTTTGCAGTACGCGGCGCAGCAGCCGATTTCCAGAGTGCGGGCGTCCTGTTGGAGCCTTTGCAGGATGGACTCGTCCGCCGGGCAGAAGTCGTACTGCCCGAGTTCGTCCGCCGTGATCCAGCGGATGTCGTTGTGCTCAAGCTTCTGAATCGTCCCCTCGCGGATGGACGCGTGAAAGAGCGTCAGGCGGACGGTCAGATCCGGGTATTCATGGAGCACCTCCATATAGACGCCGCCCACGCGGACAGTGACGGCAAGCTCCTCCCGGCACTCCCGCACGAGCGCCTCCTCCTTTGTCTCCCCCGGCTCCACCTTCCCGCCGACGAATTCCCAGAGAAGCCCTCTGGCCTTGTGCGCCGGGCGCTGGCAAATCAAAAAATGACTGCGGTCCCAAATCAGCGCCGCGACAACCTCCGTCACACTCTTTTCCACCGTTCGTCCTCCTGTTCCTGCGGCGGGAGCGTTCCCGCCGTAATCTGCGATACCAGTATAGCACAGGTCGGGTGGATGGGCAAATATGCGCTGAATGCTGTTTGGGCTGCATGGAAACTACAAAAATAAATGTCTCAAATGAACATGAAAGAACGGATGGAAAGAACTATGAATGTTTTCTCAGTTGGCGACAAAATACCACATGAATTAACCAGAGAAAATTATTTGGAAATAACTCGCAAAAGGTTTCCTTTTTTTCAGGATCCAAAGCAGTATGCAACACCATATTTTGCTATTTGCCCACTCTGCAATAATCCTATCCAGATCATCAATTTATTTGGAGTTTATCATAAGGAAGAAAAAACAGGAAGGACAAATCTTCACGGAAGGCATTATCCTCACAACGTAAACGGACTGCCTCCTTACTCAGAAAAAAACTATATAAGCTGTCCTTTGCATAATCCCATCACATTTCGCATGAAAGAAGTTCGGAAAAACGAACAGATAAACGAAGACATTTGCAATCTTATCGAGAAAAACAGAGCGGCAATATGTGCAAGCATCAGGGAAATAACGGGGATTTTGATTACGAACAACAGATTGGGGAAACTGATAAGCGATTATATTTGCGCAAAAGAATATTGCTATACATATACAAATCCATTTAATATTCCTTACAGCATCCTGTACACTCGCGAATCCATCAGTATTTTTGGGCAGAAAATCGCCGATTCTCCTATTGGAAAAAAGATTAAATTAGCCATCCAAAACAACAGTAAGCTTTTTCACATTGAAGGGGAAAGAATACAGAAAAATAACAGTGCATATGTGGAGATTCATTTACTGGCAATACATCATACCGTAGAAAACAACAAGCAATATTTGACTTTAAGAATTGAGGAAAGGCACGGACAAAGCAATGTAATCGTATTTGAGGAAAAAGTAGAAATGAAACCATATATTTTTACAGAGAAATAATATCTTTGTGGACAAGGGAGAATATTGCGTCAGGATGTTCCAATCCCAGGCAATGATTATCTTCATTATCTTGTTGTTGTCAATGCAATTCACCTATGTGCTTTATCACAATTATATGAAAGGTTTTGTGTAAATGACCAAAATACTGTTTATCTGCCACGGCAACATCTGCCGGTCGCCGATGGCGGAATATTTGATGCGGGATCTGGCGGAGAAGGCCGGATACGGGGGCGAAATATTCACCGCGTCCGCAGCGACGAGCACGGAGGAGCTCGGGAATCCGGTGCATGGCGGGACGGAGCGCGTCCTGCGTCGGCTCGGCATTTCGTGCGCAGAAAAACACGCCGCGCAGATGACGCGGCGTGATTATCAGGAATATGATTTTCTTATCGGGATGGACGACTGGAACCTGCGCAATATGCGGCGGATCTGCGGCGGCGATCCGGACGGGAAGCTGTTTCGTCTGCTCGACTTCACCGATTCCCCGCGCGAGGTCGCTGACCCATGGTACACCGGCGATTTCGAGACGACGTACCGGGACGTCAGGGAGGGCTGCGAAGCGCTGCTGCGCTTCCTGACGCGCGAGGGAAGGCTGCGCCGCGGGCGCTGACCGTCTCCCTTTCCCCCTTTACGCCTTCTCCAGATGGCGCAGCGTAGGCGCCATCATGACCGCCGCGACGGCGAGCGTGATGACGTCCGCGACGGGGCCGGAATACAGGGGGCCCATCACGCCAGGCTCCGTCAGGAGCGGGAAAAGCAGAATCATCGGCACGCACAGGATGAAATCCCGCAGGAGCGAGAGCGTCATGGAGAGCACCGGCCTGCCGAGCGCCTGCAGGAAGATGCCAATCGACTTGTGCACGCAGCACAGCAGAATGGCGGAGAGGAAAATACGGAAGGAATAGACGGCAAACTCGTTGTAAAGGTCGTTCTCGCTGCCGAACAGAGTGATGATCTGCACCGGGAAGAGCTGAAACGCTATCATGGACACCGCGCCGATGATTCCCTCTGCGAGGAGCATCGTCTTGAAGATTTTCCGGACGCGTTCCGCGTTCCCCGCGCCGTAGTTGTATCCGACGAGCGGCTGAGAGCCTGCGGCGACGCCGACAACGAACGCGATCACGATCTGGAAGACCTTCATCACGATGCCCATCACCGTCATCGGGATGTCCGCGCCGTACTTCGAGAGCGCGCCGTACTGCACGAGCGTCGTGTTCATGACGCCCATGATGATCACGATGGAGAGCTGCGTCAGAAAGCTGCTGACGCCGAGCGGAAGGATTCTCCGCGCGAGCTGCGCCCGGACGCGAAAGCTCTTCACGTTCAGGCGGAAGGATTTCGGGCGGCGCAGATAGCAGACGCCGAGGACGGTGGAGGCAATCTGCCCCGCGATGGTTGCGAGAGCCGCGCCCGTCACGCCCCAGTGCAGGACGAAGATGGCGATCGGGTCGAGCACCAGATTCATGGCGCATCCGAGAAGCGTGGAGAGCATGGCGAACCGCGGGCTGCCGTCCGCGCGGATGACGGAGTTGAGTCCGTTCGTCACGACATAAAAGGGAATGCCGAGCACAATTACGTTGAAGTAGTCTACCGCGTAGGCATAGTTGTTCTCCGTCGCGCCGAAGGCATATAGAATCGGGTCGCGCAGGAGAGCGAGCAGAACGGCGAGGACGACGCCGCAGAGCACCAGCAGCGTTACGGCGCTGCCGACGCTGTGGTTCGCGCTCTCCGTGTCGCGCTTTCCCTGACAGATGCTCAGATAAGCCGCACAGCCGTCGCCTATCATGAGGGCGATGGCCAGCGCAATAACGGTGATGGGAAACACGACGTTTGTCGCGCCGTTGCCGAGATACCCAACGCCCCAGCCGATGAAAATCTGATCGACGATGTTGTAGAGCGAGGACACGAGCAGCGACAGCGTGCAGGGCACCGCAAATTTGAGCATCAGCCTGCCGATCGGCGCCTCGGCGAGATACCGGTTTGAACTTTCCTCCATAAGACTCCATACCTCCTGCAAAAAACGGGCAGCAACCTGAGACTGTGGCCTTCACACTCAGGTTACTGCCCGTATTCTGATGTTTGCGTACCGCAGCCCCGGAAGACGAACTCTGCTGACGCGCTCCCCGTGCGGTATAACCAGTATAGCAGATTTTCGGAGTCTCGTGTAATAGTGCAGTTTTTCAAAACCTTTCCCACGGGGGAGAAGGGAAAATTGTGCGGAAACCCCTCTGCCGTCACGGCGCTTTGGCGCTCTCCGGCGGGAGATTAAGCTTCGCGGCGAAGTCTTCATACGTCATCATGGAGTTGAGGACGGGCACCATCGCGTTCGCGGAGAGATGCTCCGGCAGGCCGAGATCGTGCAGGAAGCTCCGGCGGCGGGCCGCGCTGTCGTCCCGGCCGGTGAGGCCCGCCTCAAAGAGATCGAGCTTCGTGATGGGGCGGCTTTCCTGCTCCGGCTCCTCCCCGCCGCACGAAACGCCGGCGCGCAGGATGGCCTCGCGGAGCAGCCTGACGGGCAGTCCCTCGACGCCGAGCTTTCCCTCGCTCGAGGGCTTCTCCTTGCGCTTCTCCTTGCCGAGGACGTCGGGAATGTAGGCGTGTTTGATTTTGGATGGGTCAATCGCTCCCGCGAGGTAGTGGCGGATCAGAAAGCCCGCGCCGTCGCTGTCCGTAAGGATCAGCAGGCCGCGCGTATCGGCCAGCCTGCGCAGGAAGGCGAGCTGCTCCCTGTCGCGGAAGATTTGGAATCCGTGCGTCTCTATGATCAGGCCGTCGATCAGGGAGGAGAGCTTGATTTTGTCATACTTCCCCTCTACAATCACGGCTTCCTTGATTTTCAGTTTTGTCAAGCGAGCTTCTCCTTCTGCGCAGCCAGAAGCAGCCGCGCAATCATTTTTTCCATCACAATTCTGCGGCTGCCGCGCGCTCCCTTGAGCGCCGCGTCCGTGTCGAGCAGGACGCCGAGGCTTTCCCGCAGCGCCGCAAGCGAGAGGCGGCGCACGTCGCGCTCCGCGTTCCGCAGGCGGAATTCCTTCCCCTTGTAGTCGAAGTGCTTCGCGGGTTCCTGGGCGGTCAGGCCGCTCTGGATCGACGCGCGCACGCGGTACAGATCGAGATAAACGGAGGACAGCGCCGCGAGAATGGAGACGGGCTCCTCGTTCTGGTAAAAGAGCAGGTCGAGGATGCCGTACGCCTTGTCGTACTCCCCCGCGACGATGGCCTTACCGAGCATGAAGACGTTCGCGTCGAGATTGCGCGTGACGAGGCGGTCGATGATGGAAGCGGTAATCTCCCCCTTGCCGGTATAGGTGCAAAGCTTCTCGAGCTCATTCGTCAGAGTGCGCAGATCGCTGCCCGCGTAGCTGATAATCCGCCCGGCATTGGCGCGGGAGAGGTCGCAGCCTCTCCGGGACGCGGAGGCGCAGAGCGTCTTCTCGAGCTCCGCGCCGGTGCGGCGCTCAAACACGGCGCTCGTCCCCGCCTGATTCACGGCGGCGAGGAATTTCTTCCACTTCGAGGAGCGCTTCATGTCCGGCTCGACCGAGGGGCAGTAAAAGAGAAGCGCCGTCGTCTCGGGGAGATTCGCGAGCAGCTCGTGGAGCTTACTGAGCTCCGTCGCCCCGCAGGACTCGACGTCGAAGTCGGAGACCGTCACGCACTTGCGCTCCGCCATGAACGGCAGCGCCTCGACGGCGTCCGCAATCGCGTCCACCGACGTCTCCCTCCCGTCGAAGCGCTGCAGGTTGAAGTCCGGGAAGGGGACGTTCCCCACCTTGTCGAGAAAGCGCTTCGTGTATTTATCAATCAGATATTTTTCCGGCCCATAGAAGAAGGTCACGCTGGGCGCGTTTCCAGAGTCGAGCTGTTTTTTCAGCTCCGCCTCCGTAAGCTGAGGCATCAGAATTCCCTCCTGACCTGTGTTTCGTTTCCGTCCGAGACGCGCAGCTCCACTGTCCCGTCGGCTGTGGCGATCGGCAGAAAATCATAATCTGCGCGCCAGACGGCGCTGACGGAATCCTCGTCCATGCAGAAGACGCCCCAGTCCGCGGTAAGCTCCGCGAGGCAGTCCGGCGCTTCCTCCAGGAGAAGGGCGGTGCAGCCCTTCCATTCCTCCGGCAGCGAGGCAGCGTCCGCGCCGTCCGGCCAGAGAAGCAGGCTCTCCTCCCCGCAGAGGATGCGCAGAAAATCGCCGCTTCGCTCAACCGTGACCTCCCCGTCCCAGAGAGAAACGGAGTATGGCGCCGCCGTGGGAATCGTCTCACCCGCCAGCTTCGAGGCGGCGAGCAGCGTCCCGTTCGCGAGCGACGCGGGGCGGCAGAGCAGAACGGCGGCGGGCGTCTCCTCGAGGATGTGCCCCGCATTGCTGCACTCCGCAAAGCTCTCCCCCGCCATGACGAGCAGGTCAAGGCTGTGAATGTTCTCCGCCTGCAGCGCGCGGACGACGGGCGTCTCGGAGTACCCGGCGCAGCCCACGACAGCGGCCCGGCCGTCCCGCACGAGGACGACGGAGATCCCGTCTCCCGCGGAGAGGACGCTGACGCGCGTCACGCCGCGCAGGCAGAGCTGCCTTGACAGCACGCTGACGAAAAACAGAATCACGCAGAGCAGCGCCGCCGTGCGGAAGCTCGGGCGTCCGCGCCCGATGAGGACGGCGAGCCCGAGCAGGAGGAACGCGCAGCCGAGAAAGAGCAGCGCCGTCCTCCCCGAAAAGGAAAAGCTCGCAAGCGGCAGCTCCGCGAGAAACGCGGCGGCTTCCCGCAGGTAAAGGCAGAGCCACGAGGCGGGGATCGCCAGGACAGCTCCCGCGGGCGGAAAGACGGCGGCGAGCAGCACAGCCGCAGCGCCGAAGCCGAGCAGCAGCGAGCCGGGATAGACCATGAGCAGGTTCGCGGGAAGCGACGCGGGCGAAAGCGTCCCGAAGACCGGGAGAAGCAGCGGAATCGTGAACAGCGTCGCCCCGACGGACGGGGCCACGGCGGTGAGCGCCGCTCTTCCCAGACGGGCGGGCGCGCCCTTCCCCTGCAGCTTCTCCGCAATCAGCCGCCTGACGTACGGCTCCGTCACCGCGAGGCCCGCCGTGGCGGAGACGGAGAGCAGAAAGCCGACGTCCGCCGCCGCGTACACGTTGAGGGAGCACAGCAGGAAGGCGGCAAAGCCGAGCGAATTGAGCGTGTCGGCACGGCGGGAGCACGCCTCCCCGAGCAGCATCAGCAGGCACATGACGCCGCTGCGCAAAACGGAGGGCGAAAAGCCTGTGATGGCCATGAAGAGGAGAATGCACGCGGACACGCCGAGCGAGCTGAGTCCCCGAGGCAGGCGCAGCGCGCGGAAGACAAGCAGAAAGAGCTGCGTCATCACCGCCATGTGGAAGCCCGAGACGGCGAGCAGGTGCGACACGCCCGCCGTACGGAAATCCTCCTCCACCTGATCGGAGAGCGACGTCTTGTCGCCGAACAGGAGGGCCTTGACGAGCGCGGCGTCCTGACGGGAAAAGATCTCGTCCGCAGCATCGTACAGCCTCTGCTTGACGGAAAGAACCGCCGTCCAGAGGGAATCCTCCCGTCCCGGCGTGGAGACGGCCCCCTCGTCCTCCGGGAAAGCGTAGAGATAGACGCTGTCCGCGGCGAGGGAGGCACGGTAATTGAGGCCGTCCGCGTCTCCCTCCGGGAGAAGGAAATACATCCTCCCCTCGACGACGTCGCCCGGCCCGTCCGCGATGGGCTCCTTCGCGTAGAGGAGCACCTTTCCGCCCTCGGGGAAGGCGTACCCGTCAATTCGCCTGACCTCCACCGTGTACCGCCAGCGGTAGTTTTCTTCATACGGAAGATCCGCCACAACGCCGCTAAGCTCCGCCGTTCTGCCGTCAAGCGCATTGACGCAGAAGATGTGTTCCGCCTGCGCATGGCAGCTCCCGAAGGCGAGCGCCGCAGAGAGCAGCGCGACGGGAATCACGCCGCCTTTCCGCACCGGGCGGACGAGAAGTGAAACAGTGAACAGAATCAACGCGGCAGTTCCAAGGAGAAGTGAATATCTTTCACCAACAAAAAGAGCGGCGACCAGTGCCAGCAGGGTGGAGAATCCTACCAGCGCCAGAGGCCGCTTCATTGTTCTGTCCCGCCCCCTTTTCAGGCCGCTGTGCGAAACGGCTGCCCGT
>CASFAA010000212.1 GCA_949292505.1 uncultured Oscillospiraceae bacterium
AGCGCGCTGCGGGCGCTCCCGCCAATCCTCGCCCTGACCGGGGAGGACGGCGTCCTCGGCCAGACGTCGTACGGCACGCCGATGGGGCGCGAGTCAAAGGACTTCTATAAGCAGATTCCGATCCAGCCCATGCCGTACGGGCAGGCGCTGGAAATGCTCTTTCTGATGGAGAGCCAACATTTTCTTGAGCGCCGCGGCGCGGCGAAGGAGGCGTGACCATGGAACGGTACTGGAAGCATCTTGTGAGAGGGGCGGACGAGCGCACGCGCCGCTTCCTCGCGGAGCGGGAGACGAATCCCGCCTCCCCCGCGTGCGGCGGCATCCGGGGCGAGATCCTCGAGGCAAAGCCCACCGTCTACGCGATGACGACGGCGATTGCGTGCTATCTGACGCCGGAAAGCGCATATTATGAAAGCCCGGCGCTCCTCGAGGCGCTCCGGCTCGGGGCGGCGTTCGCCGCCCGCCTCCAGCGGGAGGGGGGCAGCTTCGACTATCCCTCGTGCAACTTTTACTCCGCGCCGGACACGGCCTTCTGCTTCAAAAGGCTGATTTCTGGCTACCGCCTCCTGACGGGCAGGGGCGCGTCCCGGGAGGAGCTCTCCCCGCTGCGGGAGGCGTACCGGGCGCTGCTGCACCGCGCTGCCGGGGCCATCCGGGACGGCGGCTTCCACACGCCGAACCACCGCTGGGCGATCGCCGCGGCGCTTCTGCAGGCGGCGAACCTGTTTGCCGGGGAGGAGGACTTCGCCGCCTCCCTGCGGACACGGGCGGCGCAGTACCTCGCCGAGGGGCTTGACTGCGACGAGGACGGCGAGTACGCTGAGCGCTCCGCCGGAAATTACAACGCCGTCGTCAACAACGCGATGCTCGCGCTCTACGACGAGACGGGCGAGGCGCGCTTCCTCGACGCCGTGCGCCGGAACCTCACCATGATGCTCTGCTACCTCGATCCGGACGGCTTCCTCTTTACGCAGAACTCGACGCGGCAGGATCTCGGCCGCCGCGACCGGCCCGACCGCTATTTCTATCAATATCTTGCCCTCGCCGTGCGCGACGGCGGCGTGTTTGACGCGGCAGCGCATCAGATTCTTGCCGATAACAGGGCGCGCGGCGATCTCGCGCCGGACTGCCTGCACATCCTGCTCAACCACCCGGAGCTCGCCGCCCACCGCTTCACGGGCTGCGGCTTCCCGCGGGAGTACCGCCGCTTCTTCCCGCACTCGAGGGTGCTGCGCGTCAGCCGCCCCGGCCTGACGTACTCCGTCATGGCGGGCAAGAGCGATTTCCTCTACGTCAAGCGCGGCGGGCTCGCGCTCTGCGTCAAGCTCGGCGAGAGCCTGTGCGAGACGCGCAATTTCCGCGCGGAGACGATAGAAGCGGGGGACGGCGTCTGCACCCTCACCGCCGAGGCGAAGGGCTGGTACTATGAGCCGTTCGACGAGCCGCCCGCGACGTCCGACTGGTGGGAGATGGATCACACGAAGCGCGAAAAGCTCGTCAGCAGCCGCCTGTTTACGGCGGTGACGATCCGCGAGCAGGAGGACGGCCTCGCCGTCACCGTCCGAACGGACGGCCTCGACCGCCTGCCGCTGCGCTTTGAAATCTGCCTGCCCGCCGGGGCGCGGCTCTCCCACCCGGCCTTCTCGCTGACGGCGGGAGCCGGGGAGAACCTCATCCTGCGGGACGGCTTCCTCGACGTCCGCCTCGGCGGGGACGCGCTGCGCGTCGGCCCCGGCTTTGGCGAGCACGAGTTCAGCGGCCATTATTCCGGGGAGGAAAAAAACACGGAGGGCTTTACCGTGTTCTGCAGCGCCTACACGCCGGTGGATCGCACGATTTTCATCAAGACGCTTTGAAAAAGGATGCGGAAAGAGGCGGAATATGATACAATATGGAATGAGAGCGCACGACTTTTCCGGCCCGAAGCCGCTGACGGAGTTCCTCGACGGCCTTGCGGCGGGCGGCATCCGGCACATCCAGCTCGCGTTTGAGAAGTGCTTTTCCGATTATGATTTCTCGACGGGCCATTACTCGGAGGGCTTCGCGGGGTACATCGGCGGCGAGCTTGACCGCCGGGGGCTGCGCGCCGACGTGCTCGGCTGCTACATCAATCCCGTCTGCCCCACGGAGGAGCTGCGCCGCCGCGAGCTCGCGCGCTTCGTCGAGCGGCTGCGGTACGCGAAGCACATCCGCGCCGGGCTGGTCGGCACGGAAACGGGACGGTATGACGACGCGATGGCCGTTACGCCGCTGACGCAGTCGAGGGAGTGCTGGCTCACGCTGCTCCGGAGCTTTGCGGCGATCGCGGAGGCCGCCGAGGCGCTCGGCGTGACCGTCGGCGTCGAGGCCGTCTTCAACCACACCGTCTCGTCCCCGGAGCGGATGGCGCAGTTTCTCAGGGAGCTCCGGTCGCCCGCCGTGGAGGTCATCCTCGACGCGGCGAACCTCGTCTTCCCGGGCGAGAGCCGCGCGGCGCAGGACGAGGCTGTCGAGCGCGCCTTCGACCTGTTCGGCGGCAGCATCTCCGTGCTGCACCTGAAGGACTGCGTCTTTGAAAACGGCGTGCAGCGCTGCGTGCCGCCCGGCGAGGGCGTCGTCTCGTTCGGCGCGCTGCTGCGGCGCGTCGCCCGGGAGAAGCCGGGGATCACGGGCCTGCTCGAGGAGTCGAGCCCGGCGCGGTTCGCGGCGGACTGCGCGTTTTTTGATTCGGAAACCGAAAAGGCCGCGGGGCGCTGACCCCGCGCAACAGAAGGGAGGGGACGCCGGATGGCGCGTGTCAGGCGGAAACGAAAGCTTCTGCGCCAATATGTGTTTGTGCTCGTCGCCGTGGCGCTTCTCGTCTCGGCCTCCTTCCTCACGACGAGCACCATCCTGAGCGACACCGCGCGGGACGAGGCGCGCCAGTCCGCCGACGTCATTTTCCAGCAGGCCGAGGACCGCGTGACGATCTTCGAGGAGGACATCTCGAGCCTGTACATGAACGTCGTGCAGAACGTGTCCGTCGTGGAATTTATGCAGGCCGAAACGCTCCCCGGCCGCTGGGACAACCTTGACGGCTTTTTCTGGGTCGTCGGGAACAATATGCGCATCAACAAGAGCCTGCAGAACATCCTCCTCTACAACGCCGACGACGAGCTGATCGCCTCAAAGGGAGGCGTCTTCTTCCCGCGCGAGGAGGGGATCCTCCGGTCGGGGCTCTCCAATTTCTCGAACTGTATGTTTGACCCGAAGACGGGGGAGGCGTATTTCCAGGTCGGTATGCCCGTCTATATCGACCTCGACACAGGCCGAACAACGCCGATCGGCGCAGTCTACCTGCTCTTTGACTCCACAAACCTGCAGGCCATCGTCGACGGCGCGCTCGCGAATGAGGACTCCGCCGTCGGGATTCTCGACGGGGAAAACACGCTCTTTGTCAGCTCGGGGAAGTGGGACGCGTCCTACGCCGAAGAGACAGAGACACGCGAGAGCGAGAAGGAGCTTGTGTACGTCAGCCCCGTCGGAGATACCGGCTGGCGGATCGTCAGCGTCGTGCCGAAGGAGAGCCTGTTCTCCGGCGTCAGCCAGATGCAGTGGCTCAACCAGGTGACATACCTCGTCGTGCTCTGCGCGCTGTGCCTCATCTGCTCGATGGTGTACTGGACGATCATCAAGCCCATCTCGCGGCAGACGGCCTTCATGGCGTCGTTTACGCAGGACACGCGCCAGCGCATCGAGGTCACGCAGGACAACGAAATCGGCGAAATGGCCGGAAAAATGAACGAAATGCTCGACGACATCGAGAAGCTCAACCGCGAAAAGCTCGAGAGCCAGAAAAAGCTCCTCGAGCTTGAGATTGAGAAAAAGCAGACGGAGCTCATCGCGTACCGCAGCCAGATCAACCCCCATTTTCTCTCGAACACGTTCAACTGCATCCGCGGGATGGCGCTCTACCACGGGGAAAAGGAGATTGCGGAGCTCTCCGTGGCGCTCTCGCGCTTTTTCCGCTACAGCATCCGGAAGGAGGAGATGGTCACGGTGCGCGAGGCGTTCGAGAGTCTCGCGCAGTACGCGCGCATTGTGCACTTCCGCTTCAACGACCGGTACCGCGTCGTGATGGACGCGCCGGAGGACGTCCTTGACGAGCGCATCCCGAAGATGCTTTTGCAGCCCCTCGTCGAGAACGCCGTCTTCCACGGCCTCGAGACGCAGCTCGGCGACGGCGTCGCCCGCGTTACCGTGCGGCGCGGCGGCGGTTTTCTTATCGCAGCCGTCGCGGACACGGGCGGCGGGATGGACGAAAAGACGGAGCGCGCGCTGCGCGCCGCGATGGACGCGTACGACAGCAGCGAAAAGCTCTCGCAGGACGTGCCGGGCATCGGCTTTTTGAACGTATACCGCCGCGTCCGCCTGTTCTTCGGCAAGCAGGCGGGATTTACGCTGGACAACAGGCCGGGGATCGGCCTGAAAATTGAAATGCGGCTGCCGCTGAGCGGCAGGGCTTTGCCGGACGGAAAGGAGGCTCCCTGATGTACCGCGTGTTTCTGATTGACGACGAGCCCTGGGCGCTCATGGCGCTCAAAAATCTGACCGACTGGGAGGCGCACGGCTTTTCCGTGATCGGGGAGGCCGAGAACGGCGCGCAGGCGCTCGCGGCGATCGAGCAGGAGCAGCCCGACCTCATCGTGTCGGATATCCGGATGCCCGGCCTCGACGGGATCGCGCTCGTGCAGACGCTCCGCGAGCGCAAATGGCGCGCCGAGGTGCTGCTCGTGAGCGGCTACACCGATTTCGAGTACGCCAGGGAGGCGCTGCGCTTCGGCTGCTGCGGCTACCTCGTCAAGCCCGTCGAGGAGGAGGAGCTGCTCGAGTACCTCGAAAAGGTGCGCGTCATATTGTCGGAAAAAGGCTCCGCCGCCGGCGGGGAAGGCGGCTTCCAGTCCGAGCGCACCGAGGTGCGCGCCATGCTGCGCTATCTGCGCGACCACTACGCCGAGGGCGTCACGCTCCAGGTGCTGGCGAGGGAATTCGGCATGAGCGAGAGCTACATCAGCTCCCTCATCAAGAAAAACACGGGCAAGGGCTTCTCCGATCATCTCACGGAGATCCGCATCCGCAAGGCGCAGGAGCTGCTGCGCCAGACGAACGACAGCGTCGAAAAAATTGCCGAGCGCGTCGGCTACCCCGACTATTTTTACTTCACAAAGGTGTATAAGAAAATAACCGGCGTCACCCCCACCGCCTACCGCAAAAGCCTCTGACCGCGTGCCGGAGGCACTTTTCTTTTTGACTGAATCGGCCGAAACCGGTTCTCGGAATTGCGCGTCTTTTGCGAAAGGTGGTAATATGCATAAAAGAAATAAATATTTGACAAAGATTCAATCAAATATTCCATAAAACTGTTTCGGAAAAATGAATAAAATATAGACAGTCAAAACACGGTGCCCGGCAGGCGCACCGGTAAGAAACCCGAAACAGAAAGAAGGATGGAGTATGAAAAGAAACGCTGCGAAGAGACTGATCGCCCTGGCACTGGCGGCGGCGTCCGTCATGAGCTTCACGGCCTGCGACTCCGGCACGACGTCCTCCACAGGCGGCGCTGCGAGCACGGGCGGGGACGCCCAGAGCGCGGGAGACAGCAGCTCCGGCGAAACCACGGAAATTTACTGGTTCTCCGACGTCAGCGGTTGGGGACCGGCAACGGCCAACTGGACCACGGACACCTCCCCCGCAATCGATTATATGCGGGATGAAATCGGCATTACGCTGAACATTGAGCAGCCTCCGACCGACGCGGCCACAAAGCTTGGCCTCATGATCGCGAACAACTCGCTTCCCGATCTGATGTCCATCACCAACTCCGACGTGTACAAGGAGCTTGTCGCCGCCGACATGGTGTGGGATATGCAGGAATTCCTGGAAACGTACGCCCCCGATTCGCATATGCTTGAGGACTTTCCGGAGGATATCAAGGGCGCTCTGACCGATACCTACGGCGGCTGGTATTCGTTCCCCAGCCATATGGAATCCGCGGACAACCGCGAGAATTTCCCGCCGGACGACCAGATTTGGGTCGACGTCGTTGAGTACGGCGACAACGGCTGCATCATGTTCAATAAGGACATCATGGACGCTCTCGACATTACGGAGGAGGACGTCAGCACGCAGTCCGGCTTCTACGCCGCGTGCGAAAAGGTCAAGAATTCCGGCTACCAGGTCGACGGCCAGAGCGTGCTGCCCGTCGTGCTGCATTGGAACCTCTGGATCGGCACGAGCCTTGACGGCATTCTCGCCAAGAATTTCGGCGCTGTCCCGGTGGATGCCGACGGCAATTACACCCACCTCGAGCTCACCCCCGGCTACAAGGAAGCGCTGAACTTCGTCAATGACCTCATCATCAACGGCTACCTCGACGTCAACACCCTGACGATCGACGAGACGGCCGGTAAGACCTACCTTGACGCGAAGCGCGTCTTCTGCTGGATCGGCAACCAGGCGCAGCAGGACAAGACCAATATGCCCTGGGTTTCCTACGGCCCGATCCTCGCCGACAACGGCGCCCGCCCGGTTCAGGGCATCAACCAGGCCGCCAGCACCGGCTGGATCCAGACGCTTGTCTCCAAGAACTGCAAGGCTCCTGAAAAGATTGCCGAGCTGCTCACCTGGGCGTCGAGCCGCGAGGGCCTGCTCATCAACTACTACGGCATTGAGGGTGTGGACTACACCATCGACGACGCCGGCATCGTCACCCGCACCGAGGAAGGCACCACCACCTACGCGGAAGTGTACGACAACAACGTGCTCCTGTGGCCGTTTGCGAACACCTCCTTCGAGCGCAACACCGAGCCCGTCCCGGATCCGACCTCCAACCGCGGCGTTGAAGTCAGCCTGATGCCTGCTCTCGGCAAGTATGAGAACACCTACATTTACGATTCCTCTCTGCTTGGCTTTGAGAACAGCGCCGTGCTGGAACCCTCCAGCGACCTTGGCCTGCAGCTCTCGCAGGCGGACACCTATCTGGAATCCCAGAAGGCCGCCATCTGCACCGCCGCCACCAAGGAGGAGTTTGAGTCCCAGTACCAGGCGATGATCGACCAGCTCAACGCGTACAGCATCACCGCCATCGACGAAGCCTACAATGAAGTATATCAGCAGTACTGCGAAGATTTCGGCGACTCGATCGAGGATGTGAACGCGGATCTCTACTAAACCGCAATGCCGTTTTAGCGGCTTGCGCCTGAAGCGCGGTATTGAAAAACCTGCGGCTTAAAACAGACTGGAAAGGAGTGCACGGAAGCCGCCTGCGGCTTCCGTGCACCCCTTGTTTGTTTACGCGGAGAGGAGCGCGTCTATGATGAATAAAAAGAGAAAACGTACATCGATCAGCGGCAATAAAGCCATGCAGTTTCAGCTGCACACCCTGATGCTGCCCGGCACCATCCTGATGCTGGTATTTTCCATCGTTCCGCTGTATGGACTGCTGCTGGCCTTTAAAAATTACAAAGTAACAGAGGGAATTCTCGGCGTCTTCACGAGTCCGTGGTACGGATTCCAGAATTTCAAGGTCATTTTCGGCAATTCCGATTTCGGGAATATGCTCGTCAACACATTGGGGATTAACTTAATCGGGAATGTGATTAACATTCTGGCTGCCATCACCTTCTCCCTTCTCATCAACGAGATTGCACGCCCCCGTTTCAAGAGCTTTGTGCAGACGATCACCTATATGCCGCACTTCATTTCCTGGGTCGTGTTCGGCAGCATCGTCATCACCATGCTGAACGCGGACGGCGGCTTCTTCAATCTGCTTCTGCAAAAGCTCGGGCTCATCAAGGATCCCATTGTCTTCATGGCGCAGCCCGGTTATTTCTGGATGATTGCCATTCTTTCCAACCTGGTCAAGGAGCTCGGCTGGAGCACGATTCTCTACACCGCAGCGATAGCCGGCGTCGACCAGGAGCTGTACGAGGCCGCCGAGCTCGACGGCGCGTCCCGCATCCAGAAGATGACGCGCATCACCCTGCCGTGCATCAAGGGCACCATCATGATCATGATCATCTTCGCCGTGGCCGGCATCATGAACAACAACTTTGATCAGATCTACGTCCTGCAGAACTCCTTCAACCTTCCCCGCAGCCAGGTCATCGACACCTACATCTACAAGGTCGGCCTGCAGGAGCTGCAGTTCGGCATGGCGGCTGCCGTGAACATCTTCAAGTCCGCGCTGGCATTGATCCTTCTGACTGCCGCCAACTTTATCTCCAATAAGCTGACGGACAGCGGCTTGTTTTAAGAGGGAGGCGCCATATGACTCGTATCAAAACAAAAAAAGATCAGAGATTCAACGTCATTCTCACGGCGGCAATGGTCATCATCATGGTCATTACCACCTATCCCGTCTGGTATTGCGTTATCAACTCCCTCAACAACGCGGAGGCTATCGCGCGGTACGGCTTTGCCACTTTTCTGCCGCAGGAGGTGTCCTTTGAGAGCTGGCGATCCGTGCTGAAAAACCCGGATATTTTCCGCGCGTTCGGCATCACCCTGTCCCGCACGGTGATTGTCACGGTTCTGCAGACGGTGATCACCGCCATGTTTGCCTACGGCTTCTCGAAGCGCAATCTGTCGGGCAAGAAATTCTATACCGTAATCGGTTTTGTGAGTATGTATCTCAACGGCGGCGTGATCGCCTACTTCATTCTGTTCTCCGCCATGCATATTTACAACACCTATTGGGTGTACATTCTCCCCTGCCTGTTCGGCGGCTTCTACAACGTCATTATTTTCAACACGAACTTCAAGGCCATCCCGGACAGTCTCTTTGAGTCCGCGAGGATCGACGGCGCGAGCGAGTATACCGTCTTCTTCAAGATTGTCTTCCCGCTCTCGAAGCCCGTCATCAGCGCGCTCGGCATCTTCACCGCCGTCGGCACCTGGAACGACTACACCCAGACGCTCTACTACACACAGTCCGCCGAAATCCAGACGCTCTCCTATTATATGCTCTCGATCACGAAGGCCAGCGCCTCGGCGGCCGCCCTCGGCGAAACGATGAGCGCGGGCGCTTCGTCCATTCTCACCACCATCTCAAGCTCCGCCTCCAACTACAAGACCATTGAGCTCGCGTGCATGGTGCTCTCGGCGCTGCCGCTCATCATCATCTATCCCTTCGCGCAGAAGTTCTTCGAGAAGGGCGTCATGGTCGGCTCCGTCAAGGGATAATCTTCCAAACGAAAAGGAGAATCACGCATGAAACAGGAAATCCGGCTGCCCGCTCCGCTGTTCCGCGACCCCATCTACGACTGCCCCACCGATCCCACGGTGATTTGGAACCGCGAGGAAAAGAAGTGGATGCTCTTTTATACCCAGCGCCGCGCGACCGACGTCGCCGTCGGCGTCTCCTGGGTGCACGGGACGAAAATCGGCGTCGCCGAGAGCGAGGACGGCGCAAAATGGCTTTACCGCGGCACGCTCGAGGGGCTTGACATCGAGCACGGCTGCAACACCTTCTGGGCGCCGGAGATCCTCTGGGCAAAGGGCGAGTACCATATGTACGTCTCCTACATCACGGGCGTCCCGACCGACTGGGACTACCCGCGCCGGATGCTGCACTACGTTTCGCAAAACCTCTGGGACTGGGAGTACAGGGGCGAGGTGAAGCTCAGCTCCGGGCGCGTGATCGACGCGTGCGTTTTTGAAGTCTCGCCCGGCCTTTTCAAGATGTGGTACAAGGACGAGAACCATGAAAGCCGCACATATGCCGCCGAGAGCCGCGACCTGTACAGCTGGACGGTCGTCGGCGAGGAGGTTTCCGACTGCGCGCAGGAGGGGCCGAACGTCTTTGCCCTCGGCGGGAAAATCTGGATGATCTCTGACTTCTGGCACGGCCTTGCCGTCTATACGTCTGACGACTGCGCACACTGGACGCGCTGCCCGAACCTGCTCGACGCTTCCGGCACGCGCCCGATGGACAGGGGCCTCGGCCACCACGCCGACGTCGTCGTCCGCGGAGACAGAGCCTTCCTGTTCTACTTCTGCCATCCGTACGCGTGCGAGCTGCCGGAGGACGGAAACCGCCGCGAGGACTTCACCGACCAGCAGCGCAACGTGGCCGTCGTGCAGGCGGCGGAGCTCTTTGTGCGGGACGGCGCGCTCGTCTGCGACCGCAATGCCGAGGTCAGCTGGCCCGCCCCCGGAGACGAGGCATGAGGGAGCTTATCGTGTTCACCGACAGCGGCGACACGCTCGTCGACGAGACGACGCAGGTCTTCGACGAGAGGGGCATCGTCCTGCGCGCCGAGCTGATTCCCGGCGCACGGGAGCTGCTCGAGACGCTTCGGCGCGAGGGCGTCCGCGTCGCGATGGTCGCCGACGGGGAGGCGGAGAGCTTTCGCAACGTCTACTCCCGGCTCGGCCTCCTCGATTGCTTTGAAGCCCGGATCTACTCGTCCGACATCGGCGCGGAGAAGCCGTCGCCGCTCATGTTCGAGGCCGCCATGCGCGCCATGGGGCTGACCGGGGAGGACAAGCCCCGGATTGTGATGGTCGGCAACCATGTGAAAAAGGATATTCTCGGCGCGAACCGCTTCGGCCTGACCAGCGTCCTGATCGACTGGTCGAAGCGCTATCCGACCGTCCCGGAGACGGCGGAGGAAACGCCGGACTTTGTCATGCATCAGCCGACAGAGCTGCTTTCCATCCTTCGGCAGCTTTAAAGGAAAAGAACCGCCGCGTGCAAACGCGGCGGTTCTTTGCTGTTGCTGCTTTTTCCGCACCGGCGGCCCAAAGGGCGGCAATTATCGGAAGCAGCTCTGCAAAAACAGCAGGCCCTGCTCCATCTCTTTCTCAAAGTCCGTCCAGCCGCACTCAATGGAGACGCGGCCGTGATACCCGGCCCCGCGCAGCGCGGCGGCGAAGCGGCGCAGGTAGTCCCCTCCGTCCGCGCCGGGCGTGACGCGGCGGGGCGGCTCCGCCGCGTGAATGTGGACGAGCAGCTCCTTCTCCCGCTCGAGGACGGAGAGCGGCTCGTTTTCGCAGAAAACGTGGTACGCGTCCGCCAGCAGCCGGACATGGGAAAGCCCCAGCGGACGCAGCAGCGCCGCCGCCTCGCCAACCGTGTTGAGGACGTTGCACTCCTCCCGGCGCAGCGGCTCAATCGCGAGCGTCACGCCCGTCTCCGCGCAGACGCCGTCGCACAGCGCAAGAAAGTCCGCGATCACGGCCTCGCCCGTCTCCCGAGAGACGCCGTCGGGAATCCGCCGCGCCCCGCCGCTGCCGAAGACGACAACCCGGATTCCAAGCGCAGCCGCCCGGCGCAGCACGGTGCGAACGTGCGCGGCGAGCGCGTCCCGCTGCTCCTCCCGGAACAGCGAAAGCTCGCCCGGCAGAAAGCAGTTCGCCGTTTCCACCGGCAGGCCGCCCGCCTGCACCTCCCGTTTGAGCGCGGCAAATTCCCCGTCCGTCAGCCCCGCGAGCGGTGCGGCGGCAATTTCTGCGCAGTCAAAGCCCATCCCGAGCAGCCGTTTCGCCCTTCCGGCGTCGTACGGCCCGCCCGGCAGGCAGCATCCGAATTTCATAGAGCATTCCTCCCTCGCCCTCATTCTACCGTCAGATTGCGGTGTTGTAAACGGATTCGGGCAAAAATGGTCAAAAATATCCCCAAAAAAGTTTGAAAATGCACCTTTCCAACCGTCAAAAGTGTGATATGATAGTCGCAGAAGCGTTCCTGCCCCATTCCATTGGATAAGGAGAGACTGCCCATGAAAATGACGTTCCGCTGGTACGGGGAGTCCGACCCCGTCACCCTCGACAAAATCCGGCAGATCCCGCGGATGAGCGGGATCGTCTCCGCCGTCTACGACGTCCCGCCCGGCGAGGTGTGGCCGCGGGAGAGCATTGCCCGCATTAAGGCGCAGGCCGAGGCGCACGGACTCGCCTTCGAGGTCGTCGAGAGCGTGCCCGTCCCCGAGGAGGTCAAGCTCGGCGGGCCGGACGCCCCGCGCATGATCGCCAACTACTGCGAGACGCTGCGCCGCCTCGGTGAGGCGGGCGTACAATGCGTCTGCTACAACTTCATGCCCGTCTTCGACTGGCTGCGCAGCGAGCTTGCCCGTCCGCAGGCAGACGGCGCGAACGCCCTCGCGTACGACGAGGCCGCTGTCCTCGCCATGAACCCGCTCGAGAGCGAGCTCTCGCTTCCGGGCTGGGATGAGAGCTATACGAAGGAGCAGCTCGGCGCGCTGATGCGGCGGTATCAGGCGCTTTCCGAGGACGATCTGTGGCGCAATCTCCAGACCGTCCTCTCCGCCGTCGTCCCCGCCGCCGAGGAGGCCGGCATCCGCATGGCCATCCATCCGGACGATCCGCCGTGGGGCATCTTCGGCCTGCCGCGCATCATCACCTGCGAGGAGAACCTCGACCGGTTCCTGTCGCTCGTCGACAGCCCCGCGAACGGCCTGACCTTCTGCACCGGCTCGCTCGGCGCGTCCCCCGCGAACGATCTGCCGCGCCTCGCGGAGAAGTACGCCGCGCGCATCCCGTTCGCCCATCTGCGCAACATCCTGCGCACCGGCGAGCGGCAGTTTGAGGAGGTCGGCCACCCGAGCGCGTGCGGCTCGCTCGACCTGTACGCCATCGTGCGCGGCCTTTTGCGCGGCGGCTTCGACGGCTGGGTGCGCCCTGACCACGGCCGCATGATCTGGGGCGAGACGGGAAGATACGGCTACGGCCTGTATGACCGCGCCCTCGGCGCGGCGTATCTCAACGGCCTGTTCGAGGCCGTCGAAAGAGGAGGAGTCTGAGATGAACAAGACCATCGTCATCACCGGAGCGGGCGGCGTGCTCTGCTCCGCGTTTGCCAGGGATCTCGCGAAGACCGGCGCGCCGATCGCGCTGCTCGACCGCAACCTCGAGGCCGCCGAGGCCGTCGCCGCCGAAATCCGCGCCGCGGGCGGGAACGCCAGGGCGTACGAGACGGACGTGCTCGACAAGGCAGCTCTCGAAAAGACGCACGAGGCCGTCCTCCGCGACCTCGGCCCCTGCCGCGTCCTGCTCAACGGCGCGGGCGGCAACAACCCGCGCGCCACGACCGACCACGAGATCTTTGAGCCGGGCGACGAGCTCGCCTCCGATAGCAAGACCTTCTTCAACCTCGCCCCGGAGGGCTTCGACTTCGTCTTCCGCCTCAACCTCATGGGCACGCTGCTGCCGACGCAGGTCTTCGCGAAGGATATGCTCGGGCAGGAGGGCTGCTGCGTCCTCAACATCTCGTCAATGAACGCGTACCGCCCCCTGACGAAGATTCCCGCCTACTCGGGCGCGAAGGCCGCCGTCTCGAACTTTACCCAGTGGCTGGCCGTCCACTTCGCGGAGCAGGGCATCCGCGTCAACGCGATCGCCCCCGGCTTCTTCGTCACGAACCAGAACCGCGCCCTGCTGTTCCACGAGGACGGCACGCCCACGCCGCGCACCGGCAAGATTCTCGCCGCCACCCCGATGAAGCGCTTCGGCGAGCCGGAGGAGCTGCTCGGCGCGGTGCGCTGGCTCATCGACCCCGAGGCCGCGAGCTTTGTGACGGGCGTCGTCATCCCGATTGACGGCGGTTTTTCAGCGTATTCCGGCGTGTAAGGAAGTCCAATTTGTATATTACGGGAGGAGAAATACAATGCGTTATCAAATTGCAGCCTTTGCCGACGAGGCCGACGCGAAAATTTCGGGCCAGATCGAGGCCATGCGGGCGGAGGGGATCTCGCTGCTCGAGGTGCGCGGCGTCGACGGGAAAAGCGTCGCCGACCTGACGGCGGCGGAGGCGAAGGCCCTGCGCGCCCGGCTTGAGGACGAGGGGATCGCCGTCTGGTCAATCGGCTCGCCGTACGGAAAATCCGAGATCAGGGAGCCGTTCGGCCCCCGCCTCGACGAATTTCGCCGCGGGCTTGAGATTGCCGAAGCCCTCGGCGCGTCCCATATCCGCCTGTTCAGCTTCTATCTGCCGCAGGGCGAAGCGCCGGAAACGTTCCGCGACGAGGTGCTCGAGCGCCTTTCCCGCTTCTGCGGGGCGGCGAAGGGAAGCGGGATTGTCCTGTGCCACGAGAACGAGAAGGGCATTTACGGCGACATCGCCCCGCGCTGTGCGGAGATCCACCGCGCCCTGCCGGAGCTGCGCGCCGTGTTCGACCCGGCAAACTTCATCCAGTGCGGCCAGCCGACGCTCCCGGCGTGGGAGCTGCTCGCGCCGTATGTGGAATATATGCACATCAAGGACGCCCTCGCGGACGGCAGCGTCGTCCCGGCGGGCTGCGGCGAGGGGCATCTGCCGGAGCTGCTCGAACAGTATCAGGGGAAGGTGCTGACGCTCGAGCCGCATCTTGCCGTGTTTGAGGGGCTCGCGTCGCTCGAGCAGGAGGGCGCGCGCTCGGACGTCCCGACATACCGGTACGCGTCGAACCGCGAGGCGTTCGCCGCCGCTGCCGCCGCGCTGCGGAAGCTGCTCGGCGAGAGCGCATAAAAGGGAGGAAAGCAGCATGAGAAAAGTAAAGCTCGGCATCATCGGCGTGGGCAACATGGGCTCGGGCCATCTGAAAAACATCAAGCAGGGACTCTGCCCCGAGATCGAGGTTGCCGCCGTCGCGGACATCAACCCCGACCGTCTGCAGTGGGCGAGGGAGCAGCTCGGCGAGGAGCTGCCCGTCTTCTCCACGGCGGAGGAAATGCTCGACAGCGGGCTGAT
>CASFAA010000213.1 GCA_949292505.1 uncultured Oscillospiraceae bacterium
GGGGGGGTTGGGGCTGGCCCCCCCCCCCCCCCACGCCTGAGGGAGTCACCACCGAGCGACAGCCGCACGATAACTTCTTTACAACGCTGTTGTTAGAGCTTTCGGCGTGTAACGCGTCAGCCGAAGGCTGACTGGCCGAGGGCACCGCAGTGCCCGAGTCGCCCCCTTGGGGGAGATGGACAGAAGGCGTCGTCTCCCGACGCTTTCTGTCCAGAGGGGGCGCTGCGCGCTGCCGGATGGAGTACGCTGCCGTCACGGTGCTCCGCACCGCGCTTTAAAACTACCCTTCGGAAGCATCCCCCCGGCGCTGCGCGCTACCCCCCCTTCCACCAAAGGGGTATGGGGCCCGGTGCAAATCACAGCATAACATCCTACCCCATCCCCCACCCCAAAAAAATCAACCCGGCAAACCCAAAGCTTTATCCTATACCCAAAACCCAGTTCACACCAAAAGGAGAACAAAAACCATGATCGATTTCCAACCGACCACGAAGGAAGAACAGGAAGAACCGCAGCCGCCGGCGGCGGCGCAGACGGAGCCGGAGACGGAGCCGGAGGGCGAGGCTGAGGAGGCCATCGAATGGGACGGCAGCGAGGCCGAGCTCGTCCTTGACGACGACGCGGCGGAGTATGAGGAGCCCCAGACGGGCATCAAGCTCTCCTACGTCCTGCGCGAGGAGGAGGTCTTCCGCGCGCTTGAGAAATCCGGCTTCTCGAAGACGATGGGACGGCGCGCGATTCTCGAGTGCGTCCTGTTCGCGGCGCTCGCCGTGCTGTTTTTCGCGCGCTTCTTCGCGTCGCACGAGGGGGCGAACCTCTTTTTCGGCATTGTGGCCGTGCTGGCGCTTCTGCTGGCGGCGCTCCTGCCGGTCTTTGGCAGAAAACGTCGCGCCCGCCTGATCTGCGCGGACGAGCGCCTCTCGAACATCGAGCTTGAAATCTACCCGGACGGCATCCAAATCGGCTCCGGCGACGGCGAGTGGGAGATTCCCTTCGACGGCACCTGCCGCCGCGTCGAGCACCGCGGGCTGCTGCTCCTCTTCCCCGCCGGGAAGCGCCATATGCTGATCCTGCCGCTGCGCTGCGTCGAGCCGGGCGTGCTCGCCGAGGTGCAGGCCATGGTCGTCTCCGGCACCTACCGGGAGGACGAATCGTGAAACCTTCGCCCAGAGAAAGGAGGATGCCATGCTGCTCAACGTAAACGAAACCGCTGAGCTTTCCTTTTGCCAAACGGCGTCCGCCGAGGATTACGCGAGAGCCGCCGTCTTCGCCGAGCAGGAACTGACCCCCACGGGAAAGCCGTTCGTGCGCGCCGTTCTGTGCGCTGCCGGGGCGGCGATTTCCGCGTCGACGGCCCCTCTCTCCCTGCGCGAATACGGCACGATGTGGATCCCGCTGCTCTTTATGGCCGCGTTCGCGGCGGCGGGACTGTGGCTCTTTTTCGGGGAGCCGCAGCGGCGGTACCGGGAAAGGCTCGCTCTATTCGCGACGGCGCCCGTCTTCTCGCTCGGGACGGCGGTCTCCTTTTACCGCGACTTCCTGCTTCTCACGAACGAGTGCGAGGAGCTGCTCGTCTACTGGACGGAATTCTCGTCCTGCCTGGAGAACGACGAGTTCGCCGTCCTTTCCGGCTTCTCGGAGCGCCGCCTCGTCCTTCTGAAAAAGGAGACGCTTTCCCCCGCCGATCGGGAGCGCTTCTCCGCGTTCCTCGAGAATACCTTCGCGTCCTCCTACCGAAGCATTCGACCGAAAGGAGGCGGCAGACATGGCGGATAAGCCCATTACCGCGAACTTTATCGTCACCCGCGAGGATTACGCCGATTCCCGCGCCGCGGCGGGGAAGCTTGCGACGCCGGCCTCGGAGCTTGCACTGATCCGCATAAGCGGCGCGGCGCTGCTTTTGTGCTGCTTCTTCTTTCTCCTGTTTCTCGGCTCCGATCTGCAGCGCTTTCTCCTCGACGCCCTGCTCGGCGTCCTGGGATTGTTCCTGCTCGGCTGGGGCCGGATGTTCCCGCTCTGGCTGCGCGCGAGGGCCGGGAACGATTACGACGAAAACAAACGCCTCGTCGAAGCGTGCTCCTTCTCGGCAGACGAGAAGGGGATCTCGATAGAGCGGCCGCGCTACCGCGCGCAGCTGCCGTACGCGATGCTCGCCGGAGCGTATGAGGATAAAAAAGTCTTTCTCTTTTCCCTCGGCGCGGGCGCGTCGTGCTTTCTGCCGAAGCGCTGCCTCTCCGGGGAGGAAATCACCCGTATACGAGCTTACCTGACTTCTGCCTTGCAGAAGAAATTTCAGCAGGAGGGACCCCAGAGCAATGGATGAACAGTTTGAAAACGAGAGAGTCGTAAACGTAGACCTGAAGAAGGAAATTGAAAAGTCCTTCCTCGCCTACTCCATGTCCGTCATCGTGCAGCGCGCCCTTCCCGACGTGCGCGACGGCCTCAAGCCGGTGCACAGAAGAATTCTCTACACCATGTACGAGAACAACCTCTCGCCGAATAAGGCGTACCGCAAGTGCGCCGACACCGTCGGCAGCGTGCTCGGCCGCTACCATCCGCACGGCGACGCGTCCGTCTACGACGCGCTTGTCCGCCTCGCGCAGGATTTCTCGATGCGCTATATGCTCGTCGACGGCCACGGCAACTTCGGCTCCATCGACGGCGATCCCCCGGCTGCCTACCGTTACACGGAGAGCAGGATGAGCCGTCTCGCCGTCGAGATGCTGCAGGACATCGACAAGGAGACCGTCGACTTCATGCCGAACTACGACGATCGCCTTAAGGAGCCCACCGCGCTGCCGAGTCATTTCCCGAACCTGCTCGTCAACGGATCGACGGGCATCGCCGTCGGCATGGCGACGAACATCCCGCCGCACAACATGAACGAGGTTATCGACGGGATGTGCTGCCTCATCGATAACCCGGACGCCGGGCTCGACGAGCTGATGGAGCACATCAAGGGGCCCGACTTCCCGACGGGCGGCATCGTCATGGGCCGGGCGGGCATCCGCGCCGCGTACGGCACGGGCCGCGGCCGCATCACCGTGCGCGCGAGGGCCGAGATCGAGGAGGAGAAGAACGGGCGGTACAACATCGTCGTGACGGAGCTGCCGTATCAGGTGAACAAGGCGCGGCTGATTGAGAGCATCGCCGATCTCGTCAAGGAGAAGCGCATTGAGGGCATCTCCAACATCGATGACCACTCCGACCGCGACGGCATGATGATCGTCATCACCGTCAAGCGCGACGCGTCCCCGCAGATTGTCCTCAATCAGCTGTACAGCTTCACGCAGATGCAGACGACGTTCGGCGTCATCATGATAGCGATCGTGAACGGCGAGCCGAAGACGCTGACGCTCAAGGAAATTCTGCAGCACTATATCGACTTCCAGGTGGACGTCATCACCCGCCGCACGCAGTTCGACCTCAAGAAGGCGGAGGAGCGCGCCCACATTCTGGAGGGCCTGAAGATCGCCGTCGACAACATCGACGAGGTCATCCGCATCATCCGCTCGAGCCCCGACCGCACGACGGCGAAAACGCGCCTGTGCGAGCGCTTCGGCCTCGACGACCCGCAGGCGCAGGCCATCGTCCAGATGACGCTCGGCGCGCTGACGAACACCGACCGCCTCAAGCTCGAGGAGGAGCTCGCCGCGATTGAGGCGAAGGTCGCGGATCTGCGCGACATTCTCGTCAACCGTCCCCGCCTGATGGGCATCATCAAGGACGAGGCGCAGGAGATCAAGAAAAAATACGGCGACGAGCGCCGCACCGAGATCGCGACGGTCAGCGGCGAGGTCGACGTCGAGGACCTCATTCCGCGCGAGGAATGCGTGCTGACCATGACGAATTTCGGCTACGTCAAGCGCCAGCCGACCGATACCTACCACATCCAGCGCCGCGGCGGCAAGGGCATTTCCGGCATGAGCCGCCGCGAGGAGGACGCCGCGTCCGAGATGTTCGTCATCGGATCGCACGACTATGTGATGTTCTTCTCGAACCTCGGGCGCGTGTACCGGCTCAAGTGCTACGAGATCCCGGAGGGATCGCGCACGAGCAAGGGCATGAATATCGCGAACCTTCTGCCGCTTGCGCAGGACGAGAAGATCTCCTCGATGATCCGCGTGCCGGAGTTCGACGACACGAGCTACCTTGTGATGGTCACGAAGAACGGCGTCATCAAGAGAACGGAGCTTTCCGCGTACGATACCGCGCGCAAGGGCGGCGTAATTGCGCTGTCGCTCGATGAGGGCGACGAGCTTGCCTGGGTGAGACTGACCGGCGGCGAGACGGAGCTCGTCGTCGCGACGAAGAAGGGCATGGCCATCCGGTTCGACGAGAGAGACGTCCGCCCGATGGGACGCACCGCGAGGGGCGTGAAGGCCATCACGCTGCGTGAGGGCGACTGCGTCGTCGGCATGAGCACCGTGCGGCCCGACGCGCTGGTGCTGACCGTCTCCGAGACGGGCTACGGCCGCCTCTCCCCGCTCTCCGACTACCGCATCCAGTCGAGGGGCGGCAAGGGCCTTTTGAACTATCACGTCGAGAAATACGGCGACGTCGCGGGCATCAAGGTCGTCGACCTGACCGACGACGTGCTGCTCATCTCGTCGGACGGCATCGTGATCCGCATCCCGGCGGACAGCATCCGCGTCTGCGCGCGGCCGAGCAAGGGCGTGCGCGTGATGCGCGTGACCGAAGGCAGCCGCGTGGTGACCGTTGTGCGCACGGCGCACGAGGAGGGCGAAGCGTCCGACGAGCTTCCCGAGGACGACGGCGAGCCCGATCTGACCGAGGAGGAGCTCCGCGCGGAGCGCGAGGCCGAGCAGAATGAACCCGAAGAAATTGTCCCGGATGAAGAATAAAGGAGAACTTGCATGAGAAAACCCGCGATTGTCCTGACCGCTTTGCTGCTGACCGCCGCTCTGTTCCTCGCCGCGTGCGGGGAAAGAGGGACGGAACCGTCGTCCGCCGCGCCGCCGTCCGCCGCGAGTACCGCGAGCGAACCGGCTGACGAAGCCTCCTCCGCTGAGACGGGGGACGCGCAGGCGTCCGCCCCCGAGAGCCTTTCCGACGACGCGAACGATCCCGAGACGGGAGAGGGCGCGAGCGTCGTGATCCCGATCGAGACCGACAGCCCGGAATTTGACGCGAAATTCCGGGAAAACCCGATTGACGCGGCGTATGTCAAAGAAAGCGCGGAGGCGGTGTCGACGCTCGATATGGTTGCCGTGTGTGAGAAATATGCGGCGCTGTGGGAGAAGGAGATCGAGGCCGGAATGGAAAAGCTGCTGAGCCTCGCCACGGACGACAGGGAGGTCTACCAGAAGGAGCAGGAGGACTGGGAGACAGGCAAGGACGCGGCGCTGAAATCGCTGACAGAGCAGGCAGGAGAGGGATCGCTTGCGCAGGTGGAGGCGGCGGGAAACCGAATGGACTTTTTCCGGAGCCGGGCGAACGCGGTGCTGAGGGAGCTGTACAGTTATGACCCGGAGTTTGGGTATGCGTACGGGTCGGAGGGGGAAGCGGTGAGCGCGGTAGGGTGAGCAGCCCCCGGGATCGCGCCGTAGGCGAGTGAAGTTTTCGCCGGCCTTTTTCAAAAGGCCGCGTACTCCGTACCCCTAATAGGGCGAAGCCCAAAAAAAGCCAGGGAAAACAGCGCAGCGCCTTTTCCCGGACGATTCGCACCGAGGCAAAATCAGATCCCCTCAGCTTCCCTCCCATTTCCTCCAATCCCCCCTCAGCTAAATTGCAAACAAATAAGCCCTCCCCCTACGCGAACAAATTCCCGTCCCCCCTCCCTCCCCCATCCACAATTCACTCTGCAAAGGAGACATTCAACTATGAAGC
>CASFAA010000214.1 GCA_949292505.1 uncultured Oscillospiraceae bacterium
CAATTTCGCCCTCGGCCACAACCTGCTGACGCTCCACGGCCTCTACTACACGACGTACGGCGGCTACTGGGAGTGGGCGCCGCCGTGCAACCATTTCCGGATGCCGTATTGGAAGCATATGGACCGCTTCCTACTGTGTACAAAGCGGCTGAGCTATCTTTTGAGCAGCGGCGTACACGTTTGCGACGCGGCGGTGCTCTATCCCGTCGCCGCCGTCGAGGGCGGGCTGGACGGCGACGCTTCCGTGAAGGCGGCCTTCGACACGGCGGAGGCGCTCTACCGCGGCGGCGTGGACTTCGACTTCATCGACTTCGAGTCAATCGAGCGCGCGTCCGTCGAGGACGGGCGGCTGTGCGTCGCGGGCGAGGCGTACCGCGCCGTCGTCGTCCCGGCGATGCGCACCATCCGGTACGGCGCGATGGAAAAGCTCGCCGCGTTCGCCGAGGCGGGCGGGCTCGTCCTCCTCGAGGGCGCGCTGCCGGAGGCGTCCGAGCACGCGGGGCGGAACGACGCGGCGCTGGATGCGCTCGTCAGCCGCACCGTCTCGCGCTGCGGCCATCCGCAGACGCCGCGGGAAACGCTCGCCGCCGTGCGCGCCGCCTTCCCCGGCGACCTCGGGACGGACGAGATCCCGTTCCACCTGCACCGGCGCATCGACGGCTGCGACGTGTTCTTCCTCTACGGCGCAAAGGAGGGGACGGTCTGCCGTCTCCGCGCGTCGGGCGAGGTGCACCTCTTTGACCCGTGGACAGGGGAGGAAAGGCCCGTCTCCTGTCTGGAACAGGACGCGGAGAGCACGCTGCTTCGTCTGCCGCTCGCCGCGGCGCAGGCGACCGTGCTCGTTTTCTCCGGCAAGGGAGAGGCGCGGTGCGAAACGGAGCAGGCCGCATGGAAGGAGCGAAGCATAGACGGCGCTTGGGACTTCGAGCTTGTGCCGACGCTCGACAACCGCTACGGCGACTACGAGCAGCCGCCGTATGACGGCTTCGTCGGCGCGCAGGCGAGATTCTTCCGCTTCTCGCAGGGGGAGCGTGAGAAGACGGTCACGCGGCTCGAGGAGGCGTATCTGCTCAAGCTCGGCCCGCTGCCGCGCGCCGCGGACGACGCGGTTCTCGCTCTCGGCCGGATTGCGCCCGGAATGGCTGTCGAGCTGGACGGAAAGGCGCACGCGTTCACCGAATATGAGTTTTCGCTCCGGTACGGGCTTTCGCACGACGCGGGGCCGCAGGGCAGCTACCACGGCCTCAAGGGCAGGCTGACGGACGACTTCCTCGCGCTGGGCAGGAAGGTCATCACGCAGGCAAACTCCAATTCGTACTATGCCCCGGAGGACGAGGGGAATTTCTATTACATTTATACGACGGTCACGGTCGACGAGCAGACGGCGGCCTTCCCGAAAATCGGCTCGATGCGCCCCGACGCCTTCTGGCTTGACGGCAAACCCGCGAGCCTCGACAAGGTGATTCTCACGCGCGGGACGCACACGCTGCTGCTGCGGTACGGCCACGCCGGGCGCGGCTGCTTCGTGCTCGACCGCTGCCGCCAGACGGCTCCGCGGACGATTCCGCTCGCGACGAGCTGGTACGAGAACGAGACGCTTCTGCCGCTCACGCCCTACCCCGAGCACCGGCACACGGCCTGCCGCTTCGCCTTCGACGTCCCGCCCGGGGCGTACCGGCTGCGCTTTGCCGCGAAGGGCGAGGTCGTCCGCGTGACGGCGGGCGGCGAGGAGGCGAGCGTCTCCCGCGACGGCGAGCGGCATACAGCCGACCTTCCCTCCGTCTGCGAGACGGCCTGCGAGGCCGTGATTGAGCTCCTGCCCGCGCGCGGGGCGTACGAGTCCGCTCTCGATATCGTGAACGTCGACTGCGGAAGGGGGCTTCTCGAGCCGGGCGACTGGGCGAGGGTGGACGCGCTCGCGTGTTACTCCGGCGGCGCGCGGTACGAGCGGCGCATGGCGCTTCCCGAGGCGGGAGAGCTCGTCCTCGATCTCGGCGAGGCCGGCTGCTCGGCGGAGGTTTTCGTCGGCGGGGAGTCGGCGGGCGTCTGCATGACGGCCCCGTACCGCTTCGACCTCACGAAATGGGCCGGCAGCGAGCAGGACGTCGCCGTCGAGGTGTACAACACGCTGTACAACCATTACCGCACCATCCCGACGCAGTACAACAAGCGTCCGCAGCAGTCCGGCCTGCTTGGGCCGGTGCGGCTCAGGTGGAGATGAGGGCGGCCCTTTCCGTCCTCACCCGTCCTCGTCTCTGTCCCATTTTTCCCCACAGCCAAAAAAGGCCGGGGCCTCGGAGCGTTCCCGCTCAAAGGCCCCGGCCTTTTCCCTGTCCTGTCCTGTTTCGCTTTTACGCCGCGTCCTTGCCGAGAGCCGTCATCGTGACGCCCGCGCCGTCGGAGACCGCGACGATGGTTCCCTGCAGATCGGTGCGGAAGACCTCGACGCCGGCGGCGGAGAGCTTTTCGAGCGTGACGGCGTCCGGATGACCGTAGTCGTTGTCGACGCCGCAGCTGATGACGGCGTACTGCGGCCCTACGGCGCTGAGGAACGGCGGGGAGGTGGAGGTCTCGCTGCCGTGATGGCCGCACTTGAGCACCGTGGCCGAGAGATCAAAGCCGGCGCCGAGCATTTCCTCCTCGCTTTCCTTCTCCGCGTCGCCCGTAAAGAGGAAGGAGTCCGCCCCGAAGGTCAGCCGCAGGACGACGGAGTAGTTGTTGAGATCGCCGTAGTCCTCGCTGTTCGGGGCGAGCACCGTGAGGGCGGCCCCGTTCTCCGAGAGAAGCTCTGCCCCGGGCTCGGCGGGCGCGGCGGAGAGCCCCTTCTCCATGATGGCCTCAAGCAGGTTCTCGTATGTTTTTGTCGTCGGCGTGTCGCTGTCCGAGACGCGCGGCATCACGACGCCGCCGACGTCGAACGCTTCTATCACCGCCGCCATTCCGCCGATGTGATCGGCGTGCGGATGTGTTGCGACGACGAGATCGAGCGTCTCCACGCCGAGGGAGCGCAGCGTCTCGATGAGCTCGTCCTCCGTCGACGAGGTGCCCGCGTCGATCAGAACATTGGAGCCGCCCGGAAACTGGATGAGCTCCGCGTCTGCCTGCCCGACGTCGAAATAGCAGACCTGCACCGTCCCCTCGGCGGCAGGCGCGACGGCGGGGGCGGAGGGCTCCTCCTGCTCAGGCAGGACGCCGAGCGATCGTCCCGCCCACAGCGCCGCGGCCGCCGCGAGCACGGCAAGCAGCGCCCACAACCCGCCCTTTCTCGAGCGCTTTTGGTATCTTCTTCCCTTAGCCATTGCATCCATCCTTTCCGAAACGGCGTGAAAAAAAGAGGCATCCTCTCGGCAAAGCCGAAAGGATGCCGGAACTTCCCTGTTGCGGACGTCCGCCTTCTCACTTCTTTTTGGGATCCTTGTCTCCGTACAGGTTGAAGCGGAACAGCAGGGATTCGTCCTCTTTATTCGCACATTCGATAAAAGCCTCGGCGATCTTGCCGCCCTCGATCAGCTTGGTCAAGCCGACGAGCTGGCACAGCTTGCTTTTCAGATTCAGACGGTCGCCCTCGCGGGTCACCAGAAACACATCTCCCTTGCAGGAGTCGAGGGTTTTGAGGAATTCGGGGACGTCCACATCGTGCAGTTCCAACAGATTAGCCGGCATAGTCGTGTCCTCCTTTGCTGCTGCGATTTCCCCGTCCCATGCGGGGCGGAGAGGGATAGGAATTTCATTCCTGCAGCTTTATTGTATATCATCCGTGTGAGTATTGTCAACTCGGCAGGCGGTGCGAAAACCGCCAAAGATTCCTTCACCGCCGCGCGGAAATTCGTGCTCCCCGCAGAGACGTCCGGCTTTGATGTGCACGCGCCGTCCGGCTTCGGCGGCGAGCGCCATGTCGTGCGTGATGAGGACGAGCGTGCGCCCCTCCTCATGCAGGCCGCGCAGGATCTGCATGACGGCGCGTCCCGATTCCGGGTCGAGATTGCCCGTCGGCTCGTCGGCGAGGAGGATGGGGGGACGCGCCGCAATGGCCCGCGCGACGGCGACGCGCTGCTGCTGCCCGCCGGAGAGCTGGCCCGGCAGGTGGGAGACGCGCTCGGAGAGGCCGACGAGCGCGAGCGCCTCCCGCGCGAGCGACCGCCGCTCGCCGGCAGGAACGCCGCGGTACGCGAGCGGCAGCTCCACGTTCTCGAGCGCCGTCATCCCGCCGATGAGATTGAAGCCCTGAAAGATGAAGCCGATCCGCCGGTTGCGGATTTCCGCGAGCCGCTGTCCGCTCAGGCGGGAGACGTCCTCCCCCTCGAGCAGGCAGACGCCCGACGTCGGCAGGTCCAGGCAGCCCATCAGGTTCATCAGCGTCGTCTTTCCGGAGCCGCTGCTGCCGACGACGGCGAGAAACTCCCCGCGCTGGACGGAAAGCGTCACCCTGTCGAGGGCGCGCACCTCCTTCCCGCCCCGCCGGTATATTTTCGACGCTTCCCGGAGAGAAATCACCTCATCCATTGCAAAACCTCCTAAAATTTTCACGGATCGATTTACAAAGCAGCTGTTTTGCCTTATAATAAAAAATGTATATACTTCCGTTCAGGCGTTTTTTCTTGAGCCAGCTCCCGCACGGGAGAAAACAAAATGGAGGGATCATCCGTTATGATGGAGATCAACTGGAAACAATTTAAAAGCGGCACAGATATCCGCGGCGTCGCCGTCGAGGGCGTGCCGGGGCAGGAGATGAACCTCACCAGCGAAGCCGTCCGCCGGATGGCGGCGGGCTATCTGATCTGGCTTTCCGAGCATACCGGCAAGCCGGCCTCGGAGCTGACGGTCGCCGTCGGACATGACTCGCGCATCTCCGCCGACCGGATCCAGAAGGCGGTCGTCGACGCGATGCTGTCCGCCGGCGTGCGCGTGCTCGTCTGCGGCCTCGCTTCCACGCCGAGTATGTTCATGATCACCGTCGACTGGGGCTGCGACGGTTCGGTGCAGATCACGGCGAGCCATCACCCCTATTACCGCAACGGCCTGAAGTTCTTCACAAAGGACGGCGGCCTCGACGGCTCCGACATTGAGAAGATTCTCGCCTGTGCGGCGGAGAACAAAGCGCCCGCCTATGGAAAGGGCGTCGCCGAGATGGTCGACTATATGTCCCGCTACTCCGAGATCCTCCGCGAGAAGATCAAGGAGGGCGTAAACGCCGAGGACTTCGAGCATCCGCTTCAGGGCTTCCATATCGTCGTCGACGCCGGCAACGGCGCGGGCGGCTTCTATGCGACCGACGTCCTCGCCCCGCTCGGCGCGGACATTTCCGGCAGCCAGTTCCTCGAGCCGGACGGGATGTTCCCGAACCATATCCCGAACCCGGAGAACGAAACGGCGATGGAGTCCGTCTGCCGCGCGACCGTGCGTGCAAAGGCAGACCTCGGCGTCATCTTCGACACCGACGTCGACCGCGGCGGCGCCGTCGATTCGAAGGGGGACGAGCTCAACCGCAACCGTCTCGTCGCGATCGCGAGCGCCATCGCGCTCGAGGGCAACGAGGGCGGCACCATCGTGACCGACTCCATCACCTCGAGCGGCCTCAAGGAGTACATCGAGAAGACGCTCGGCGGCCATCATCACCGCTTCAAGCGCGGCTACCGCAACGTCATCAACGAAGCGCTGCGCCTCAACGCCGAGGGCGTCAACTGCCCGCTCGCGATTGAGACGTCCGGCCACGCCGCCCTGCGCGAGAACTATTTCCTCGACGACGGCGCGTATCTCGTCACGAAGATCATCATCAAGATGGCCAACCTCCGCCGGGAGGGCAAGAGCCTTGAGACGATGCTCGAGTCCCTGCGCGAGCCCGTGGAGGCGCTTGAGCTCCGGATGCCGATTCAGGAGGCCGACTTCCGCGCCTGCGGCGAGGCCGTCATCGCCGGTCTCGAGGCCTGGGCAAAGGAGCACGGCTGGGAGATCGCGCCCGACAACCGAGAGGGCATCCGCGTCTCGTTCGGAGAGGGCGCCGGGGACGGCTGGTTCCTCCTGCGCCTGAGCGTGCACGATCCCATCATGCCGCTGAACGTCGAGAGCGACGCGGCCGGCGGCGTGCGCGTCATCGTGGAGCAGCTCTGCGAGTACCTCAGGACCTGCTCCGGCCTCGACATCTCTCCCGTCACGAAGTATCTCGGCTGATTGCGCATCCGGCTTATCGGGCCGCTCTCCCCGCGCGGGAGGGCGGCCCTTTTTTATTCCCCGCCCGGGCGGACGGAGACGGCGCGCAGCCGCACGAGATGGGCGACGCCGGGAATCGTTGCGCCCTGCTGGCTCGTCGTGGCGGAGGTCAGCGCCCCCGTGCCGACGAACAGGACGTCGCCGAGCCGCCCGGCGAGGAGATCACCCATCACGGCGGAGCACAGCACCGCCGCCGAGCAGCCGCAGCCCGAGGCGCCGGCGTGGACGTCCTGGCGTTTTCTGTCGTACAGCATCAGCCCGCCGTCGTTGTGCACGGCGGCAATGTCGCAGCCCTCGCGCAGCAGAAGCTCCCGCAGCAGATCGCTGCCGACCGCCCCGAGGTCGCCCGTCAGAATGAGGTCAAAGTCCTTCGGCGAGGAGGCGGTGTCCTCGAAGTAGTCGAGAAGGGTGCGGCAGGCCGCGGGGGCCATCGCCGCGCCCATGTTGGCCGGGTCGGCGACGCCGAGGTCGACCATCCTGCCGAAGCACGCCTCCCGCACGACGACCGCGCGTTCCGCCCCGGCGGGAGGCTCGCGCGAGAGGATCATCGCGCCGGAGGCCGTGGCCGTCCACTGCGCCGTCGGCGTGCGCTGGCCGCCGTATTCGAGCGGCAGGCGGAACTGCCGCTCTGCCGAGCAGAAGTGCGACGACGTTACCGCCATCGCGCGCCGCGCCGCCCCGGCCTCCACGAAGACGGCGGCCACGGCGAGAGACTGCGCCATCGTTGAGCACGCGCCGTACTGCCCGAGAAAGGGGATCCCAAGGTCGCACAGGCCAAACACGGACGCGGCGCACTGGTTGAGCAGGTCGCCCGCGAACACGCAGTCGATCTCGTCCGGCAAAAGTCCCGCCTTGTGCAGCGCGAGGCGAGACGCCTCCGCCTGCAGGCGGCTTTCGGCGCGCTCCCAGTTTTCCCCGCCGAGCGTCGTGTCCTCGTGACACTGATCAAAGAGGCTGCCGAGCGGCCCCTCGAGCTCCTTTTTTCCCGCCGAAACCGCCCAGCCGAGCGCCCACGGGCCGCGCCCGAAGCGCAGCGTGTTTCTTCCGATTCTCGTCATCATCCGCTGTTCCCGCCTTCCTTTTTTCTCAAGTATGCCCGCGCTCCGTTTTGAATATGCGGCGCGGTTCTTCGTCGTTTTCAAGACACAAATCGCCCGATCACGCCCGGATTTGACATTTCGCACAGAAAGTGTGAATAAATTATTTCTCAGAGATGAAAACTTTGTGGAAGTAACCGATTGCTTTCTGACGGCGAAATCAGTATAATGATCTTGTCTTCAGACGTGTCCGGCTGCGCGCAGATCCGGACTTATTTTTATTTTTTCTGTTACAGGAGGAATGGAACACATGGCAGGGAACAAGAACAGTTCCGCCCCCGCGAAGAAGGACTTCTTCGACCTCGCGGGTCATGGAACCAACGTCAAAACCGAAATCATCGCCGGCATCACGACCTTCCTCGCGATGGCCTACATCCTCGCGGTGAACCCGAGTATGCTCGCGGCGACCGGCATGGATCAGAACGCGGTCTTCGTGGCCACGGCTCTCTCCGCCGCTCTCGCGACCTTCATCATGGGCTTCCTCGCGAATTACCCGGTGGCTCTGGCTTCCGGCATGGGCCTGAACGCCTACTTCACTTACTCGGTCTGCCTCGGCATGGGCCTCGGCGACAACGCTTGGAAGATCGCCCTGACCGCCGTTCTGGTCGAGGGCCTCGTCTTCATCGTTCTCTCGGCGTTCAAGTTCCGTGAGAAGATCGTCAACGGCATTCCGGAGAATCTCAAGTACGCCATCACCGCCGGTATCGGCCTGTTCATCACGCTGATCGGCTGCAAGGGCGCCGGCATCGTCGTTTCGGAGCCCTCCACCCTTGTGGAGCTCGGCGACTTCCGCTCCCCGACCGTCGTTCTCGCCCTCATCGGCCTCATCATCCTCGCCGCGCTGCATCACTTCCGCGTCAAGGGCGCGATTCTGATCAGCATCATTGTCACCTGGGTGCTCGGCATCTTCGCGGAGCTCGGCGGCTGGTATGTGGTCGACATCGAGAACAGCGTATTCTCCAATATCCCCTCCTTTGCCAACTATACCCCCTTCCCGTCCATCGCCTCCACCTTCATGCAGTTTGACTTCGGCTTTGTGGGCACCAACTTCATCGACTTCCTCGTGGTCGTGTTCGCCTTCCTGTTTGTCGACCTGTTTGACACTGTCGGCACGCTCGTCGGCGTCGCCGCGAAGGGCAACCTCCTCGACAAGGAAGGCAAGCTTCCCCGCGTGGGCAGAGCTCTGATGGCTGACGCCATCGGCACCGTGGCGGGCGCCTGCCTCGGCACCTCGACCGTCACCAGCTACGTTGAGTCCTCCGCGGGTGTTTCCGAGGGCGGCCGCACCGGCCTGACGGCTGTCGTCGCCGGCGTGCTCTTCCTCATCGCCATCCCGCTCTACCCGATCTTCACCGCGATTCAGGGCTTCGCCACCGCGCCGGCCCTCATCTTCGTCGGCCTCCTCATGATGAGCAGCGTGCTCAAGGTCAAGTTTGAGGGCGACATTGCCGATGCTGTCGGCGCGTTCCTCGCCATCTTCATGATGCCCTTCACCTACTCCATCGCGAACGGCATTATGTTCGGTATGCTGGCCTGGGTTATCCTCAAGCTCCTCACCGGCAAGGCCAAGGAGGTTTCTCCCATCATGTACGGTGTCGGCATCCTGTTCGTCATCCGTATCATTACGCTGGTTCAGCACGTCGCGGGCTGACCCCCTCCTTCTCTGACAAAAATCCCCTCTGCTGCGGGCAGAGGGGATTTTTTATGCAGAAATGTTCCGGTTCGGCGCAGGCAGCCGATAAGGCGAAGCTTGCCGGTTTACGCTTCCCTGTCCTCGCCGGGGGAGACGCCGTTGCACTTTTTGTACAGCTGAGAAAAGTAGGAGAAATTGGAGTATCCCACCTTTGCGGCTACGACGCCGATCGGCAGCCTCGTCGTCTTGAGCAGGGACTGCGCGGTCTTCATCTTTTCCTGCACGATGAATTCGCGGAGCGTCATGCCCATTCTGACGCTGAACAGGCCGGAGAGGTAGTTCGGGCTCAGATGAACCGCCTCCGCGATCGTGCTGCGGCGCAGGTCCTCCTCAATGTGAGAACGGATATAGAAAATCGCCTTTTCGATCAGATCCTCCTCCTCCTCGCCGAAACCGTCCGCGGCGTCCTCTTCCAGACGGAGCATCGCCTTGTGGATCAGCTCTCGCAGCCTGCCGGCCGTTTCCGCTTTTTCCTGCAGGCAGGAAACCAGCTCCTCGTCGGAGGAGGCTCCGGGGTACCGCTCCCTGCATTCCAGCGAAACCGAAAAAACAATCTGATGAAACGCCTGCTGGAACCGGTAGAGCGTTCCGGCGTTCAGGTCCCCCGCAAGCTCCTCGAGGTACCGCTCCATCTCCCGGCGCACCGCGGAGACATACCCTTCCGCAAGAAGACGCCTCCAGTTTTCAAACCGGGAGTATTCTATCGCGCAGTCCTCCTTCGGCTGCGGCTCCCAAAACAGGGATTCGCGGCGCGCCACATTGTCCCGGCAGGACGCGCGCAGGCGCTGTGAGGCGGCGGAAAGCTCCGCGGGCGCGACGGGCGATTGCGCGTGGAAGGCGACGCCGCAGCACAGGGTGGTGCGGAGCAGCTTCTGCGTCCGCAGGAGGCTCTGTCGGAAGGTATCCTCGTTCAGCCGCTCCTCCTCGCTTTCCAGGAGAAGAAAGCCGAATACGCCCTCCCCGAGATCCGCGTCCAGCACGTCGCGCACCGTCTCGCCGAGCACCTCCCGCAGAATGTTTGTGACGGCGTACAGCAGAAGCTCCGGCTCCCAGGAGGGAGCCGCCGCGCACAGCTGCATCAGCAGAAAATACTGCTTTTCGTCCGGGCGCAGCTCCACGCCGAAATGCGCGAGCGTCTGCTCCAGGTCGGCGGAATAGGGGCGATCGCCGCCGAACCATTCCGCCAGAATTTTCCCGAGAAGGTGAGAGCGCTTTTGCGAAACCGTTTTTCCATAGGAGTAATATTTGGCGCGCTCCCTCTCCCGGCTGACAGATTCGCACGCCTTTGTCACGGCGCGCTCTACGTCCTCATACCGGGCGGGCTGCAGAATATAGTCGAACCCGCCGAGGCGCAGGGCCGTCTGCGCGTACTGAAAATCAGGGTGCGCCGTGAGAAAAATACATTTCACATCCCTGTTTTCGCTGCGGATCCAGGCGAGGAGGGAAAGTCCGTTTTCCGAGGGCATCTCGATGTCGCACAGGAGAATGTCCACCTGCTCCTCCTCCATGATGCCTCTGGCCTGCGCGGCGCTGAATGCGGTGAGGACGCGGCCGACGCCGATGCTCTTCCAATGTACGCCCATCTCAAGGCCCTCCACCACATATTTCTGATCGTCAACGATCAGAACCGTCATCTGTTTTCCCCCCTCTCTCATCCGGGCCGCAGGGAAGGAACAGCTCCACACAGGAACCGTTCCTGTTGCTGAACGAGCAGGCGTAGCGGCTGCCGTACAGCAGCGCACAGCGCCGCATCACGTTTGTAATGCCAATCTGCGCGCTGTCCTCCGTCTGCGCGCCGTTCAGACGGCGCAGAACCTCCGCGGGAAAGCCCCTTCCGTCGTCGTACACGGAAAGATTGACAAATTGCTCCTTTCCCTCCCCCACGCGAAAGGCCTTCACCTGAATGTGAAGCTGCTTTTCCGGCAGAGAAGCGTGTTTCACGGAGTTTTCGACAAACGTGAGAAGGGAAAGGGGCGGAACGGGAAAGTCCATCAGCTCCCCTTCGGCCTGGAGACTGCACAGGGGCGGCCGGGAGGACACGATCTGCTGCAGCAGGATATAGTTTTCCACACTGCGCAGCTCAACGGAGAGCGGGATGGTTTCCCCGGCGATGTGCAGCATATCCCGCAGGTATTCGGAGAGGGCGAGAATCATCCGCTGCACGTTGTCGTACTGCTTCGCCTGCGCCATGCTGTAGAGATTTTTCAGGCAGTTCAGGTAAAAGTGAGGGCGGATCTGAATCTGCAGATACTGCAGCTCCGCGCGTTCCGCCTCCATCTGCTTCTCATACGCCGCGAGCTTGAGAGAGTGGATCTGATCCATCATGGCGTTGAACGCTTCGTAGATTTTTTCAAATTCCCGAATGCTGCCGCCGGGCCGGATGCGGGCTTCCAGATTGCCCTCGTACACCTTTCCCATGATGGCTGTGAGCCGGTCAAGCGGAGAGAAAATGAATCTGCGCAGCAAAAGAAAGCACAGGCCGATCATTCCAAGGACGAGCAGGGAAAAGGCGAACAGCAGAAGCAGCGTGCCGTCGAAGCTCTCCCAGACCTCCGGGTATGGCGCGAGATACGCCGCGCGCAGCCCGGCGAAGCCAAGCTCCTCCACCGCCACATAGTATCTCGTACCGTCGTCCCCTTCGAGGAGACGGCTGCCCTCGTACTCCTGCACGGAGGACAGGCCGGGCGCTTCCGGGACGGTGAGAAGGCTGCCGTCTTCCCCAAAGAAGACGAAGGAGCCGAGGAAGCGCGCCGCCTCCGGGCTGGACTGGCTGATCTGCTGCAGATCCACAAGAACGGCGATCGACGCCTCGCCCCGGCTCATCATCCGGATCAGGCAGGGAACGCCGTCAATCCAGTGCAGCGTCCATTCCTGCGCGTTTTCGGAGCCCTCCGTGAACAGGCGCTTGACATATTCTCCCGAATACATCTGGATCCGGCTGGAGGCTCCCGGGCCGAAGGTCTTCGTAAAATAGCCGGACGAGGAGGAATAGAGGAAAAAGGCGTCCGCCGTTTTCTCCGTCTTGAGCACCATGTCGCATTTTTCCTTCACCTGATACGCGCAGAGGTGGCTGCCGAGAAACGTTTCCTGATAGGAGAGCATGGCGAAATCCTGATCGGAGGCCGTCAGATACAGCAGATAGCTGTCCACGCTCTCCAGACCGGTGCGCAGCCAGGAGGAAAAAAGGGAAAGCGTGCTGCCGCTTCCGGCGGCCAGCTGCCGGTTCAGATTACTGTTGACAATATAAAAATTGTACCCAAGCAGAACGCCGCCTGCCAGAAGCAGCAGGGCTGCAAGAAGCATTGCCGCCTTTCTTTGGAACGGAATAAATGGCCGTTTCAAAACGTGTTCCCTCCTCTCGTTTGCGCTTTCCTCATTATATAGCACGGTCTTTCGGCAGGCAAGGGGGGCCTCCCGGCGCCGTACCGCGCAGAATCCGCGCATTTTTCCCTTTTTCCGCCGGTGGCCGCCGTCCGCGCCCGGCGCGCCGCGCCGATAACAGCCAAAAATTTCCAACCCCCGGCAGGCGGTGTGCAGCCGGAGGTTGGAAACGATACAAAATTATCCCTTGATAGCGCCGATCAGGATGCCCCGCACGAAATACCGCTGGAAGAACGGATAGGCAACCAGCAGGGGAAGCACGCCGAGCACGGCAATCGCCATGCGGATTCCCGTAGCGGGAAGATTGGACAGCTCGATCCCGCTGCTCTGCGCCACGCCGCTCAGGAGGAACTGGATGTTCATCAGCATCTTGTTGAGCAGCACCTGGACGCTGTAGAGCTTGTCGCTGCTGATATAGTACAGGCCGTTCATCCAGTCGTTCCAGTAGCCGAGGCCGATCATCAGCGTCAGCGTCGCCAGAATCGGCGAAGACATCGGCAGCACAATCCGCAGCAGAATGCGGAATTCACCTGCGCCGTCGATGCGGGCGGCGTCCTTCACAGACTCGGGAATGTTGGCGGAGAAATACGTTTTTGCCATGATCACATAGAAAGCGTTCATCAGCAGATTCGGGAAAATCAGCGCCGCGAGCGTGTTCTTAATGTGAAACATCTGCGTCCACATGATGTAGGAGGGGACGAGCCCGCCTCGGAACAGCATGGTGAAGAACAGGAAAAACGAGAAAAACCGCCTGCCGGGAAGGCCCTCCCAGGAGAGCGCATAGCCGTACAGAACCGTGATGGCCAGCCCGCTGACCGTGCCGATCACCGTGGTGAGGACGGAAATCCCGTATCCGCGCAGCACCTCCTGCGACTGCAGCAGCAGGTAGCTGTAGCTGGAAAAATCAAGGGAGCGGGGGAGAAACGAGTATCCGTCTCGGATCAGCGCCTCCTCGCTCGTCAGGGACGAGGAAACCATCAGCAGGAAAGGAAGAACGGAGCAGAGGGAGAAGAACAGAAGGATCAGGTGAAATCCCAGCCGGGACGCTTTATCAGAACGCATGGCAGCTCCTCCTTTCCCTCAAAACAGCGCGCTGTCTCTGTCCAGCCTGCGCACACAGAAATTCGCAAGCAGAACCAGCACAAAGCCGACCATCGACTGGTATACGCCTGCCGCTGACGACATCCCGATGTTGTTTGACTCCATCAGCCCGTGATAGACGTACAGGTCGATGGTGTTGGTGACGTCCAGCAGCACGCCGCTGTCCATGGGGATCTGGTAAAACAGACCGAAATCAGAATAGAAGATCCGCCCCACAGCCAAAAGGGTGAGCGTGATGATGGTCGTCTTCAGTCCGGGAAGCGTGATGTGGAGAAACTGCTTCCAGCGCCCGGCCCCGTCGATGACCGCCGCCTCATAGTATTCCCTGTCGATGGAAATCAAAGCGGCATAGTAGAGCAGCACCTGATACCCGAGGTTTTTCCAGAGATAGACGATCACCAGGATGAACGGCCAGTATTGCGGCTCGGAATACCATGACACGGCCTCCATCCCCAGAGGCTCGAGTATTCCCTTGTTGAGGAAGCCGGTGCGGCTGTTCAGGAAACCGTTTACGAGAAAGCTCGCGATCACCATGGAGATCAGGTACGGGATCAATACGGAGGTCTGATAGACCTTCTTCGCGGCGGAGGAGCGAATCTCGTTGAGGGAGACGGACACCAGAATCGCCAGCACCGTGCCGAGGACGATGAACGTGAGATTGTACAGAAGCGTGTTCCGCGTGATCAGCCAGGCGTCGCTGGTCCGAAAGAGAAATTCAAAATTAGAGAAGCCGGTCCAGGGGCTTTTCCACATTCCCAGCTGGTAATTGAAATTCTTGAACGCGATCACGATGCCGGCCATGGGAATGTAGTTGTTGATCAGCAGATAGACAAATCCGGGCAGCAGCATGAGATAGGCCGGCCAATACCGCAGGATTTTCACAGGTCCGGATCTGCCGATCCCCTTTTTTGTCTTATTCATGCCTGTTGTTTCAAACCCTTCCGTTATGAATTCTGCGCCGCAAGCCACTCGTCGAACTGGCTCTGCTTTTCGCTGATAATGGCGTCGATACCGGCCGCCTCGAGCTCCTCAAGGAATTTCGGGATGGCCTCTGCGGGATCCAGCGCGCCGGCCTGAAGCGGGTTGTCGTACTTTGACACCACATTGTTGCACGCCGCGATCTCGTTGAGCACAGACGAGCTGTCGAACGAGAAGCCTTTGCCGACGGACTGGAAGGCCGTCTCGTTGAACTCATCCGTCTTCTTCCACAGCTCGGGATCCGCGTCTGCGCCGAAGACGTACAGAATCAGCTCGTTCGGCCATGCCCAGGCAGCCACGGAATAGTCCGTGGTCGAGGCGGAGACGCCCTCGGGGAAATCGATCAGTCCCTGCTCCTCGTCGGCAAACTCCCAGTGCTTCGACTCGATGCCGTAGGCAAAGAGATTGCCGAGCTCGGGATTCAGATACATTTCGGAGAGCACCTGCAGCGCGCGCTCAGGCTGTTCGCACTGGTACGGGATCATCCAGCACTCCGAAAGGTTGGAGGTGGTCGAGTAGGCGTCGATGATCGGGATCATCGTCATCTCCTTGCCCGTGGCGCTCTCGTCCTCGTCCTCAATGCCGGGCTTGTTGTTGTGGAAGTAGCCGAAAGCGGTGCCCGCCGCGATGAGCGTGCTGGCCGTCTCGGAATTGGAGCTCGCATCCGCCATGATCAGCCCCTCCTGGGCCCAACGGTAGTGCAGGTCGCAGATGGAGCGATAGGTATCCGTGGCAAACCAGTTGACCAGCTCCGTGCTGTCTGTGCGGCAATCCTCCAGAACGCCGTAGTCGTTGCCGAGGGTATCCCTGTACGACATCACGCCGCCCATGTTCCCGCCGCTCGTCACAATCGGATCCACGCCGGGGAAGGTTTCCTTGACCGCGCGGAGCAGACCTTCGAGATCGGCTTCCTCCTCGATGGACGAAACGTCGTAGTCGAGCTGCTCGAGCATTTCCGTCACGCAGCTGAAGCCGTACCCGCTCGCGTGCTCCTTGCCGTTCGGCACGCCGTAAATCTGCCCGCCGCGCTGCATGCATCTCCAGTCTTCCTCCGTCACCGCTGCGTACAGCTCAGACGAGCTCTCGAGCAGCTCGTTGAGCGCGAGGACCTGCCCGCTTGCCGCGGCGCTGTCAAGGCTGCAGGAGAAAAAGCCGCTGGAGATCAGATCCAGCTTCTCGCCGCCCGCGAGAGCGAGCTGCATCTGCTGATCGTACTCAAGATACCCGTACCGGATCAGCGTGACCGTCGTGTTGTATTTCTCCTCGAGAATTTTGCTGGCCGCCTCGGCCACCTCGGCGCACGCCTCCGTGCTCGCGTCTCCAAGGGCGGCGATCGCTACCGTGTAGGGCTCCTGTTCCACAGGCTGCTCCTCAGCCTGCGAGACGGTTTCCTCCGCCTCCGACTGCTGCGGCGGCGCTGCAGAGGAGGAAGCCGTTTCCTCGGCTGAGCAGGAGGTCATCGATGCGAGAAGAGCAAGAGCGGTGAGCGCTGCAAAAATGCGTTTTCTGTTTTTCATGCGATTTTTCTCCTTTTCCGAAGGCGGGGGCGCGCTGCCTCCCGCCGGTCTCATGGTTTTACGGGATGGAAACGGATTCCTTCCACGCGCGGTTGCCGAATCCGCACGCCTCCTCCAGCAGGCGCTGGTCGGCCGCCTCGTACCGGTAGGCAAACACCTTTTTCCCCTTGTCAAGGCTGTTGTTTTCAAAGACGAGCTCTGGCCCGACGCTGTTGTTCCGCGCGAAGCCGCGGCCTGCCGCCCATGCGCCCGCCATGTTCAGGAAGCAGTCGTAATCGGACGCCTCGTTGTCCCGCACGGTAATCCTGTCAATATAGTTCCCCTCGGCATACACGCTGTACGGGTATTGGTCGTTGACCTCCACCACGCCGTAATCCCAGAAGCGATCCGTGCGTCCCTCCAGGCGGACGCCATACATCCTCAGCGGCTCCCTGACGCCGCGGATCTCGTTGCGCTCTATCGTCACATCGCGAATCCCGCAGCGGAGCAGGCGGCTTGGCGCGGGGAGATCCTGCGTGCCGTGCATCCCCTCCAGGACGATGCCCCAGTCGCGCCCCTCGATGTGGTTTCTCCGCACCGCGACGTTTTCCAGGACGCAGTCCTCGCACACAATTTTTCCGGATTCCGCCCGCACATTGATCAGCGCGATGGCCATGGAGGGCTCGTCCGGCGCTTCCGCGCTTGGCAGAAGGACGTTGTCTTCCATATAGATCCCGTCCGCCGTACAGTGGTACGACTCGCCTCCCGCGTACTGATTGCAGGAGGAAACGCACAGGCCCGTGAGAAAATACGCCGCTCTGTTGCGCCGGACGGTGAAATTGCGGATGGAGCATCTTTCCCGTGCCGGGAGCGCCCCGAGAAAGCCGATGCAGGTGTCGTCCACGCCGCTGATGTCGTTCTCCTCGATGAGGACGTCCTCCGTGATGCAGTCCTCGATCCTGCTGCTTCCGCCTGCGCCGACCGGCCCGCCGACGCCGTAGGTGTAGTCGCAGGTGGTAAAGAGATTGATCCCCTCCGAGAACGTGCCGCCGTCCGGATGGGCGCGGATGACGTTCCCGCAAATGAGGAGATCGCGCATGGCGGTCCCGCTGACAAAAACGCCTCCCGTCCAGTCCAGCACCGCCGAGAGCAGCACCGCGGTGCAGGCTCCCCTTTTTCGGCTGCGCGACGGAGCCTGCATATCGCAGCGGCGGACCACAACGCGGCTCAGTGTGAGATTGCTTCCCGTCATCCCGCCGAGGATGCAGGCATGGGTCATCTCGTCAAATCCGCACTCCTCTATGACAATATCATCCATCGACCGCTCCGCCTGCGTGAGGAAAATGCCGGCGGAGAAGTTGGAAAACGCGAGACGGCGCACCGCCGCCCGGCCGGACGAGAGGATCAGCCCGCAGCCCGTTCCCCCGCCGCGCAGGCGTTTTCCCTGCCCGTCGATCACCACGCGCTTTTCCGTCCGCAGGGGCGGGAGCGCGGAGGAGAGCGTTTCGCTGCCCGGGAGGACGAGCTCCTCCTCCCGGCACACGAGCCGGATTTCGATCTCCTCATCCGCTGCGGGATCCCCGGAAATTGCGTCACGGCAGCGGCGGACGGCCTCCGGGTTTTCGCCGTTTGCCACCTCGATCGCTTCGGCCAGCGTGAGCATATTCCCGCCGCCCCGGAACAGCGGACTCTGTACCTGTATGATTGCCATTGTTACCCCTCCTTCTGTCGGTATCCCTATCATATCGAAAGTTTCCCCGTCTTTTCCACCAGAAATGTCCGTAGTATTGTCAAAAAACTCAGCCATTTTCTCAGCCGGCGCGGAACGCCTCTTTTTCCTTCTGTTTTTCTCTTTTGCTCTGCAGGATACCGTCCCTCTCGCTTCTTTTCTAAACCTTTCATAATAATATGCAAATCCTCTTGCCCTTTTTCTCCTCTTTTCTGTAAATATATCATGACCCGCACCGGGGTGGCACTGCCGCCGTCAGAGGGCGTCCAAAAAGGGGAAGGAGATGCAGACGATATGAAACAGAGGCCATGGAAACGGGTCCTCTCCCTCGTCCTCGCGTTCGCGCTCGTGTTCGCCATGCCGTGCGTGACGAGCGTGTATGCGAACGGAGGCGCGGTAAACTATATCGAGCGCCAGAGGGACAGAAGCGAGAAAAAGGTCGTGGATGTCGACAAAACGGTGGAGAGCTACACGGAGATAACATCGGAGAATTCCCTTACTACATGGAACGACACCACCAACAACGGCTGGTATGTGGCGGAGGGTAATGTCACCATCAGCTCCCGCGTCACCGTCACCGGCGACGTGAAGCTGATTCTTACGGACGGCTGTGATCTTACCATCAACGGCGGAATTCAGGTTGCCGAGGAGAACAGCCTCACCATCTACGGGTAGTCCGATGACAGCGGCGAGCTGACGGTGCAGAGTGTAACAGGAAAAAACGCCGGCATCGGCGGCAACGGCGGCAACGGCGGCGACATCACCATCTACGGCGGCACGGTGATGGTCACCGGCAACGGCGCGGGCATCGGCGGCGGCCGGTCCGATAAAGGCGGCGCGGACGGCACAGAGCCGGGCGGCAGTACGACAGAAGCCGACACGACAGAGCCGGGCGCATATGCCCAGCCCGCGGGCTGCGTGAGCGACACGGTCAGCGAGGTGAGCGTATCCGGCGCGTACCAGTTCCGGCTGACGAGCACGGACGGCCTCGCGCCCGTCGTTGCGATTGACAGCGAAAGCTTCCGCGCCGTCCTTGCCTCGCAGGAGGAGAACGACTACTTCTGGAAAATCTACGCCGTCGGATCCCCGGGGCAGACGTGCACCGTCACCGTGAACGGGACAGTCGTCGCGCGCCTGACGGCTGTGTCCTCCGTTTTCGGCCCCGTCTTCTCCGACACGACGGCCCCGTTCACCGTCGCGGCGGGCGGGAGCTATCAGTTCCGCCTCACGGCGGTGGAGAAGCCGACGATGGCCGCAGGCTCGCCGTCGTTCACCGTCGAATACGTCGGGAACGACGGGTTTGACTGGTTCTTCAAGGTCTACGCCATCGGCAAGGCCGGAGACGGCTGCGGCTTCTATGTGAACAGCGCGCCGGTACCCGTCGCGGTGGCGCACATAAATTGAAGCAAGAGGCAATAGTGAAGAGGAAACCTGAAAGCGCCCGCTCCGGCAGTCAGCCGGAGCGGGCGCGGTTTGTTGCGGAGGGGGAAGCGGGACGAGGGACGCGGCTAATTTCCTCTTGACTTGGAGTGAACTCCAGGTGCTAAAATAAAAACAAAAGACAGAGGGGCGCGGGGAGCGCTCTGCGGAACAGGAAAAGAGGGAACGTCATGATTTACAGAACCTTTCAGGATTTGCAGCTTTCCGCCCTCGGCTTGGGCTCGATGCGTCTGCCTGTGATCGGCGGGGACGACACGCGCGTCGACGAGGAGCAGGTCAAAAAAATGGTCGCCCTCGCCATCGAGGGCGGCGTCAACTACTTTGATACCGCGTGGGGCTACCACGGCGGACAGTCGGAGCTTGCGATGGGCCGCGCGCTCGCCGCGTACCCGCGCGAAAGCTTTTACCTCGCCGACAAGTTCCCCGGCTACGACCTGTCCAACATGGACAAGGTCGAGGAGATTTTTGAAAAGCAGCTCGAGAAGTGCGGCGTGGACTACTTCGACTTCTACCTCATCCACAACGTCTGCGAGCTGAACATCGAGCAGTACCTCGACCCCTCGCACCGCATTTACCAATATCTCACGGAGCAGAAGAAGAACGGCCGCATCCGCCGCCTCGGCTTCTCCGCCCACGGCTCGCGCGCGGTGATCGAGCGCTTCCTCGCCGTCTACGGGGACGCGATGGAGTTCGGCCAGCTGCAGGTCAACTACCTCGACTGGAACTTCCAGGGCGCGAAGGACAAGGTCGAGCTTCTGCGCTCGCGCGGCCTGCCCGTGTGGGTGATGGAGCCGGTGCGCGGCGGCTCGCTCGCGTCGCTCAGCCCGGCGGACGAGTCGAAGCTCTTCGCGCTGCGGCCGGACGAGACGATCGCGGCCTGGGCGTTCCGCTTCCTGCAGTCGATCCCCGGCGTGACGGTCGTCCTCTCCGGGATGTCGAACGCGGAGCAGGTCGAGCAGAACCTCGCGACCTTCTCCGAGGACAAGCCGCTGAACGGCGGCGAAATGGAGACGCTCCTCTCCATCGCCGACGCTATGGTGAAAAAGATCGCCCTGCCGTGCACGGCCTGCCGCTACTGCACGAGCCACTGCCCGCAGGGCCTAGACATCCCGCACCTGCTCGCCCTGTACAACGAGCACGCCTACTCGAACGGCGGCTTCATCGCGCCGATGGCCGTCTCCGCGATCGACGAGGACAAGCGCCCGAACGCGTGCATCGGCTGCCGCAGCTGCGAGGCCGTGTGCCCGCAGCAGATCAAGATTTCCGAAGCGATGGCCGACTTCTCCCGGATGCTTGGCCTCTGAGCGCGCATTTTCGCGGCGGTCTCCTGCATAAGGAGGCCGCCGCTTTTTCTGTGTCCGGCAAAATCAGCTAGAGCCATATTCCCCCATTGCGGAGGCAGGCGGGCGGCGGTATACTGAAAGCAGCTCGAAGGAGCGCCGCGCGGCAGTTCAGAGAACGGGAGGAGATTCCATGAAAACCGATACACAGCGGCTGACTGACTGGGTCATCCGCAAAATCAAAGCCGAATACCCCGACGACGTGGCGCTGCTCGTCGCGGTCGAGGGCGCTTCCATCAACGGCGACGGCCACGGCGAGCCGTTCGACTATTTCGTCCCCGCCACAGAGCGCGGGAACGGGCTGGCGCAGACCTTCATCATCGGCGGCGTGGGAAACGATCTGTATCCGCGGTCCTGGGAACGCATGGAGCGCACCGCCTCCCTCGACGACCCGTGCACGCCGTGCCTCGGCAACGCGAAAATCCTTTACGCCCGCACACCGGAGGACGAGGCGCGCTTCGAGGCGCTGCGGCAAAAGCTGCTCGCCAACCTTGCCGACCCGCGCTTCGTCTACGCCAAGGCGCTCGAACGGCTTGACGAGGCGATGCGGCTTTCCGCGACGATGGAATTCGAGGAGCGTCTGTACCGCGTGCGCGCGATGGCCGGGTTTGCCTGCACCGCGCTGACCGCCGCCGTGGCCTGCCTCAACGGCACCTGGCGGAAGGACTGGCATCACGGGCCGCTTGCGGAGCTTTCGACGTGGGAAGCGCTGCCGGACGGCTTCGCGGAGCTGTACCGCTGCGTGCTCTGCGCAAAGGACGCGCGCGACCTTCGCGGCCTGACGCGGCTGCTCATCGCCTCGACGCGCCGTTTCATCGCCTCGCACCGCCCGCAGGACGAGCCGGACAAGGCCGCGCCGGACTACCGCGGCCTCGCGGGCTGGTACGAGGAGCTCTGCACCTGGTGGAGACGCCTTGCCTTCTTCTGCGCCTCGGGCGACGCCGACTCCGCGTTCCGCGAAGCGTGCCAGCTGCAGGAGGAGCTTGACGTCGTCCGCGAGGAATTCGGTCTCGGAGAGCTGGATTTGCTCGGCTGCTTTGACGGCGCCGACCTTGCGCCGCTCGCCGCGCGCGCCCGGGCGCTCGAGGAGCAGCTCCTCGCCCTTCTGCGCAGCCACGGCGCCGATCCCTGCGCCTACGGCACGCTTGACGATTTCCTTGCCGCCCGGCAGTAAGCCGCGTCGGGAAAGGCAGGGAAGCGGATGAAATATCGAAACGCCTCCGAAATTCTGCCGGACAGCCTTCTGCGGGAGCTGCAGAAATACGCGTCGGGGGAGCTGCTCTACGTCCCCGCGGACAAGGGCCGGAAAAAATGGGGCGAACGCTCCGGGGCGCGCACCTTTTATCAGGAGCGGAACGAGGAGATCCGGTACCGGCATTTTCACCTCGGCGTCCCCATCGAAGCGCTCTGCGAGGAGTACGGCCTGTCCTTCGAGACGGTGCGGAAGATTGTATATCGCTGAGGGCGCTCTTGTCCTTTGGCGCGGGCTCCGGTATAATAGAGGAGCGCCGCCGCGCTGTTTCTCTTTCCGGCAAGCTTTTTCCCTTGTCGAACAAGCGCCGGACAGGCGCGTTTTGACGCAAAATAGGAAACTGATTGTATTATAAAATCATAATAATACGAATTGGAATGACGGAGGGAAGAATATGCCGAAATTTTTTCTGGACAGCGCCCCCGGCGAGCTTGTCCTGCTTACCGGCGAGGATGGCCGCCACATTGCGCGCTCGCTGCGGATGCGCCCCGGCGAGCCGCTGACGCTGTGCGACGGGAAGGGGACCGACTTCGAGGGCGTCGTCGACGCGGTCGACGGCGACAGCGTGACGGTGCGGGTGCTCAGGAGTCTGCCGTGCGCCGCCGAGCCGTCGCTGCGCGCGGCGCTGTATCAGTCGCTGCCGAAGCTCGACAAGTTCGATTCGGTCGTGCAGAAGGCCGTCGAGCTCGGCGTGACGCGGATTGTGCCGGTGCTCTCGATGCGCTGCGTCTCGCGCCCCGACGCGAAATCGCTCCAGAAGAAGCTGGAGCGGTGGAACAGGATCGCCGCCGAGGCGGCGAAGCAGTGCGGCCGCGGGATTCTGCCGCAGGTCGCGCCCGTTCTCCCGTTTGCGCAGGCGGTGCGCGAGGCGCGGGACGCGGGCGGCGCGGGAATCTTTTTCTATGAGGGCGGCGGCGCGCCGCTTTCCTCGCTTGTAAACGGGGAGACGCGGCAGGCGAGCCTTTTCATCGGGCCGGAGGGCGGCTTCGACCCGTCCGAGGTCGCGCTCGCGCGCGAAAACGGCCTCGTCCCCGCGACGCTCGGCCCGCGCATTCTCCGCACGGAGACGGCGCCCGTCGCGGCTCTCGCCGCCGTCATGCTGCTCAGCGGAAATCTGTAAAGGGGGAGGGCTTTTCATGAAAACGGCGCTTGTCACCGGCGGCTCGCGCGGGATCGGCGCGGCGATCTGCTGCCGCCTCGCGCGCGACGGCTTTCGCGTCGTCGTGCACTACAACCAGAACCGGGTGCGGGCCGAAGCGCTCGCCGGAGCGCTCGCCCGGGAGACCGGCGTGTCCCACATCGCCCTTCCGGCGGAGCTCGCCGACCGCGCCGAGGTCGAGGAGCTGTTCCGTCTCGCGGGACCGGTGGACGTGCTCGTCAACAACGCGGGGATCGCGCAGCAGAAGCTGTTCACCGACGTCACGGAGGAGGACTGGCGGCGCGTTTTCGCCGTCGACGTGGACGGCGTCTTCCGCTGCTGCCAGTGCGCCCTGCCGCACATGATCCACGAGAAGGCGGGCTCCATCGTCAACATCTCGTCGATGTGGGGGCAGGTCGGCGCGTCATGCGAGGTCGCCTACTCGGCGGCGAAGGCCGCCGTCATTGGGCTGACAAAGGCGCTCGCGCAGGAGCTTGGCCCGTCGCACATCCGCGTCAACTGCGTATGCCCCGGCGTCATCGACACGGAGATGAACGCCGCCCTCGGCGCGGACACGCTCGACGCGCTCCGGGAGGAGACGCCGCTCGGGCGGATCGGCGCGCCGGAGGACGTGGCCGCCGCCGTCTCCTTCCTCGCCGGGGAGGAGTCGTCCTTCGTCACCGGGCAGATCCTCGGCGTCAACGGCGGCTTTGTGATTGCGGGATGACAGAAGGTTAAAAAAAGCCTCCACAAAGTCATAAATTAGGGATTGTCCCCCTTGACAGAATCCGGTATGATAAGGATGGAGCCGCGGGCTCCTGAGACTGCTTGCCCGAAATCTGAGAGGGAGGGAAACACCTTGCTTCGAGACGTTCAAATTCTGAGAACCCTTGCCCGCGCCTATGCGCAGGCGGCCAACGATCCGAGAAACGCGGAGAACAGAAGGCTGCACACGGCGGTCAACGATCTGAAGATGATTCGCCCCGTCGTGCTCATCGACGAGATCCCCTTCCACGAGCTGAACTTCGACGGCTCGCTGACGCTCCAGTGCGCCGATCCGGTGCTGCGAAAGGCGGAGGAGTGGCTGCGCAAAAAGCTGTTCCAGTGGAAGTATTTCCCCGCGGACATGATCCTTCCGCCGTACTATCCGGTCGAGAAGATTGTGCACTCGACGGGGCACGGCTTTTCCGTGGAGGAGAACGTGCTCGTCAAGGACGGCCGCAACAACATCATCTCCCACGAATACCACGACCAGCTCGAGGACGAATCGTCGGTCGAGAAATTCCACCTGCCTGTCGTGACGTACGACGAGGCGGGGACGATGGCGATCTTCAACCGCCTCGGCGAGGTCTTCGGCGATCTGCTGCCCGTCCGTCTCCTCGGCAAGAGCTGTTACTCCCCGCTGTGGGACGACATCTCCCGCCTGCGCGGCGTGACGCCGCTGCTCATCGACCTCGTCGAGAGGCCGGAGCATATGCACAACATCGTGCGGAAAATGGCCGATTATCACATGAGCCTCAACGAGCAGTATGAGCGCCTCGGCCTTCTGGAGATCGAGCCGCTTCACCTGCACTGCACCGCGGCGCTCAACAGCACGCTCCCCGGCGAGTACGACGGCGGCCCCGTCAAGCGCAGCCAGGTCTGGGGGCGCGGCATGGCACAGATCTTCGCCTCCGTGTCGAAGGCGATGCACGAGGAGTTCGACATCGCCTACATGAAGGAGGTCATGGAGCCCTTCGGCCTCGTCTACTACGGCTGCTGCGAGCCGCTCGACAAGAAAATCGACCTCGTCGAGCAGCTGCCGCATCTGCGCAAAATCTCGATCACCCCGTGGGCGGACATCGACAACGCCGCCGAGGTCATCGGGAACCGGTACGTCATCGCGAACAAGCCGAACCCCTCCGCCGTCTCCGGCAAGCTCGACGAGGACGCGCTCCGCAAGGAGATTGGCCGCATCCTCGCCGCGTGCAAGCGCAACGGCTGCAGCTTCGACATGGTGCTCAAGGACATCAGCTCCGCCGGGTACGACGTGAACAACCTGATCCGCTGGGAGCAGATTGTGATGGAAATGGTGCGGAACTATTAAGGAAAAAAAGAGGCCCGCTCTGCGCGTTCACGCAGAGCGAGCCGTTTTTATGCGGCGCGCAGCGCCCAGAGGTTTTTGATCTGCGGGGCGAGCGTGTCGTAGTCCCAGAGCCGGGCGCTCCGCTCGCTGCTGTTCGGGTCGTTCACGGAAAATCCCCCGTCTGCCGCGCCGGTGATCAGGATAAAATGCCCGCCGGTCGTGAAATCGCCGGGGCGCATACTGCACACGATGACGGCTCCCTCCCGCAGAGCCTTCTCCATCACGCTCTGCGAGAGGGGAAGCTCCTCCCCGGCAACGCCGAAGGCGGCGCAGCCCTCCGTCATGAGCGACCAGCTCGTCCCCTGCCCGGCGGCGTAATAGCCTTCCCGCGCGGCGTAGTCCGCGACGGCGGCGGGCGTGACGTCCTCGCCCGTCAGGCCGGCGATCGCCATGGCGAGGCACGTCGGGCCGCAGCCGTTAACGGCCACGATATTGTCCGCGTACGCGGCGTAGCCCCAGCGCGGATCGTACTGGAGCAGCAGCGGGAACGTGCCCTTTGCCGTTTCCCCGACGGAGTCGCCGAGCGTCTCTCCCCGGTGCTCCGGGTACCCGAGAACGAAATCGAGCATCTCCGGATTGCGGCACAGCATGGAGAGGAGATCGTCGGGGTAGGCGCTCCTGTTCTCAAGGATCGCTTCTGCGCGCGGCTCCTCCTGCGCGAGCGCCTCCAGCTCCTGCGTCAGGCTGCTTTCGGCGGAAGGGCCGGCCCCGCCTCCCGCGAGGACGGCGGACGCCGCCGATCCGGCCCACGCGCCCGCGAGCGAGACGGCCCTGACGGACGCGCCGATCACGACCGCCGCGGCGGCGAGCAGCAGCGCGCGCCGCAGGAACAGGCTTTTTCTTCTTCTTTTCTGACGCATACGCGTTCCCTCCCGGAAAAAATCCACGCGAAAAAGGGAGCTTCCCCTTCCGGCATCCTCATGATACCAGAAGGGAAAGCTCCCTGCTTTTCTTTTTTCTGACGCAAATCATACGATTTTATGACGGTTTGCGCAGGATTTTTTCGAGCGGACGTCCCTTCGCGAGCTCGTCGACGAGCTTATCCATCACGCGGATCTCGCGCAGGAGGGGGTCCTCCACGCTCTCGACGCGGACGCCGCAGACCGTCCCCGTGACGAGCGCCCTCGCCGGATTCAGCCGCGGGGCCTCCGCGAAGAAATCGCGCAGGCTCGCGCCGAAGGAGGCGAGCGCTTCGGCGCTGTAGCCCGTCAGCCAGCCGAGGACGGCGTCGAGCTCCTCTCTTGTCCGGCCCTTTTTCTCCGCCTTCCTCACATAGAGCGGGTAAAGGGCGGAAAACGGCATCGCAAACAGCTTTTCGTTGTCCATCGGGCGTCAGTCTCCGAGGTTCATGCGGTTCATCACGAGGCCGGTAATAAGCTTCGGATAGAAGTAGGTGGACTTCTGCGGCATCTTCTCGCCCGCGGCGGCGACGTCGCGGATCTCGGTGACGCGCGTCGGGTTGAGCAAAAAGGCGCACTGGTTCTCCCCGCTGCGCACGGAGGCGATTGCCTCGTCGAAGTCGCGGGTGTAGGAGAGGTTCACCTGCTTCGCCATATTTTCCTTGTCGATCCCGAGGCGCTTCTCGAGGATGAGCGTGTGCAGGATCGAGACGTCGAGATGGCGGGACGCCTCGCTCAGCTCCGGCATGAAGTAATCCATGGCGGAGAGGTCGCGCAGGACGAGCAGATCCCACTCCTCGCCGCCGCAGTAGAACGCGAACGCGGCGTGCTCCTCCGCGTACTCGCGATCGAGGACGGGCTGGATCCGGTCAAGCCCCTCATAGTGCTCCACGGTGAACAGATCCTCGCACGCGGAGAGCAGGGCGGCGCTGTCGAAATCGTCGAGGCCGTGGATCAGGCGGTGCGTCGGGAAGACGACGAGCCCCTCGTGCTCCATGTCGACGAGCATCATCATGACGTAATCGGCGTCGCTGCCGGGCTGCGCGAGGCCCTGCTCGCGGCACCAGTTGCGGAAGTTGAGCGCCGTCTCGTAGCGGTGATGGCCGTCGGCGATGTAGAGCTTCCTGTCGCGGAAATCCTCCTGAATCTGGCCGATGACGGCCTTGTCGTTGACGACCCACAGGCGGTGGACGACCGCGCCGTCGTCGAACTCATAGCGAGGCGTGTCGCGCGAGAGCAGGTCGATTCTCCCAAGCGTCTCGTGCTCCTCGTCCATATAGAGCGAATAAATCTGGCTGAAGTTGCAGAAGGTGGACTGCATCAGGCGGAAGCGGTCCTCCTTGGCCTTGCTGAGCGTCTCCTCGTGCGGAAGGACGACGCCCTTCTCGAACTCCTCGAGCTTGACGCGGCAGATCAGGCCCTTGACCTTCTTTTTCTCGCCGTGGGCGGTGAACTCCTCCTCGTAGATGTAGACGGCGGGCTCGGTGTCCTGCTTGAGGATTCCCTCACTGAGCCATGTGCGGAGCGTCTCGCCGGCCTCGGCATAGGGGTCCTCCCCCTCCTTGGGCAGCTCGAGGCGGATGACGTTGCAGGGGTTCTCGGCGAGGTACGCCTTTCTCTGCTCCTCGCTGATGATGTCGTAGGGCGGACAGGTCAGCTTGCCGATCTCGCCGGCCTTCGCCGTATATCGCAGCCCGCGGAAGGGTTGAATTTCAGCCATGGTACATACCTCCAACAGTAAGTTTCTTTTCCATTGTAAACGACGAAAGCGAAAAGGTCAAGGAATCCTTTCCGGAAAACGCCGCTTTTTTGTACGCCGACGCCCGGCGGGCAAAAGGAATCCCCGGCTTCCGCGGGGGGAAGCCGGGGACGAAGCCTCAAATCAGAGGCGCTCGAGCTCGAACTGGAAGGCGGCGTAATCGGACTCGCCGGCCGGCGCGTCGCTCGGGCGCGGCGCGCGCATCCCGGCGTGCATCAGGACGGCGCCCGTCCAGGTGCCGACCTCGTTCCCGCTGTCGTCCGTGACGCGGTAGGAGGCGTCTGGCGTCAGGCCGCGCAGATGGAGGACGGGCGGGATATAGTTTGTGCGGACGTGCGCGTACACGACATTGAGGACGGCGCGCGCTCCGTCCTCCGCGGCGAACTCCCATGCGGAGACCTCCTGCTGGCGCGTCATATCGAGCAGGCGGTAGTAATCGCCGTCGTTGATGAGGCTGTAGAGCTTATGGTACTGCTTGACCTGCTCCTTGACCTGCTCCTTCTCGCGGTCGGTCAGCTTTGTGAGGTCGAGCTCATAGCCGAAGGTGCCGGACATGGCCACGACGCCGCGCGTGTGGAAGGGCGTCGTGCGGCCCGTCTGATGGTTCGGGCACGCGGAGACGTGCGAGCCGACGGCGCTCACCGGATAGCCGAACGAGGTGCCGTACTGGATTTCAAGCCGCTCGACGGCGTCGGTGTCGTCGCTGCACCAGATCTGCGGATGGTAGTAGAGCATACCGGCGTCGAAGCGTCCGCCGCCGCCGGAGCAGCCCTCGAACAGGATGTGCGGGAATTCGCTCTCGAGGCGCTCGAGCAGCTCATACACGCCGAGGATGAAGCGGTGATACAGCTCTCCCTGGCGGTCGGCGGGGAGGCTCGCGGTCCAGACGTCGGTCAGGTGGCGGTTCATATCCCACTTGACGTAGGCGAAGTTGGCGCTCGAGAGCACCTCATACATCATATCGTGGACGGCGTCGCGCACCTCTTTGCGGGACATATCGAGCACGAGCTGGTTGCGGCCCCTGCACACGCCTCTGCCGGGGACGTGCAGGCACCAGTCGGGATGGGCGCGGTACAGGTCGCTGTCCTCGGAGATCATCTCCGGCTCGAACCAGAGGCCGAGCTTCATCCCGAGGGCGTTGACGCGGTCGCACAGGCTCTTCATACCGCCGCGCACCTTCTCGGTATTGACGATCCAGTCGCCGAGGGCGCGGTTGTCGTCAAAGCGGTTGCCGAACCAGCCGTCGTCGACGACGAGCATCTCCACGCCGAGCTCGCTGGCTGTCTTCGCGATCGAGACGAGCTTATCGTCGTCAAAGTCGAAATAGGTGGCCTCCCAGTTATTGATGAGGACGGGGCGCTGCTTTCTCGCCCACTCGCCGCGGCACAGATTGCGGCGGTACAGCTTATGATACCGGCGGGACAGCGCGCCGAGACCCTCGCCGCTGTAGACGAGCGCGGCCTCCGGCGTCTGGAAGCTCTCGCCGTCCTCGAGCAGCCAGTGGAAGCCCGTGGGGTTGATGCCCATCGTCACGCGGCAGCAGCCGGCCTGATCGCCCTCGCAGCACGCGGCGAAGTTGCCGCTGTAGAGGAACGACACGCCCCAGCAGCGTCCGGCGTCCTCGGTGGCCGTGCGGTCGCAGAGGATGACGAAGGGGTTGTGCTGATGGCTCGACGCGCCGCGGACGCTGTCGATGCAGATCTTCCCGTGCGCGACGGGCGTGCGCTCGACAAGCCGCTCCATCGCGTGGCGGCCCCAGAAATGGATGAGGTCGAAGTCGTTCTCCTGCATATCGAGGCAGACGGAGAGCGCGGCGTCAAGCGTGATCGGCGCGCCCGTGCGGTTGACGATTTTCGCCGACCGCGCGATGGCGTCGTATTCTGCAAAGACGGAATACAGCAGCACGACCTCAAGGTTTGTCCACCGGTCGCGCAGCGTGATCTCAAGCGTCTCGCATTCTCCGTGCAGCGCGGGCAGGCCCTCAAGCGCCGGCTTTTCGTCAAGAATGCGGTACGACGCATAGGCGAGATCGGGATTTCTCCCGCCGTCGGCAAAATTGACGGCGAGGCACGGCGAGCGGTAGTCGCCCGCGCCGGAGACGGAATACTCCTGCGCCGTCAGGTCAAGCGAATATGTGTAGTCGCGTCCCGCGACGTCGGGGGCGGGGGAGAAGCTCATGAAGCCCGCGTCGAGCAGGCCCTCGCAGCAGCCTCCGCCCAGCTTGTCCCCGAAATGCTGGTGCTTGAGATAGCCGTACCGGTCGACGCTCATCTGATAGGCGGCGTGCGCGGTTTCCAGCGTAAAGACCCTGCTTTTCTCGTCATAACGAATCATAGTCAAAGTACCTCCTGTGCGCGGCGGCTCCGCAAAGCCGCGACGGTTTGTTCAAGGGGCTGCACGGGGAGCCCGGATGTGTCTTCATTATAGCACCCGTCCCCCGCGCGGGCAAATAGAAAAAAGGACCCTCGATATGGTAAAAAGGAACATCCTCCTTTCCCGTTTTTCCCCCTCCCGCTCCGCCCTCCTCCCGCTTCCGCACCGTCAGATCGCATGAAAGCGCCCCGAAATGCGTTTCCCCCTTTTCGGAAGCTGACGAAATGGCCGCGCAGAGCCCTCCGCACCCCAAAACACACCCCGTTTTCCCTTGACTTATGACGTGAAAAACGGTAAAATAATGTACGGTTCCCTGAGAACCGTTTTATCGAGGTGTAGCGCAGTTGGTAGCGCGCCTGCTTTGGGAGCAGGATGTCGGGAGTTCGAGTCTCTTCACCTCGACCACCAGGCTGAGCCAGACTGAGTCTGGACGCACTTCGCGGGGAAGCGGCGTGCGGTACGATCACCGGTCACACGCGGGACTGGGGCGGGGTGGGATTTCCCACAGAGCTCCATCGCCGAGCGTGAGCCAGGCTGAGCCTGCCAGGCTGAGCCTGGACGCACTTCGCGGGGAAGTGGCGTGCGATACGCTCACCGGTCACACGCGAACGGGGGAAGGGTGGGATTCCCACACATCCTCATCGCAGCGCGTGAGCCGATTGTCTTAAGCCCTTTGAGGGGGCGGCTCTGCTTTATCATTCACGCAAAGCTTGCTTTGCGTTTCGGTGAATAAAGCTTTGCTTTTCCACAAACACAGCGTCCGGCACGGCAGAAGACGCCACGGCGGCGTCCCTTGCCGGAGCCGGATTTCTGCTTTCCGGCGGCAGACGCCGCCTGTCCGGGGAGGATTGCCTCTTGAAGGAAAAAATCATCAAGCTGTGGCGCTTCTGCACAACGCCGGAGATGATATCGTATCTCGTGTTCGGCGTGCTGACGACGGTGGTCAACATCGCCGTGTTCGGCCTGTGCCACGACGTGCTCTCCTGGCCGTGGGAGCTCTCCAACCTGCTCGCGTGGCTGCTTGCCGTGATTTTCGCGTTCTTCACGAACAAGCTGTTCGTGTTCCGAAGCAAAAGCTTCGCCCCGCGCGTCTTCTTCTTTGAGCTTCTCTCGTTTTTCGGGGCGCGGCTGCTCTCCCTTGCCTTCGACATGGCGGGGATGTGGCTTCTCCTCGACGTCATCCGGATGCCTTCCCTCGCGGCAAAGATTATTGTCAACTTCTTTGTCGTTGTTATCAATTACGTCCTCAGCAAACTTATTATCTTTTCGAAGAAAAGGGCCTGAGCCCTATTGTGGAGGTTGAACAGTCATGAAAGCATCGGACAAATCCATGGACAAAATCGTCGCGCTCTGCAAAAACCGCGGCTTCGTCTACTCCGGCTCCGAGATCTACGGCGGCCTGTCGAACACCTGGGACTACGGCCCGCTCGGCGTCGAGTTCAAGAACAATGTGAAAAAGGCGTGGCTCAAGAAGTTCGTGCAGGAAAACCCGTACAACGTCGGCCTTGACTCCGCCATCCTGATGAATCCGCAGGTCTGGGTGACGACCGGCCATGTGGCGAGCTTCTCCGATCCGCTGCTCGACTGCCGCGCCTGCAAGAGCCGTCACCGCGCCGACAAGCTCATCGCGGACTGCGAGCAGGGCCAGCACGTGGACGTCGACGCCATGACGTTCGACGAGATGGACGCGTTCATCGCCGGGCATGAGGAGGTCGTCTGCCCCGTCTGCGGCAAGCACGACTTCACGCCCATCCGCAAGTTCAACCTCATGTTCAAGACGGCCATCGGCGTCACGGAGGACTCCTCCTCCACCTGCTACCTCCGCCCCGAGACGGCGCAGGGCATCTTCGTGAACTTCTCGAACATCCAGCGCACCACGCGCCGCAAGCTGCCCTTCGGCGTATGCCAGGTCGGCAAGGCGTTCCGCAACGAGATCACCCCCGGCAACTTCACCTTCCGTACGCGCGAGTTTGAGCAGATGGAGTGCGAGTTCTTCTGCAAGCCCGGCACCGACCTCGAGTGGTTCGCCTACTGGAAGGATTTCTGCAAGAACTGGCTCGTCAGCCTCGGCATCAGCGAGGAGAACCTGCGCCTGCGCGACCACGAGGCCGCCGAGCTGGCCTTCTACTCCCGCGCGACGACCGACATCGAGTACGCCTTCCCCTTCACCGACTGGGGCGAGCTCTGGGGCATCGCCGACCGCACCGACTACGACCTCGGCCGCCATCAGGAGGCGTCCGGCAAGGATCTGACCTACTTCGATCAGGAGACGAACGAGCACTACGTCCCCTATGTGATCGAGCCCTCCCTCGGCTGCGACCGCGTCGCCCTCGCCTTTCTCTGCGAGGCGTACGACGAGGAGATCGTAGACGCCGAGAAGAACGACACGCGCGTCGTCCTTCACCTGCACCCGGCGCTCGCGCCGTTCAAGGCCGCCGTGCTGCCGCTCTCCAAGAAGCTCTCCGACGAGGCGCGCGAGATCTTCACGACCCTCGCCTCCGACTTCATGGTCGACTTCGACGACGCCGGCTCCATCGGCAAGCGCTACCGCCGTCAGGACGAGATCGGCACGCCGTTCTGCGTCACCTATGACTTCGACAGCCGCGAGGACGGCTGCGTCACCGTCCGCGATCGCGACACCATGCAGCAGGAGCGCGTCAAGATCGCCGATCTTCCCGCCTGGCTTGCCGCCCGCGCGAAGTTCTGAGTGCACAATTTGTGAATAAGAAAAGACCGGAAGCCGCGGCTTCCGGTCTTTTTATATACCCTTTGGTTTTGCCCCGTCTCAGACGCCGAGCAGGGGGAGAAGCTCCCGGAGCGCGTGAATCTCGCGCGTCGGGGCGGGCTCTGGCGCGGGGCGGCCGTTCGGATTGAACCAGACGACGTCGAGGGAGAAGCCCTGCGCGCCGCCGACGTCCGACGTCGGAGAGTCTCCGATGACGAGTGTCCGCTCCCGCGAGAAGCCCTCCACAGCCTGCGAGACGAGCTCAAAGAACGCGCGCCGCGGCTTCTGCACGCCGAGCTCCTCGGAGATGAAAAGCCCCTCGAAGTACCGCTCGAGCCCCGATTCCTTCAGCCTGCGCCGCTGGACGTGCGAGACGCCGTTCGTCACGACGAACATCCGGTACCGCTGCGACAGCGCGCGGCAGACCTCCTCGGCCTCGTCCACGGTGAAGTGCTCCGCCGAGAGCGCGTCGAGGTACTCGCGGTTGAACGACGGGCCGTCCCCGTCGATGCCGAGCTCCGAAAACAGCGTTTCAAACCGCGTCATGTGGATGACGGGCTTGAGAATTTTGTCCTGCTCGTACTCGCGCCACAGCCTCGAGTTGATGGCGCGGTAGCGCGCGAGCGTGTCCTCGCCGTACGGATAGCCGTGCCGGGCGAAAACCTTCTCCATCGCCGCGTGTTCCGAGCGGTCGAAGTCGAGCAGCGTGCCGTCCGCGTCAAAGAGCAGCACGTCGTATTCGCGTTCCATGCGCATCCCTCTCCTCACATATTCTTGTACTTTTTGACCTTGCGCAGCTTCTTGCGCTTTCTGTTGTAGATGAGCGCCAGCACGATGTAAATGAGCAGCAGGAAGACAATGATCCCCACCACCACGAGGAACCACGTCGACGTGACGACGTCCTTGATGGTGCTCGCGCTCTTGAGCAGCTCGCTGCGCTCGACGCTCTCGCCTGCCACGAGGTTGACGGTCGCGAGCGTCTGGTCGGCGTACGAGTATGTTACCGTGCCGATGACGTCGCCCTTCTTCACGGGCGCTTCGATGTAGTCGGGGATGTCGGGCGTCGCGAGGATGCTGCTCGACGAGATGTCGTCAGGCAGGATGGTGGTGAAGCTCTCCTCGGGCACGAGGAGGAGCGTGTCCTTGTTCCACGCGAAGCGCAGCTCAATCTCCGTCACGGCGTCGTCCGAATCCGCGATGGTGCGGAAGCCGAGGCTCGAGAACGCCCAGTTGTAGAGGTTGATGCTGTCGGTGCATTCGCCGTGCTCCGAGATCTTGTTGCCGCTCTCGTCGACGCTCGGAGAGCCGAGGGCGACGCACAGATAGCTCAGGCCGCCCTTCTGCGCCGTCGAGACGAGGCAGTAGCCAGCCTGATCGTGGGAGCCCGTCTTGATGCCCTGCGCGTACTGGTAATAGTACTGCGGATCGAGGTTTTTGTGAATCAGGCGGTTCGTCGTGACGAGGAGCCGCTTCTCCGACGCGTACGGCCCGCCCGCCGGATAGTAGTATTCATTCGTCGTGTCGGTGATGTCCATGAAGTTCGGCAGCATCATCGCGTACTGTGTGATGACGGCCAGATCCCGCGCCGTCGTGTAGTGATTGTCGTCGTGCAGTCCGTGCGGGTTCATGAAATGCGTGTTTGTGCAGCCGAGCTCCGCGGCCTTCTCGTTCATCATGTCCACGAACTTCTGCACGTCGCCCCCGCCGACGTAGTCGGCCAGCGCCAGCGCGGCGTCGTTGCCCGAGGGGATCATCATGCAGTGGAGCAGCTGCGTCACCGTCAGCACGTCGCCGACCTGGATGCCGGAGAGCGAGCTTCCGGTGCCGAGCAGCTCGTCCCGGATCTTCTCCGAGATCGTCACCGTCGTGTTGTCCGGGTTGTCGACGTTTTCGTAAACGACGATGTATGTCATGATCTTCGTCGTTGACGCCGGGGCGCGGCGCTCGTCCGCGTTTTTCTCGTAGACAATCGTCCCCGTGTCGAGATTGACGAGCTCGAGCGCGGCGCACGACGTATCGAAATCAATCTGGAACGACGCCGCGAACGCCCCCTGCGGAAGCAGGAGCAGGAAGGTCAGCGCCAGCGAGAGAAAGCACGCGATCTTTTTTTTCATGGAACTTTTTCCTCCGGTATGATATAATGATGAGGATAACCCCGGCGGGAAAGCCGGGCGGACAGTCGTTCTGTCAGGTCTCGCGCCGCGGGCGGCGTGTGTGATTCTAGTATAGCAAGAGAAGCGGGATTCTGTAAACTCTCAATTGAAAAGAATTTGTGAATCTCCGCCGCAGGCACAGGGCGAAAAACGTCTTTTCCACACGATTCCACACCGCGAGTGGAAAACTCGGTGGAAAACGTGGAAAATTCGTATATTCGCCGCCGTTATAACGAATTGTATAGTCCCGCTCGGCAAGAGGATTTTTCCGCCGCGGGAAAACAGGAGGTTGAGCCTTTTGATCTATGTTACGGGAGACATTCACGGCGACAAGCGCCGTTTTGAGGACGCGAAGCGCCTGCGGGCGGGAGACACGCTGCTCGTCTGCGGGGATTTCGGCTTTTTGTGGGACGGCGGCGCCGCGGAGGAGCGCCTGCTTAAAAAGCTTGGCAGAAAAAAATACGACATCGCCTTTGTTGACGGCGCGCATGAGAACTTCGAGCTGCTTGCCCGCTGCGAGGAGACGGAGTGGAACGGCGGCCGCGTCCACCGGCTCCCCGGCGGCGTGTATCACCTGATGCGCGGCGAGGTGTACACCATCGAGGGCAAGAGCTTCTTCGCCTTCGGCGGCGGCGAAACGCGCGACCGGCAGATTTATCAGGAGGCCGGAAAGTGGTGGCGCGAGGAGTTCCCCACCATGGAGGAGATGAAGAACGGCGCGCGTCATCTGCAGGACTGCGGCAGGCGCGTCGACTATATCGTGACGCACTGGCCCGCACCGCGCATGGCGGGCAACCACGGCGAGCGCAACGCCCTTGACGCGTACTTTGACACGCTCGCGCGCCAGGTGGAGTATAAGCGCTGGTACTTCGGGTATCTGCACAGCGACCGCAAGCGCACGGCGAAAAACTATTCCGTGTTTCAGGAGATCCTGCCCGTCGAGTGACGGCATACAAAAAGGGGGGCGGACGCGCCGCAGCGCGCCGCCCCCGCGCGTTTCCGGGAAGCCCCGGGAAAGGAGAAGCCTCATGAAGCTCGTGCACACCGCCGACTGGCACCTCGGCAAATATCTCTACGGCCGTTCGCTGCTGCCGGATCAGGCGTATTTCGTGGAGGAGCAATTCCTCCCGTTTCTCCGGGAGGAGCGCCCCGACCTCGTGATCCTCGCGGGGGACGTCTTCGACCGCGCCGTCGCGCCCGCCCCGGCGCTGCGTCTGTTCGACCGCTTTCTCGCCGAGGTCAGCGGGATGGGGATCCCGCTTGCCGTTATCGCCGGCAACCACGACGGGCCGGACCGCATGGCCGTGGGCGCGTCGCTGCTGCGCGGCAGCGGCGTCTACCTCGCGGGAAGGCCGGAGGAGGTGCTTCAGCCCATCGAGCTGACGCTCGGCGGGCAGGACGTCCGTCTCTTTCTCCTGCCGTACTGCGAGCCGCCCGAGCTCCGCGAGCTTCTCGGCGACGCGGAGCTGCGCACCTTTCAGGACGCGTACGCCGCCCTGCTCGCGAAGGCGTCCCCGCTTGCCCGGCCCGACCGGCTCAACCTGCTCGTGACGCACTGCTTCGCGGCGGGAGGCGTCGTCTCCGCGTCGGAAAGCCCCGTCTACGTCGGCGGCTCGGGCGAGGTGTCCCCGGCGGGCTTTGACGCGTTCGACTACACGGCGCTCGGCCATCTCCACGCGCCCCAGCGGGCGGGGGAGAGGGGGCGCTACGCCGGATCGCCGCTCAAATACTCCTTCGACGAGTGGAAGCACGAAAAGAGCGTCGCCGTCGTCTCCTTCGAGGGCAGGGAGCCGCAGGTCTCGCTGCGGTCGTTCTCGCCGCTGCACGATCTGCGCGTCCTGACGGGCAGCTTCGCGGAGCTTCTCGCACGGGCGAAGGCGGAGCCGTGCGAGGACTACCTGCTCTGCGAGCTCACCGACGACGGCCCCGTCTACCTGCCCGCCGAGCAGCTCCGCCCGTACTGGCCGAACCTGCTGAGCCTCACGAGCCGTTGGCTGACCGGCGCCGGCGCGGGGGAGGAGGACGGCCTGCGCGCGAAGCTCGGGCACGGGCAGACGGACGACGCCGCCGTCTTTCGGGAATTTCTGACGCAGATCTGCGCCGTCGAGCCGGACGAGGAGGACGTGGGGCTGTTTCTCGCGGCCCTGCGCGGAGAGGAGGAGGAAGCATGAAAGCGGAAACGCTCAGATTCCAGGCGTTCGGCTCCTATCGCCGCCTGACGGAGCTGCGCTTCGCCGAGCTCGGCGAGAACCCGCTCTTTCTCATCACCGGCGCGACGGGCGGCGGCAAGACGACGCTGCTCGACGCGATGTGCTTCGCCCTGTACTGCCGCGCGACGGGCGGCCGCCGCAGCTGGGGCAGTATGCGCTGCATGGAAGCGCCCGACGACGAGGAGACCTTCGTGGAGTTCACGTTCTCCCTCGGCCGCGAGCGCTACCGCTTCCGCCGCGCCCGTACCTATTATAAAGGAAGAGGGACGGGCGAGCGAAAGGTGCGCGAGGAGCACGCCGCATGGCAGTTCGACGGCGCGGAGTGGAAGCTGCTCGTCTCCGGCGCGGAGAGCCGCGTCCGCGAGAAGGCCGAGGAGCTTCTCGGTCTGACGTGCGAGCAGTTCTCACAGGTCGTCGTCCTGCCGCAGGGCGATTTTCTGCGGCTGCTGCTCGCCAGCTCCCGCGAGAAGGCCGCAATGTTTCAGACGCTGTTCGGCGCGGACCGCTGGGAGCGCGCCGCCCGCCGCCTGCGCGAGCTCGCGTCGTCGAGGAAGGCGGACGCGGATCGGCTCACGGCGGAGCGCGCCGCCCTCCTCGCGCGGGAAAGCGCCGCGACGCCGGAGGAGCTTGCCTCTGCGCTCGAGGCCCTCGCCGCGGAGGAGAAGCGCCTCTCCGGGGAGGCAAAGCGCCTCGATAAGGAGCTGGCTCGCGCCACGGAGGCGTGGAACGCCGCCTCCCTCCTCGAGCGGCAGTTCCGCCTGATGGCCGAGCTCGAGGCGAAAAAGCAGAGCCTCGCGCAGCGCCGCCCCGCGATGGAGCAGGCGGCGCGCCGGCTGGCCGTCTGCCGCCGGGCCGCCGCCTTCGCCCCGCATCTGCACTCGCTGCAGGCGTCGGAGAAGGAGCAGGCGGAGGCGGAGAAGCGCCTCGCGCGCGAGCTTGAAAAGCTGCGCGCCGAGTCGGAGCGGTTCGCGCTCGAGGAGAAAAAGCAGGAGCAAAAGCGCGCCGAGGCCGAGGACCGCTGCAAGAAGGGCGAAGCCTTCCTTCGCGCGCTGCTCGCGGAGGCCGCCCGCCTCGCGCCGCTCTCGGAGCGCGTGGAGGAGCTGACGCGGCAGAACGCCGCGAGCGCGCTGTCCGCCGGGCTGCGCGAGGGCGCGCCCTGCCCTGTGTGCGGCTCCGTCCATCACCCTGCGCCCGCC
>CASFAA010000215.1 GCA_949292505.1 uncultured Oscillospiraceae bacterium
ATGGCGGCGAATCAGGGCTATTACAGCTCGATGATGACCGATCACGACACAAACCGCCGCATGGGCTGCTACTGCACCGACACGCTGTTCGGGACGGCGGCGGCGCTGCAGGAGATGCTCGTCTTCTCCGACACGGGCGTCGTCGAGCTGCTGCCGGCCCTGCCGGGGTCGCTCCCGTCGGGCGAGGCGCGCGGCCTGAAGCTGCGCACCCGCGCGGAGCTGACGCTGCTGCGCTGGGATCTCCCCGCCGGGCGCGTGGAGGCCCGGTTCCGCTCCGACATCGCGCAGACTCTCCGGGTGCGCCTCGGCCTGTTCCCCGACGCGGGGGAAGACGGGGCGATCCCGCTCACGATCGAGGCGGGGAAGGAGGCCGTCCTCTGCCTCGAGCCGCCGCAGCTGTAACCGATCCCCCGCCCAGCCCGGGCGGGGGATTTTTCTTCGATCCTTTCTTGACGCGCCGGCGCGAAGCGGCTACAATAATGTTTACATCATCTTCACATTTGGGAGTTGTTACCATGCAGCGTGAAAAGTTTTCCTCGCGGCTCGGGTTCCTGCTGATCTCCGCGGGCTGCGCGATCGGCCTCGGGAACGTGTGGCGGTTCCCGTACATCACGGGAATGTACGGCGGCGCGGCGTTCGTGCTCATCTATCTGTTCTTCCTGCTCATCTTCGGCCTGCCGATTCTGGCGATGGAATTTGCCGTCGGCCGCGCGAGCCAGAAGAGCATCGCCCGCTCGTTTGACGTGCTCGAGCCGAAGGGGACGAAATGGCACTGGTACAAGTTCATCGGCATCGGCGGCAATTACCTTCTGATGATGTTCTATACCACCGTCGGCGGGTGGATGCTGCTGTACTTTGTCAAGATGCTCGCGGGCGACTTCGAGGGACTTGACACGAAGGGCGTCGCCGCCGTGTTCAGCTCCATGCAGGCCGACCCTGTACAGATGACCGCCGGCATGGTGATTGTCGTCCTCGTGAGCTTCGGCGTCTGCTCGATGGGCCTGCAGAAGGGCGTTGAGAAGGTGACGAAGGTGATGATGGTGTGCCTGCTCGCCATCATGGTTTTCCTCGCCGTTCGGTCCGTAACGCTCCCCGGCGCGGCGGAGGGGCTTTCGTTCTACCTCCTGCCGGACTTCGGCGGCCTTGTCGAAAACGGTCTCGGCAACGCGATCTTCGCCGCGATGGGACAGGCGTTCTTCACGCTGAGCCTCGGCATCGGCGCGATTGCGATTTTCGGCAGCTACATCGGACGCGAGCGCTCGCTGATGGGCGAGGCAGTAAGCGTCGGCGCGCTCGACACGCTCGTCGCTTTGACGGCGGGCCTCATCATCTTCCCGGCGTGCTCCGCCTTCGGCGTCGAGGTGAACGAGGGGCCGAAGCTCATCTTCGTCACGCTGCCGCGCGTCTTCAACTCGATGCCGGCAGGGCGCGTGTTCGGCGCGCTGTTCTTCGTGTTCATGTCGTTCGCCGCGCTCTCGACGATCATTGCCGTGTTCGAGAACATCCTCTCGTTCTGGATGGACCTCAAGGGATGGAGCCGGAAAAAGGCTGTGCTCGTCAACCTTGCGGCTATCCTTGTCCTGTCGATGCCCTGCATCCTCGGCTACAACGTGCTCTCCGGCTT
>CASFAA010000216.1 GCA_949292505.1 uncultured Oscillospiraceae bacterium
CTTTGGCAACCACCTGCGCTCCATTGGGTCATCATAGCAAATCTCGCTATGGCATGCGGAACACTGCCAGTCGCACCAATCTTCAACATCAAACAAGGCATCATCGTCGTCAAAGTCGCTTTCAGCGGGTATCCACTCTCCCCGCATCCGCTCCACCCGCTCCCGGCTGATGGGACGGAGGGCGGTGAGGGCAATGTCAAGGGCTACAATTCGCCTTTCTGCATTTTTAACTCCATCAGCCATTTGGTGTGACGTCCAAAACGTGCTTGGGTTATCTCTCATAATTTCATTTTGCCGTTTGCTTTCCTCTAAAACGGCAATCGCTTCCTCTCGCGTCATGCCTCTATAACCCATCTTCAGTCCCTCCGTCCAGAAACAAATTTCCTTGCGCAGCGTGCGCCCGAAAGCGCTCCTCCTGCGCGTCAAAATAGCCCTTGTCTATCTCGCAGCCCACGAAATCCAGACCCACGTCCCATGCGGCAATCCTGCTGGAGCCGCTCCCGAGGTGAGTGTCGAGAACTGAGCTTCCCGGCGCCGCGAATAGACTATAAATCCATGCGTATAGCTCGACGGGTTTTTGCGTCGGATGTATCTTCCCCGAGTATCTGTTGTCGGAGGCGAACAACTTTGACGGCTGATTGAAGCTCGTCCACGCATATTCGCATCGGCTGAAATTCGGGAACGGCTGCATTTTATCCCATACGAGGAAGCACCTGCACGGCGGAAGGTGGAAGTAATTACCCCCCCATATCACTTGATTTTTGCTAACTCGTAAGAGCTCGGCAAAGTATGCGGCCTCGGGCGGAATATCCCATCTTGAAATATTCCCGCGGTTAAAAGTCCGATTCTTCAGTTTGCCCCGCCCGTTGGCGCTGTCCTTCGGCAGTCCATACGGCGGATCCACAACCGCCAAGTCAAACTCCCCATCCGCCAGTGTCCGCATATACTCCATGCAGTCCATGTTATAGGCTATGTTCATCGGCTTCCACCTCCGCTATCGCCCGAAACACCGGGTAAAACTGCTGCGGCACAACGGCGTTGCCGAGGCATTTGAGACGTTCTCGGCGGTTTTCCTTCCGTGTCGTAATGCGAGGTATGCCCGGCGGCTCCAGCATCCAGCAGCCGGGGGCGCTCACAGATCCGTCCAACCAATAGGGAACCCTTGTAGCCACTCCACCCAATCCGGGTTCAGCTGGCCACCATTCCCCTGCGACATATTCCGGCGCTCTTCCTCCGTGATTTGTCCGCTGTCCTTGAGTTTCTTCAGCTGCTGGAAGTTCCCAGTTCCTCCGCAAAGCCCGTCTACTGTTGTCGGTGTCGGATAAAACATCACAACGCCTTTCAGATTGTGCTTTTTCAGGTCGTGGTATGCTGACTTGCTCCCTACTGGGCCGCTTCCCTTGTAATCCGTCGCTTTCGGCGTCGGCCACATCTTCACCGCCATAGTCAACGGAAGTCCGCCCTGCTTGTATCGTTTCGTCCTCTGTGATACGCTGTCTGTTGTTACAGTAGGCCACAATGGAGCATCTGTCCCTCCTGTGCGGGGCATCAACGGCACAAGCCGGAATAATAAGCGCTTGGACGGTGTAACCTTCGTTTTCCAGGTCAGCAAGCACCGTGTCGAGCGCCAAATTGACGATTCCAGCAACGTTCTCACCAACGACCCAAGCGGGCCGGAGTTCTCTGATAACTCGGAGCATTTCAGGCCAGAGATAACGGTCGTCCTCCTTGCCTCGCCGCTTCCCGGCAACGGAGAAGGGCTGGCAGGGGAAGCCGCCGGAAATAACGTCAACTGTTCTAAGTCCTGTTTTCTCATGGAAGCTTTCTCCCGTCAGTGTTTTTATGTCCCGCCAGCGCGGAACATCCGGCCAATGCCGCTCGAGGACGCGCGTCGGATAGTCCGCCCACTCGCATTGCCCGACCGTGACCATTCCGGCCATTTCCGCGGCGAGGTCGAGGCCGCCTATGCCCGAGAAGAGGGATAGATGCGTCATCATCCCTCTCCGTCGTCCTCACCGTCCAGCCCCGCTTTAATCCCCAGCCGGCGCGAGAGCCGCCAGAGCTTGAAAAGGTACTCGTCGTAGTTGTCGCCGAATACGAGCCCCAGCTGTTCGAGCATGATTTCCACATCCACCATCTCCTCGCGGATGTGCTCCACCAGCGAAGACCGCTGCTTCTCGTCCGTATTCACGTACTTGAGCAGTACGGCGGAGAGCTCCGCCATCTCCTCCGCGGCCTTGACAATCTGTGCGTCCCGGCCCCAGCGCTCCATCGCCTTGACATAGATGAGGTCGACTTCCACGCCGTCGTTAATGGCGAGCGTATAGTTATTCATGCCAGCACCTCCTTGAACCTTGACTTTGTCGGTATCTCAATAAGCTCGTCCAAAACGAGCTTTTCGTCCCCATTCGGCTGAGGCACATAAATTATGTGCCTCAGCGTCGGGGAACCGCTGAGCGTGATGGAGTACGTGATTCTGTGCCGCCGCCCCTCCTCGCGGTAGTCCAGTCCGCAGGCGTTCCCGCCCGGATGACGGGTATCTGCCACGCTGCGCATGGACGGCATCGGCCCCGTGAGCGCGCCGGCGAGTGCGCACAGCTGCGCCTTATTCGGCAGCGTCCGCTTCGCCATTGTCCGCTCCACCTGTCAGGAAGCCGAGCTCACGCTGCTCCGCCTCGTTCATGCTTATCCACTTTCCTTGTATGTGCGGCTTGCCGTTCTCGTCCATCCACCATGTCTCGTCGAGGTAGTCGAGGCCCTTGTCGCCCGAGAGTATCAGCTCGTGATACTTTGTATCCTCGGGCAGCCGGAACAGAAGCCCAAACCGCGTATCTGTATAGCGCAGGAAGGTTGCGTCCCGCTCGTCCGTGAGCTCGGGATGGAGCTTCCGCGCCAGATTAAGCGCCGTAACCTTGTTTATATTTACCATTTTCATCCTCCTAGTGCTTTTCGAGATTTCTTCTCAATCGCCAGCTGTTCGCCGCGCCTGTCGTAATCCCCAGCCGCTCGGCCATCTGCCTGTCCGTGAGACCTCGCTCATAGAGCGCCATGTGTATCTCATGCGAGGCGCAGCCCGACCGCTCGAAGCCGTGATTGCCCTGAGCCGCGCCGTTCATGGGCAAACCTCGCTTATTCCGCCAGTTCCGTATACCCGTGGGCTTGAGGCCCAGGCGTTCGGCCATCTGCTCGTCCGTGAGTCCGCGGCGGTAGAGCTCGTTCCGCTCCGGGAAGTCCTTGAGCGTGCGGCAGCGCGGCCGCTCCTTTTTCCGTTTCACCGGCCCGCTCTCAAAATTGATGGACCCCGGCGCGTTCGCCGTGCCGTCGCAGGGCTCAAACTTGTCGCAGGGGTTGGCGTACACCATAACCCGCCGCCCGTTCCGCCGGCGGACAACGCGCCCGCGGCTCTTGTCATCGGCTTTTTCGCTGTGCTTGTAGAGGTAACCGCAGCATTGCGCGTCCCAATCAAAGCTCCGGCACTCTCTGCACCGGTCGTCGCAAACGAACATCTTCTGTCCTCCTTAAAAAAGCCGCTCCTGCCGCTCCTCCGCCTCACGGAGGAGCCTTGCGGCCTCTCTCTTTGCGGCCTCTTTGGCCTCTCGCGCCTCGCGCGCGGCCCGCTCTTTTTTTATCTGCTCGCGTATGGCGAGCTGTGCCGGCGTGGGCTTGCGCACCGGCGCGGCGCGCTTGCTTTTCCGCGTGCAGCTCGCCCAGTGCGGCTTATACGCCAGCCCGGCGCGCGTCTGTGGATGCCCGCTCAGCTTGGCTTTGACCGCCGTCCCGTCCCGCTGGTAGACAAGGATGCCGCCCTCCTCCGCCGGCCAGAAGTCCACCGGCTC